>CAYYYX010000005.1:0-1780 GCA_964476065.1 uncultured Verrucomicrobiota bacterium | reverse complement strand
AAGGCCCTTGGCGTGGCCGGCAAATGGAACGAAAGGGGCATATATCGTAATACGATATATCGTCCGCCACGCAGCTTGACTCATACTTGACTTATTTACCGACCCACTTGACTCATACTGGATTTACTGCAAATACCCGCCGAACCTCGGGTCAAACGGGTTCTCTGCTGGCTCAGACAGTAACCGCAGATTACGCAGATACATGCTTCGCCAAAGGCTTCGCAGCACAAGTGGGCGCAGATTTTTTCACCACCCGCTCGCAGGCGGCCCGTCCTGCCTGCCCTGCCTGCCCTGAGTTTATCGAAGGGAGCGGGCTCTCAGATCCCCGGCTCCGGCGAGACCCACTCTTTGGCGCTGTCCAGCGAGGTGAACGCCTCGATTTCGTACGGCAGATTCATGGAGGTTTTCCAGATTTCGGCAACCGCCATCCCCAGCGCGGACGAAACAACGATTGCCGTTTTGCTGTGCGTGGCCTTTTTGGGGAAAAGCGTCCGGATGATCGACCCTATATCCCGGAAATGGTCGAGAGCCACATCTGGCAGGTTGTCGTTAAAAATCCAGATGTCGTTCGTGTCGGCGTAATGCGGGTGACGGAATTCAGCCGCAATGGCGGTTTCCATTTCAAACAGGTCGGGATGGTGATCAAACTCGACGGTCAAGTAGGTGTCGTATTCTTCAACCGTATACATGAGACACTCCTGGGGTTGTCTTTCTCTGCGTCAAAATTTTCACACCCGCCGCAAAACTGCGGAATATCCCTTTTGACGGCGGGCATATCCGAAGAGAACGAGATGGATGTAGCGTTAAACATGCCAGAAAACGGGCAAATCATGCCGGAATGTTAGATCTGCCCGCCCGCGCCATTTATGGTTCTGGTTTTTTGTAAGCTACGGGCCGCGTGCCACACGGGTTTTTCTCAAATCTTGGACCTGAGCCCCGATACTTCGGGGCGAACGTGCTTAACGCCGCCGGCGTCATAAAGTTGGTATTCCCCAAAAAGAAATGACCGCAGGGAATGGCAATAATTGGGTAGGGCAGGCCTCTCCGAGGCCGCCGCGCTCCGCACAGAGTTCCAGCGTGTCAGGGCGCGGCAACATCTTTATCCGCCCCGAAGGGTCGGGGTCTTCGACAGATTACGCAGATGGGCGCAGATTTTCCAATGGTTCGGCTGGCTCACCTCGGGGGGGGTGGAACGCACCCAAGCGGGCGTACATATATCATATAATGTCATATCCATCATGAACACCAGAGGCGTAAAATGTAGCGGCCTGCCCTGCCTGCCCTGCCTGCCCTGCCTGCCCTGCATGCCCTGCCTGTCCTGAGCTCGTCGAAGGGAGCTCGTCGAAGGGAGCCATGCCGAATGGCGGCTTAACCCGCAGGGAACGCCGATCTTTCGGAGGGGAAAATGATCGCCACAAAAAACACGAGAAAGCACAAAAATTTATTTCAATGTGGACTGGATATAGCGGCTGAGATGGTCGGAGGGTGGCGCTCCGTCGCCGCCAGTTTCGACAGAGCGAAACCCTCCAGAATCAGCGTGGCGGGTGTTTAAATTCCTAACATGCTGTCGGTTGGTTTTGACTCCTCGCTCCAAACGGCCTGACTCGATTCGTTGAACCACGGGGCAATCCCATACCTCATGAGGTATGGGATTGCCTTTTTCCAACCCTTGGAAGAAGTGCCTCCGGATTTTGCCATTCCCTGCGGTCATTTTTTTTGGGGGAATACCAAAGTTATGACGCCGGCGGCGTTAAGCACTTTCGGGATACCTCAGGTCCAA
>CAYYYX010000004.1:0-61769 GCA_964476065.1 uncultured Verrucomicrobiota bacterium | reverse complement strand
TAAGCCCCTGTCCCAGTCGTTCGCATCCTTCCCATAGGATCGGAAGCAACCAGCACAGGAAGGTGAACAGCAGTTGCAGAAGAATCCAGAGCATCTGCGCTAGGAACACGATCAGGACAACGGCGGCCTGCACCACAAAGGCAGCCAAGGCAAAGATCGCATAAACCATCTGGATGGCAGCGGCGTTCTTTCCGCGAATCTGTACGCCTCCGAATTTCACGGAGGAGCGGTTGGGCTTCATCCAGTTGAAGGTTCCCAGCGCATTTTTAGTAGAAACGCTGAATCCGCTTTTGGACAGGTTGAGTTTGGTCGGCCCCTTGCCGTACCGGCCCCGCAGTCGAAAGTTTCCGTTCTGGAATCCGGCATTGGTTCCTTTGGTGATGCGAGTGGAAACACGAGCACCATGTTTCGAGTTGGCGGTGATATTTACTCCGGCGACGCGGATCTGCTCCCGGACGGCCACTCCGCCGGTACGGCTGACCCGAAGGTGTCTACCCCGGTGTTCAATCCGCTTTTGCCGACCGTCGCTGCCTTTTTCGCCAATGTTGAACAAATTCATTTCCTTTGTTGAGTCTTTGGCGGAGAGTAAAGAGCCGCTCGGCCAGTGTCAACGCACCGGCATGGGCAGACCTCTTGCTCTTCCTGCCAGACAGTTGCCAAAAGCATGCTGAAAAAAACCTCAAACTTTTTTTCTGAAAACAGCCGAAAATCAAACGGCTCATATTTTCATTTGGTTGCACCGCCCCGCTCAGGCCGCGAGAACGGCGGCTTCTTTTTGTGATTTCGTCATGCGGGCGACGGCGGTTACAAGGTCTTCCACTTTTTCAATCAGCTCTTCGTGTTTCAATGACCGCACGACCTCACCGAGCTCCAGCACCTCTTTGGGCAGGTCCAAGCGTTCCTCGGCCCCGCCGGTTAACGCTATAGGCAGGGCGGACTCCAGCGCTTCACGAAAGTTTTCTCTATTCGGGCGGAAGTAGTGTTTGAGCACGACATTGACGGTGGAATGGCCTGTCACCCGTCTGACCAGTTCCATGGGAACCCCGGCGGTCAGAGCCATGGTGATCCAAGTTGTCCGCAGGGAATGGAAGCCTTTGATATTTGCCAGCCGGCCATTCCGGCCGACCTTGCTTATTGTGATTTCTGCGCCTTCCAGAGCGGTTCTCGTCCGCCAAGTGATCCCGTTCGGATTCTGCAGATACATTTCGGCAGCTTCGGGAAAGATGTATTCCCCCTGTCGGGGCCGGTTCTCTAACTCCTTCCGAAGGCGCGGGAAGAGCGGAATCTCGGCCAGCTCACCGGTCTTGGATGTTTCGACCGTGATGAAGCCGCTTTCCAGGTCGACCGATTCCCATTTAAGCAGGCAGCAGTCGCCGCGCCGCATAGCGGTGCACATGCCGGTAATAAATACCGGGCGGAACAACTCGTCACAATGCGCGATAACATTCTCCAGCTCTTCTTCGGTAAACGGTTCGCGGTGCACGGTCCGTTTCCGTTTCCGCGGAATCCCGTCAAACGGATTGCGCAGCACCCCGGTATTCTCCGTGGGGTTAAAGACGCTTTGCAACAGACTCAGCTTGTGGTTATAGGTCTCTGCTCGAAAGCCCTTCTCATCGAGCTTTCGCATCCAGGCCAACGCCATAGACCGGGTCACCTGTGACATATGCTCCGCGCGCGGGTGATTCTGGATAACAAACTTCCTGAATGAATTTAATGAGCTGTGCTGAACCTTAATCCAGTTTGTCGACCGAGTCTTTTTGGCGGGCAAATTATCCCAGACACTTTCTAACTCCGTCAGTGGCGTGTTGTGCAGCACATCGCCTGCCTTCAGCTCGTAGAGATCCTGCAGGTGCTTTTCCGCAGCCTTGTGGCTTCTGGCCTCGCGGATGAATTCATCCAGCCTCACCTGAGCCAAAACCCGCGCCCGCTCAAACTTAATGTCTCCCTCTTCACGCAGGGTGGCGGGAATCCGGCCCTTGATCTCGACATCAAGGGTCACGCACTTCGTCTGACCGTTAACCTCAAACCGTCCGTACCACCATTTTGATCGCAGCGTTCCATCTTTCTTCCGTGTAATTTCCAGTCCCATTGTTCTACCTCCGCTTAATGTTTCAACATGCAACGCCCACAACCAAAGTGAGCGAATCAAACGGCCAAACTCGAAGTTTCCCCCGAAGTCAGACCGAACGAGGCGGAAATAAAAAACAACACCTTTTGCAAAGTGCTGTGAATAAAGTGTTTAGGTGGTCGGGGCGACTGGATTGTTACACCCCTTCGGGGGCCGCCGCTGCGCGTCAGCCTCGCTCGCAAGCTCGCGTCAAACCAGTTCCTGGTTCTCATCCGTAACCCAGACACAAAAAAAGCCGCCGAATGGCGGCTTTTAGTGGTCGGGGCGACTGGATTGTTACACCCCTTCGGGGGCCGCCGCTGCGCGTCAGCCTCGCTCGCAAGCTCGCGTCAAACCAGTTCCTGGTTCTCATCCGTAACCCAGACACAAAAAAAGCCGCCGAATGGCGGCTTTTAGTGGTCGGGGCGACTGGATTCGAACCAGCGACTTCTACGTCCCGAACGTAGCGCTCTACCAGGCTGAGCCACGCCCCGAAATACGGACAAGACGGAGGATCATACTAGGCTTCTCTTTTTTGACAAGTCCTAGGATCAAATTTTCGCGCTACTTATTGCGCACATGCAGATCGATCCCGCCACCCCGGCATTGAGCGATTCAACATTTGCCACTCCCGTCGGTCGTTGCCCCGCATTCGCGGAGCCTCTCTCGCCGGTTGGCTCGGGTCCAGTCATTGGAATCGTGAGCGTGCGGGTACAGCGTTTGAATACGGAATCAGAAACCCCGTTGGCCTCGTTGCCGATCACCAACACCGTTTTCGAACCAAAAGCCGCTCTGTGTAGATTTTCGCCGCCGCCCATCGCGGTCGAAATCAAATCATATCCCAACTCCTCCACGCGTTGAAATATATCACTCTCCCCATCCTTCTCTCCAGAACGCGAAGCGCTGTGATGCAACGCAGTTGCCCAAACCTTGGAAAAAGGGAGTGCGCCCATGGTGGCGCGAACGGTTTTTGGATTGAACACTTCGACACAGTCGCCGTGCAGGAGAACTCCATCGAAGCCGAAGGCGACCGCCGAGCGAATCAGGGTTCCCATGTTGCCGGGATCCATTAGGCGGTCGAGCAAAAGGTAGTTCCCCTGCTCTGGATTAATTTCCAGTGGAGTAACGGTGTATTCGACAACACCCAGAATTCCCTGCGAGGTGCGGCAGTCAGACAGCTGCTCCATAAAACCGGGTGGAATCGAAAAAACCGGGACGTCAAATTTTTCTGCCAAGGCTACGGCATCTTCGGAAACCCAAACTTCTTTCAGTTGATACTGCGAAAGAGCGGAACCGTCTACCAGCGCACTGAGGGCGCGCACGCCTTCCATGACAAAGCAGGAGGTTGCCTGTCTCTCTTTTTTGGAGCGAACGAGCGCGCGTACTGCTTTAAGTTTCGCGTTGTCTTTAGAGGTAATCGCCTGCATTAGTGCCGCCTTCCGTCGAGCCAGTCGAATCCGTTCGCATCGTGCTCCAGCCGCCACAGGGTTATGGCAGAGCGTCGCTTCATTCCAATATTGAAAATATTGACGATGTGAAAGGCATCGGCTTCGGCGCGATGATAGGTGTCGCCCGACACGCCGAGATAGGTTGAAAGCGGCTCAAGAGAGTGCGTGAGGGCACGGGGAAACCAGTCGCGAAAAAGCGGCAGGGTATCGGCAACTGGCAGAGCCGAGGATTTGATCTTGGCGCGCTCCAGCTCGGCTTTTAAAAAGCCAACATCGAACGTCGCATTGTGTGCAAGCAGAACGGCATCAGCGCAAAAGGCCTCGAACTCCGGCCAAACCTCGCCAAAGGATGGAGCCTCTTCCACCATGGCATCTGTAATTCCATGAACCTTCGTCGCGTAATAGGGAATTGCGCGCTCCGGATTCACCAGCCAGTTGGTGGTCGCCAGCACGTCCCCGTCGCCGCGAAACTTCACGGCGCCGATCTCCACTAAGCGCTCTTTTTTCGGGCTAAAGCCTGTGGTTTCGGTATCAAACGCAACAAACACCGTATCCACCACCAACGGATGCTCGGCAAAACCCAACCCCGCCAGCAGAAGGAGCAGAACCAAAATCTTTTCTTTCCTGAACATAGGAAACAAATCATAGTGGACGGCCATGGAATTAGCATCCGAAATTCGAACTCTTTTCCCGGAACTGACCGTCAGTGAAAATAAATCACTGCGCGACTACACCACCTTCCAACTCGGCGGCCCCTGCCCATTATTCATCGATAACCCCTCCGCCGACCAACTCCCCGCGCTCATTCAAACCCTGAATAAAAAAGGAATGCCCTTCCTGGTCATTGGACAGGGTTCCAATCTCGTCATTGCCGACGAAGGCCTCGACTGCGCGGTCATTCGCTTTTGCTCCGAAACACAAAAGGTTGAAGCAGACAAAAACTGTGTGACGGTTTCAGGAAACTCCCTGCTCGATGACCTCGCCCTGTTCACCATCGAAAACGATATCGGCGACCTCTCCTTCTGCTCCGGCATTCCCGGAACCGTCGGCGGCGGCATTGCCGGAAATGCCGGTGCCTTCGGGCGGCAGATGGGCGACCCCCTCGTCTCCGCCGAAATTCTCGGTCTCGATGGAAACGTCCGAACGGTCGGGCCAGACGAACTGGATTTTTCTTATCGCCATTCAAATCTAAAAGAAACCGGCGAGATTGTCCTCGCCGCTACCTTCGAACTACCAGCAGAAGACCAAGCCGTTATGCAGGCCGAGCGCGACCGAATACTTCAGTTTCGAAAAGAACATCACCCAGACTGGCACACAACGCCCTGCGCGGGGAGCGTCTTTCGGAATGTTGAACCGACCTCAGCAGTCGAACGGCGCAAGGCGGCAGGCTACTTTCTTGAAGAGGCCGGAGCGCATACCATGCAGGTTGGCGGCGCGCACATTTTCAAAAAGCACGCCAACATGATCATTGGCGGCGAAGGATGCACCGCGCAAAACGTTTGGGACCTCTCCGAGGAAATGGTCGCCGCCGTCCAGCAGAAATTCGACCTAGAGTTAGTCCGCGAAGTCAGGTTCTTAGGAAATTTGATTAACCGCGGAAAAGCGGGCAAAGAATGTTTATAAAAGGCATGTCGTTTGGCTGGCCTCAAGACTGCACATAGGGCTTCGGGAGGTTAAGCTGAAGACGACAAATCACGGGCTGACACCCCACTCCCATTGTGGTCCGCCCAAGCGGTTTCAGACCAAAGATTGCTTTCTGGAATCAAGCGGCGTGAGCCTCACCAACCCCGAGATCATTACGCCTCTGCATCTGATTGGCTACCGGGGCGGAGAAAAAAGCCTGCTTGACGAAATATACGCCCGACTGAAAAATCAGGGCTTTTCCGAAGATCTATGCGCCTCGCTGGGGTGGACACTCGGCGAGCTGGCAGACAACGCCACAACCCACGCGGGCGGCCCCTGCTATTTCATACTTTCAAGCCTGGTTGGACCCTGCAAGTTCCTGACCCTGACTATTGGCGATACGGGCGTCGGCATTCCAGTGACACTGAAATCGAACGAACTCTATGGTGAGCTGACCGATTTCGAGGCGTTCATAAGTGCGTTCAAGTCGGACGTCTCCTCGTGGGCAGAATACCACAAGCGCGGCAAGGGCCTAAACGACCTTCTAGCGATTGCCAAGGGCAACGGTGCGTGGATTCGGGCTGAAACCAACGGAATGGGCGTCTTCTTCGATTTTCGCGCCGGCAGCGGCAACATCACTGCAAGAAAGGCGGGTGCAAGCAATTCAGGCACTAGGTACAGCATGGTTCTGATCGACTCGCAATTCGTGCATGTAACCAAGAAAGAGATGAACGCGTTTCTGGACGCATTTCTGGAGAAGCAATGAATACAATCTTAATGCGACAATTCGGCACGACATTGACAGATCGGGCAGACGGCAAGAAGACGTTCGAGGAGATATTCCGCACAAGCACATTCCCCGTCGCCCTTGACTTCAGCGGTGTTGTTTCCCTTGGGTCATCATTCGGCGACGAAGTCATACTCAAGGTCGCGGAAAGACAAGAAAACAAGCTGGCGATCCTTCATGCGAACCATGTCATCCAGAATGCAGTCCGTAGAAGTATCGAAGACTGTCCCGTCTCGGTTTCTTTCGATGCCTGATTTTCAGAAGTGCGGTTCCGCCGACACAAATGTCCGCTGTTTGGCGAGATCATATTTATAGATCTTCCCGTTTCGGTAGTCCGGTTCCTTGGAAACTTTAGCGAAACTTCTGAATCGTTTTGGCGATGCGGGCGATGACTTTTTCCTTACCGAGGATGGCGAGAACGGGCGCGAGGTCGGGGCCGGACTGCTGGCCCGAAACGGCGATGCGCATCGGCGCCATAACAGCGCCGAAGCCGAGGCCGCTCTCTTCCACGAAGTCGTGGAGGGCTTTGTCGATGGTGGCTTCGTCGAAAGTTTCCAAGGGTTGCCTCTCCACTTCGTTCCGTTGCTGTCCTGCCTCCGGCAGACCAGCCTCTCTCCCTCCGGTCGAGTGAAAAATTTCAGCGATTTTTTCCAATGTCTGGAAAACGCCGTCTTTGAGCAGTTTCTTTTTGACGGCTTTGGGGTCGTAGTCGTAGTCGTCGGTAAAGAAAAACTTCGTGGCCGGAACAATTTCAGACGGCAGTTTGATGCGCGGTTGCATAAGCTCAAAAATGGCATCGGCATCGGGGCCGGGCTCAATGCCTGCGGTAACTAGTTCAGCACGGGCCATTTCAGCAAACTCTTCGGGCTTCATGGCGCGGATGTATTCGCCGTTCATCCACTGCAGTTTGCGCAGGTCAACCTGTGCGGGTGACGACTTACAGCTGGTGAGCTCGAAAGCCTCGATCATTTCTTCGCGGGTCATCACTTCGCGGTCGTCATTGGGCGACCAACCGAGCAGTGCGAGATAGTTAAAGAGTGTTTCAGCAAGGAAGCCTTTGTCTTTGAAGTCGCCGACGAAGGCATCGCCGTCACGTTTGGAGTACGGCTTGCCCTGCGCGTTGATGATCATCGGCAGATGGGCGAACTTCGGAACGGGTGCGCCGAGCGCTTTATAGAGCGCGATGTGACGATAGGTGTTTTCGATATGGTCGTCGCCGCGAACCACATGAGTGATCCCCTGCTCGATGTCGTCGAGCACGTTGGCAAGGTGAAACACCGGCGTGCCGTTGGAGCGGACGATGACGAAGTCCTGCGTGTCGGCGGCTTTCTTCTTGAGAGTGCCTTTGATTTCGTCTTCGAAAACCATGTCTTCTTCCGGCATTTTGAAAATGACGCATTCGCCCTGCCCGAGCCCGCCCTTGTCTTCTTTATAGGCATGACCGGCGGCGAGCAGTTGCTCGGCGGCGGCAAGGTGGGCATCCATGCGAGAAGATTGGTAAAGCGGCTCTTCATCGACGTCGAGGCCCAGCCACTCCATCGCCTTAAGCAAGGTTTCAATCGCTTTGGGGGTGGAGCGTTCGCGGTCGGTGTCTTCGACGCGAAGCAGGAACTGTCCGCCTGTGTGGCGGGCATAGAGCCAGTTAAAAATGGCGGCGCGCATGTTGCCAATATGGACATTGCCGGTCGGGCTGGGGGCAAAACGAGTTCGTATGGTCATAATATTCGTTATTGGTTATTCGTTATCGGATATTTACAGGAAATGAGAATGTACAGATCATCCCCCCCAATAACCAATCACTAATAACAAATAACCAAGCTCGGCTTGGAACAATCTTCAAACCGTGAAAGGATGCAAATCTTGTGAATATGCAACCACACCAGATTACAAATATTCTCTTCTCCCGCAATCAGATCCGCCGGCGCGTCGATGAGCTGATCGATGAAATTGCCGCGGACTGCGATACCGAGAATCTCGTCATGCTGGGGATTCTGCGCGGAAGCTTTATTTTCCTAGCCGATCTGGTGCGCGGCTTCGAGCGTCATGAGCTACATCCACGCATCGATTTTATTACCCTCTCCAGCTACGGCGCGGGAACTGTATCGAGCGGTTCGGTGAAAATCACCCACGATACGGATGTCGATCTAACAGGAGCCGATGTGGTGGTGGTCGACGATATTCTCGACAGCGGGCGCACATTGATGTTTGCGAGAGATCTCTTTTTGGAGCGCGGAGCACGTTCCGTCCGCACCTGCGTGATGCTCGACAAGAAGACCGAGCGGGCGGTTGAAATGGAGGCCGATCACGTTGGGTTTCCCGTCGATGATGTTTTTGTGGTCGGCTACGGCCTCGACTACGACAACCACTATCGGGAACTTCCCCATATTGCGGAGGTCACCTTTGAGAATGGAGTGATGGAATAACGGAATACTGGAGGTTTGGAAAACGTGAATTAAGAACCCATGTTAAAAGAGATCCATCAACCCAATACTCCCGTATTCCAACACTCCACTATTCCAATCTTCAACTACTCCACCAAATCAATCATCTGGCTGATTTCGTCCTGTTCCTGAGATTTTTTGTCCTCCGGAGACCGCTCTTTTTTCGGGCGATCATTTTTCGGGCGATCATTTTTGCGATCCTGACGCGGGCCGCGATCACGACGATTATTACGGTTGTTTCCGCGATTTCCGCCCCCCTGATCATTCAACGGTTCGTTCCCGTCGTCCAACAGCTTGCGAAAGGTCGAAACCCGCAGCGTGTCTTTGCCGGAGCGAATGACTTTCTTCTCAATCGCTACATCTTCTGTCACCAACACCCCATGACGTCCCGCCTGATCAAGGGCCTTGCGCAACTGGTTGTTGAGCTTGTTATCCGCTTTCGCATAGCGAACCCGAACTCCGTCAAGTTTCTTGTTGTGCGGTGCTTTATTCAGCGGTTTTCCGACCAATACGGCGGTCACATTCACCTTCTCGCGCTGCACCAGACGAGAGAGCGAGCGTAGAACCTGCAGTTGTTGACGCGGAGCGGCATGCCCCCGTGAGCCTTTAGCTTTGAGCACAGCGGCGAGATCCACCACCAGCGTTCTTTTTGTTGTTCCGAAGAGCCCCATGGTTCTTCCTTTCTCTATTTCAGGGTTGATGCGCCGTCGTTTCAATCAGACAACAGAATGGACTGACGACGCGTTGTTTGAAGCGGGGAAAACTACCGAAGCCGAAGCCTGAGAGCAAGTTCCGATTTGTATTGAACGACCGAGTTCACTAAGCTCCCAATTCTCATCATCCAGGAGCCCCCATATGCAAAAACTGATTCTCACTCTTATTCTCGCCCTCAGCACATGGGTTCTTCCATTCCTCAATGCCGAGGCAGCGCCCTCTCGTACCGACGGGTTGCAAGCCGCATCGCAGGCCACGCTATCGAATTACCCCGATTCCGACCTCGTCCTACTCAAGGATTTTAATCAAATTCGGTACGAAACCGATGGCACCAGCCGCTATAAGGGCGAAGTCGTCTTTAAAATTCTCACCGAAAAGGGGCGTCAAAAAAAATCTTCGATTTCGATGGGGTTCAGCACAGCCTACGGCTCCCTTCAATTTCTTGACGCCACCCTCATCAAGCCGGATGGGCGCAGAGTGGAAATCAATCTCGAAAAGCAGGTGCGCGAAACCATTGATTCCGGGCAGATGAACGCCAATATCTATGACCCCAATAAAAAAACGATACGGCTCAGCGTTCCGGATCTCGAAATCGGAGATGTCCTCCGCTATTCCTACGCGGGGGAGCGCACCAAAACCGTCGCGCCCAACACCTGGGCCAACTGGTTCGTGCTCGAAGAAACCGAGCCCATCATTCAGGCCGTGTATGAAATCGACGCGCCCGCAGGGCTTCCGCTCACTCACATCGCGCTGCGCGACGAAATCAAAAACACGGTTCGCAGCACGGAGAAACGAGTCGGCGATCGTATTTTCTATCGCTGGGAAATCAACAAGGTCCCGCGCATGTTCGCAGAACCCAAAATGCCGGCCCGCCACACGGTTGTGCAACGCATCCTGCTCAGCACCATTTCCGACTGGGAAAGCCTTTCCAAATGGTACTGGAACCTATCCAAACCGCGCCTCGATGATGTGACACCGGAGATGACCGCCAAAGTGCAGGAATTAACGGAAGGCATCACCGACCGACAAAAACAGATCGAAGCCATCTTCCGTTTTGTTTCGCAGGACATCCGCTACATGGGCCTCACCCTCGAGGATGAGGCCCCCGGCTATGAGCCGCACGATGTTTCCCTCACATTCGACAACCGCTACGGCGTCTGCCGCGACAAAGCCGCCCTGCTGGTGGCCCTGCTCCGTCTCGGCGGATTCGATGCCTACCCCGTTTTGATCTACGTCGGCCCCAAAAAGGATCCCGACGTTCCGCAACCATGGTTCAACCACGCCATCACGGCCGTGCGCAATGAGGATGGAACCTACCTGCTGATGGACTCCACCAACGAAAACACCCGCGACCTGCTTCCCGCCTACCTGTCCGACTGCAGCTACCTGGTCGCCCACCCCGACGGCGAAACCCTGCAAACCTCCCCCATCGTTCCGCCGGAGGAGAACCTGCTGAGCATCGAAATCGATGCGACGCTGGAAGACCGCAACCAAATCAGAGCCGAAGCCGTACTCTCCTTTGGCGGCATCAACGACACCGCCTATCGCGGTCGTCTTGCGAGCCTACCGCCCGACGAGCGCGAACCCTATTTTGAAAAACGCCTTAAGCAAGCGCTGGGCAACGCCACCCTCACACGGCTCAAAATCACACCCGAAGAAGTCCGCGATACCTCCGTACCGCTTTCGGTCACCCTGCGCTTCGAGATTGAAAATGCCCTCATTGAAGGGCCCACCGAATCTCTTCTTAAAGCCCCAACGCTGATCAACGCCTTCGGACTCTTCGGCGCCCTGCTCGGCAACGGAATCGGCCTCGACGAACGAAAATACCCGCTCAAAACCGACATCACCTGCGGCGTCTCCGAAACCGTTCGGCTCGACCTGCGCAAAAGCAGCCTGCGCCCTGCCGTGCTTCCGGAGTACGAAACCGTCAATACGCCTGAAGTGTTCCTCAACCGCTCCGTGGAACACACCAACGGTCTACTCACCAGCCGCGCCGACCTGATGCTCCGCACCGTGGAATTCACCCCCGAGCAATATCTCGACTTGAAACGAACCCTGAAAACTGGCGAAAAAAATGCGCGCAAACGCATCATCCTCGCGCCCGGCGGCTTCCCGCTCGCGGCCGATCTCGCCACACTCGAAGAGACCGTGGAATACACCCTCTACGATTCCAACCATCCTGTCGCGCCGAAGCTTTTGGGCGAAGGCGGATGGAAAAAAGAACGCACCCTCCGCCAAAAGGTACTCACCTACGCGGGGAAGAAGGCAGCCTCCGATCTAAAGATTCCCTATAACTCCGCTACCCAGCTCGCCATGCTCAACGAGGCTAAAATCACGGCACCGGATGGAACCGTCCAGCGCATCGACCCCGAAAAAGAAATCAACCTCATGGATCAAAAATGGGTTGGATCTGCACCGCGTTATCCGGCCGAAAAAATTCTCGTGGCCAGCCTGCCCGGTGTCGAAATTGGAAGTATCATCGAAACCAAAACCACCATCCTCTACCGCGACCTCCCCTTCTTCTCCACCCTAGAGAACTTTGCAGGCCTCAACCCGCTCGTCAAAAAAACCGTTCGGCTCCGCATGCCCTACAAAACAAAAGTCGATAGGGTCAATATGGCTCGTGGCCTCATTCAGCAACGAACGTCACACGACGACAACGGAAACGTCGTTCACGAATGGAGTCTCGAAAACCGCGAGATGATCAAAAAAGAAGATCACCTCGCCCCCTCATGGATTCTCACTCCCACGCTACTGCTCTCGCAAGGAGAGTTGAGCGACTACGCGAAAATCGTCGAGAAAGCGTTGATCAACGCCGCAAAAGAACATGATGTCGCCGCGGCCAAAGCTCGCGAACTCACCCACAAGAAGAGCCGATTAGAAAAAATAGAAATTCTGCGGAACTTCGTCGATCGCAACATCCGGGCCGCAGGCCCAGGCCTTTCCGCCCTGCCGCTCTCGGCCATCACACCGGCCGACCAGATTCTCGCCGAGGGCTACGGCAACACCACCGACCGAGCGGTCTTACTCTACGCAATGTGCGATGCGGCAAAACTCAAGCCCCGCTTTGTTCTCGCCTCCGCCACCCTGCCGCGCACAGAAGAACTGGCCCTGCCGGCAATCGACACCCTCCAACGGGAATTCTTTGACAACGTGCTCGTTGCCGTTGACAACAAAAAGACAACGATCTACCTCGGCGACAGCGGACAATACGCCCAACTCGGAACACTGGCACACAAAGACCAACCCGCCATCAACCTCAAAACCGGCAATCTTGAAATCCCCCAAACTAGCCTCGTGGATTCCACCGAGACGGCCTTCGAAATCAACCTCGCCGAAACCGGCCATATTGACCTGATTCAGAAAACCAGTTTTCAGGGTCGCGCCTTCGAGGCCTTTCACAAACTCTTTGCCGAATTCACCCCCGAAGAGCGCCGCCGCGAAGCCCAAAATCTTCTCAGCCGGATTTCCCAATCGGCTGAAGCCACCAGCGAACTCCGGACAGACTTCGCGTATCCCGGTGAAATGGAATTTTCCGCCGGCATCGACGCCTACGCCGTACGTGAAGACGAACACCTCTACCTCACCCTCCCCGGTGGCCTCGGCAATCTGCTCAACCTGAAAGCCTCAAAACGAGAGAACGCCTTCTACATCAGGAAACCAATACGCAAAACCTTCGCCTACGCAATCACCCTGCCCGAAGGCTGGCGGCCCGCGCTCATTCCTGAATCCTTCCGGGTTGACCTACCGAACGGTGCCGGCACCGTCGAAGTCCTTACCGGAATGGTGGAGGACAAACTGATGGTCACGCAACGCGCCGAAATCAACCCCGCACTGATTTCCGCAGAAGACTACGAGCAACTACTCGACCTCAACAACCGGCTCACCCAACCCGCCGCCCGCATCATCCTCCTGCGAAAGCCCTGATAAAACCTATCGTACTTCTTCCCGAGAATCCCCTCAGATAGCGGGCACTTTTACACCTCTCAAATACGACGAAGACCCCATACCTCTAGAGGTATGGGGTTTTAGTTTTTATAATCTGTTATTTTTAAATTGTTTATAAAAAATATTTTATGATATAGTTCCACACCTCTAGAGGTATGGGAGCAGAGAAACTTTATGCACAAACTTCGTCCAACATTATGGCGCACCTGCCGGATCATCGCAGGGGAAACTCGCCTTCAATTTCTCTGGAATCTTTTTGATCACGGGGAATTGTGCGTCATCGAAATGGCTCGTATGACGACAAGCTCAGCCCACAATGCTACAACTCAGCTCAGAGCACTCAACGCGCGCGGACTCATTACATTCCGGCGCGAAAAAATGAGGGTGATTTACCGAGCAGAGGCTAATCAATTAGTGGATAATTCTCCGGAACTGCTGGCCGCACTAAGAACGTGTCATGAACAATCTGTGTCGTTTGAAACGGTGATTCGCATGGCCACGGCGTTTACTCATGAGCGACGCATCGAAATCATCCGTGCATTGGATATCTCAAAACAGACGTTATGTGGTCTTCTTGATTCCACGAATATGAACTCTTCCCCTCTCTCTCGACATTTAAGAAAACTGCAGGATCGCGGATTTGTGAGACAAGTGAACGGAGTCTATCGCATTGCAACACCCGGAAATCCGTTGGGACGAACTCTACTGAAAATTGTACGCGGCTGATCTCGTTTTCCAATGGTTGGAACATTTCAGGTTAATCCTGCTTCAGCTGTTTCACGACCTCTGCCGGGTCGGTGAGCGGGGCTTCGCAGGCAAAGTTTCGGCAGATGTAGACAGTGGCTTTGCCGTCGACCCTTTTTTGATCTCTCGTGTAAGGTACAAATTTTATGATCGCCGGATCATCCGGCTCCTTTAATAGAACCACTTTGTTCGGAAGATAAACCGAACGAATAGCTCGGATCATTTCTTGTGTGTCGAGCGAGTCAGAGCTCCCCACGATCACAATCTCAACCGACGGGCCTTTGGCGAACTGAACCGCCTGCAAGGCCTGCGAAAACCCATCGGGCGAGCGATTGATCATTTCCGAAAAGGCATGGGTTGTTTTTTCGGCCAGCGTTTCGTACTCCGTCCGTCCGGTCAAACGCGCGAGGCGAAGCAGGTTCATCATCTGCACAGAGTTGCCGGACGGAATCGCACCGTCATACATGCTCTTCGGGCGAATGAGCAGCTTTTCGGCATCATCGGCGGTCAGATAAAACCCGCCGTGCCCTGGGTCGGTGAAATGCTCCAGAACCACCTCGTTGAGCGAAACGGCTTTTTCCAAGGTCTTGAAATCGAAGGTGGTTTCGTAGAGTTCGAGCAAACCGAAGATCATAAAGGCGTAATCATCGAGCTGACCCGGTACGGCGGTGTGCCCTTCCCGCCAGCGATGCCACAGGCGGTCGCCGTCACCCATTTCACTGAACACAAATTCTACGGCGCGCCGGGCGGCGGCTTCGTAGCGTGGCTCATCAAAGACGCGCGCGGCCTTGGCGAGCGCGGCAATCATCAGCCCGTTCCAGTCCGCGAGCACCTTGGTGTCTTTCAACGGATGAATCCGTTTTTCACGCACCGCAAACAGTTTCGCGCGAATACTCTCTAACCCACCCCCCGCTTCGCGTACCCCTCCCGTGGAGGGGATGGAATAATTCCCCTCCTCCGGAGGGGTGGCCGCAGGTCGGGGTGGGTTTTTCAGGTGCAATATATTTTCGCCCGTTTTCTTCCGCGTCGCCTCGTCCGAAAAGTTACCGCCGAGCTCAACGTTAAATAATTCGACCGCCACAGCCAGCTCCTCTGCCGTGAGAACCTCGGCCAACTCCGCAAGCGACCAGACAGAGAACTTGCCCTCCACCCCTTCGCTGTCGGCATCTTCGGCCGAATAAAATCCGCCTTCGGGTGCCGTCATATCGCGCAGGACATATTCAAAAATTTCTTCCGCGGTTCGGCGGGCGGATTCGTCGCCGTAGGCCTCAAACGCCTCGATGCAAGCGAGTGCAAGCATGGCTTGGTCGTAGAGCATTTTTTCGAAATGCGGCACCAGCCACTCGCGGTCGGTTGAGTAGCGATGAATCCCAAATCCCACATGATCCCAAATTCCGCCGCGCCGAAGTGCCGTGAGGGTTTTCTGGACGATCTCTTTTGCACCCGCCGGATCGTGACGCATCAAAAAGGTCAGCCGGTGCGCGGTCGGGAATTTGGGTTGGTTACCAAAACCTCCGTGCTCCGCATCGAATGAGCGAGAGGCCGCCTGAACCGCCTGCGTCAAAATATCTTCATCCAATTCACCGGAGGCTGATGAAACGCTGGAAAGCGCTTTGGTGATTTGAGTGGCCGACTGAACCACTTCGTTACGCTGTGTTTTCCAAGCCTTGGAAATTCGTGGGATCAAATCGAGCATTCCGGCCCGACCAAATTTCCTTTCGCGCGGAATATAGGTGGCGGCATAGAACGGCTCTTTGTCTGGGGTCATCACAATGGTGAGCGGCCATCCGCCGCTCTGGGTGAGCATCTGGCAGACGGTCATATAGATTTCGTCGATGTCGGGCCGCTCCTCACGATCGACTTTGATGCAGACAAAAGCCTCGTTGAGCAGTGCCGCGACCTCTTCGTTTTCGAACGACTCGCGTTCCATCACATGGCACCAATGGCAGGTGGCGTAACCGATAGATAGAAAGATCGGCTTATCTTCTTTCTTCGCCGTTTCGAACGCCTCTTCGCCCCACGGAAACCAATCGACTGGGTTGTGCGCGTGTTGCAACAGGTACGGACTCTTTTCTTTACTCAGGCGATTGGTGTGTTTGTGCACGGAAGTCTCCTCTTCATTCACAGGCGTCTTTTTTTCCGGAGTACACCCGGCCAAAAGAAGGCTCACTGCGAAAAACGCTATTGTTTTCCCTGTCATGAGCGGAAGAATACGCCCGCCGCGCACAAAACCCAACCGAAACAGTCGGCTATTGCGGATCGGGATAGCGGTATTCTTTTCCTTCGTAGTTGGTCAAAAGAACATCGTCGCCGTCGCGACGCAAAACCGTGCCGGGCTGAAGAATGATTTTCCCGCCGCCACCGGGCGCGTCGATGCAGAAGTTCGGGAGTGCAAGGCCGCTCACCCTGCCCTGCAGTTCGCGCATAAGGTCGAGCCCCTTTTGAACCGGCGTGCGAAAGCTCGACGATCCAAACACCGGATCGCACTGAAAGAGGTAGTACGGTTTGACCCGATTTTCGAGCAGGCCGTAAAAAAGATCGGCGAGCGTGTCGGCCTCGTCGTTGATTCCTTTTAAGAGAACGGTCTGACTCACCATCGGGACGCCCGCTTCGGCGAGGAGGTCGAGCGCAGCGCGAACCTCGTCGGTCAGCTCGTCGGGATGGATGAAGTGGAGCTGGAGCCAAATGCGGTGCTTGGCCAAAAGTTTCGCCAGCGCCGGCGTGATCCGCTCCGGCATGACCGCCGGAACTTTGGAGCCGAGGCGAACGGTTCGGATGTGATTAATTTTTCCGCCGTCGCTCTTTGCGCTATGGCGGACAAGCCGAAGTTTGGAAAACAACTGTTCGAGATCTTCATCAGGAAGGGTTAACGGGTCGCCGCCGGAGATGAGGACATCCCTGACTCCGGTCATTTTTTCCAAGGTTTGAAAAATTTCATCGGAAAGTTTCCAAGGCGAGGAAACCATACCTTGCAAGGTATGGTTTCGCCCAATGAGCCGGCCGCGGGTGCAGTACTGGCAGTGGACGGCGCAGTTGAGGGTGGCGAGCAGGAGAACTTTGTCGGGATAGGTGTGGATGAGGCCGGGGCATGGGCAGTGCGCCTCTTCGCCGAGCGGGTCGGCGAGCTCGCCGGGCGCGGGCGCACAATCATCGATTGGTAAAACGGTTCGCCGCAATGGATGATCCGGCCCGAGAGAATCGAGCAGTCGACTGTAATACGGCGTTACAAACCAATTTTGTGGGTCGGGTGACATAAAGGGCAGGATAATTAAATTGCAGGGGTGCTTCCATTCAAATTATCATCCCGCCTGTTCTATTTTTGAGAAACGGAGATTTTTAGATCATGAAATGTGTACGAAATGTTGAAGTAACCGCAAAGATGATTGAAGAGCGGACGCTCTTTCACCTGCGCTACAGCCGGGGGAAAACCCGTCATGTCGCCACCGATTTTGATATGTTCTGGAGCTTCGCCCATGTGGTGCGCGACCTCGCGGTCGACGGCTTTACCGCTACCCAGCAGGAATATCTCGAAAAGGATGTAAAACGCGTCTACTACCTCTCGCTTGAATTTCTGATTGGGAAGATGCTGGAGCGCAATATGATTGCGGTCAACATCATGAAACCTGCAAAGGAGGCGCTCAAAAATTTGGATATCGATCTGGAAAAAATGATCCTTCTGGATATCGAAGCAGGACTCGGCAACGGCGGCCTGGGCCGACTCGCGGCCTGCTTCCTCGATTCGATGGCCTCGATGGAACTCCCAGCCTACGGATACGGCCTGCGCTATGAGCACGGAATTTTCCGTCAGGAGTTTGAAGACGGCTGGCAGCAGGAGCGACCGGACAACTGGTTGGAACTCGGCTATCCGTGGGAACTGGTGCGTCCGGAATACACGATGCCGGTGTTTGTCTACGGCCGGGTCGAAAATATTTCTGACACCCGGCGCGGCAAAAAACCGATCTGGACGGATTGGCAGATGTTTAAAGCGGTGCCCTACGATATTCCGATTATCGGCTTTCAGACCAATACGGTGAACATGCTCCGTCTGTGGAGCGCGCGCGCCGACGAAAGCTTCCGGCTCGACGTGTTCAATCAGGGTGACTACATCCGCGCCGTGGAAGAAAAAAACTGGGCAGAAAACGTGACGAAGGTGCTCTACCCCTCCGATAACACCAGCGCTGGAAAAGAGCTGCGCCTGATTCAGGAGTATTTCCTGTGCAGCTGTTCGATTCGCGACATCATACGGCGCTACCTGAAAAAGCATAATGACTTCAATGCATTCGCTGAGAAGAATGCGATCCAGATGAACGACACTCATCCGGCACTCGTCGTGGCCGAACTGATGCGAATGCTTTGCGATGAATATGACGTTCCTTGGGATAAAGCATGGGAGATCACCACCAAGACCTGCGCCTACACCAACCACACTCTTCTGCCCGAAGCCCTCGAAACGTGGCCGGTGGATCTGCTCAACCGCGTCTTGCCGCGCCACATGCAGATTATTTATGAAATCAACCATCGCTTCCTGCAGCGCATTGAGATGAGTCATCCCGGCAACCCAGAGCTCATCGAAAATGTTTCCATTATTTCGGAAAACGGGCACCGCTCCGTACGCATGGCCAACCTCGCGGTGGTCGGCAGTCATAAAGTCAACGGAGTGGCCGGCCTGCACTCCAAACTCCTGCGCGAACGCGTGATGCCGGAGTTTAATGAAATCTATCCGGATAAATTCATTAACATCACCAACGGCATCACACACCGCCGCTGGTTGCTCAAGTGTAACCCCGAACTGGCAGATCTCATCAGCAGCAAGATCGGCGACACGTGGACGCATAACCTTGAAGAGCTGACGAAACTGGAGCCCTTTGCGACTAATAAAAAATTCCAAAAGGATTTCATGGCGATCAAGTTTCGAAATAAAGAAGCGCTGGCCAAGATTGTCGAGGACGAGTTGCAGGTTCCAATTCATCCGGAATCCCTCTTCGACGTGCAGGTCAAACGACTCCACATGTACAAGCGCCAGTTACTCAGTGCGATGCACCTGATCACTCTCTATCAGCGCATCAAAGCCAACCCGAAGATCGATATTGTTCCGCGCACCTTCATCTTTGCCGCCAAAGCTGCACCGGGATACCATCTGGCCAAGCGGCTGATCAAGCTGATCAACTCCATTGCACAGGTGGTCAACAACGATCCTACCGTGGCCGGCCGCATCAAAGTGGTCTTCCTGCCGGACTACAATGTTTCGCTGGCCGAGAAGATCATCCCGGCCGCCGACCTCTCCGAGCAGATCTCCACCGCGGGCAAAGAAGCCTCCGGAACCGGGAACATGAAGCTCTCGCTCAATGGCGCACTGACCATTGGAACGTGGGACGGGGCCAATATTGAGATTGCCCAGAACGTCGGCGAAGAAAACATCTTCATCTTTGGTCATCGTGAAGAAGAACTGAGCAAGTTGAGCAAGGAAGGCTACAACCCGTGGGAATTCTACGACAAAGACCCCGAGCTGCAGAAAGTTCTCGAAGCCATTCGCGTCAACGCCTTCGATCCGACTCAGCCCGCACTATTTATGGATATCTTCGACGAGCTGACCCGCCACGGCGACCCCTTCTTCTATATGGCCGACTACCGCCCCTACATGGAAGCACAGGAAAAAGTTGAAGAACTCTTCCGCCAGCCCGAGGCGTGGGCGGAGAAAGCAATTCTCAATGTCGCGCGCATGGGCTGGTTCTCCAGCGATCGCACGATCAACGAGTATGCTGAAAAGATCTGGGGCATCGAACCGGTCTGTATCCCCGACCCCATCACCTCCACCGGGAAATAGTTCCAAGGGTTGAAAAAAGAAAGGCCGTTTTTCCAAGGATTGGAAAACGGCCTTTTTAGTGAGCCTGCCATGAGCAAGCGATGCGAGTCGAATGGTCGGCCTGACGCGATGGCAACCGAGAAAGCCGAGCTGGGCTGTCGGCCCGGCCGACAGCAACGCAGAGGCAACTTGGCATCAAAACGCAAACAACGACCCTGAATTTCGGTGTTCGGCGCGATGAGGGAAATCGGAAAAGCGCTATAACCTGGTAAAAAGAGCGCAAAAAATCAAAAGGCGAACCCGGAACGAGTTGCCGTTCCCGCTGGTCTCTTCTTTTCGGAAATACGAAAAGCACTTTCGCCTGCGGCTCAGGTCGCCTTAAGAAGGTTTGGTGCACCCGAGAGGAGTCGAACCTCCACGCCGTTGCCGGCACAAGGACCTGAACCTTGCGTGTCTGCCATTTCACCACGGGTGCGTCAAAAAGAGCGCGTATTAAACAGGAAGTTTGCGCAAAGTCAATGTCTCGAAAACGATTTTCTTTCTCTCTTGCCTACCAGGTGCCGACATCCTATACTTAAAGGCTCGTGCTGGAGCTAGATTCGGAAGAGAGAGGATAAATTTCTGATGCAAAAAATAGATGATAAAAGCTGGAAGACCCTGAGAACAAAGCTGACCCGATCGAAGCAAATTGTTTCGATCGACATGGGGGATCCCGAAAAAGAATACGTTCACTCTCGGGGAATTGATATTCTCAAACTCCACGCCACGGATTTCGTCCGCAAACGAATTGCCCCGGCCGAGCCGAAGAACGACGGGCGCCAAACCCCGCTCAAAGGGCACCCCGTTTTCATTGCTCAGCACGCCACGGGAACCAGCGACCGAGTTAAACTCAAAAAATTCCACGGCATCAAAGAAGGCATGGAGCTCAGCGAAAAAGAAATTGCCTACGTGGTCGATATCATTATCCGCTGGATCGAAGAACAAGCGGGCGAACCCGCCTGATTTTTCCAAGGTTTGGAAAAATAGAAAACTCGTTCCTATCTTATCACCTCCCACATTCTACCTCCTACTTTCTACATTATGCCCCCACACATCATAGCCCGTCCCGATCACATCGTCAGCCGTCGCCAAATCAGCTCGGCAGCCAATAACGTACTTTACGGCCTGAAAGACGCGGGGTACACCGCCTACATGGCTGGCGGCGGCGTGCGCGACCTGCTCCTCAAGCGCACCCCAAAAGATTTCGACGTCGCCACCAACGCCACCCCCGAAGAGGTTAAAAAAGTCTTCCGCAACTGCCGACTCATTGGCCGGCGCTTTCGCCTCGCCCATGTCTACTTCCACGGTGAAATCATCGAAGTCGCCACCTTCCGCGCCCCGGCACCTAAAGAAACCGAAAAGCCGAAAGACAATACCTTCCGAGAAAAAGACGGCTTGGTCCTGCGCGATAATGTCTTTGGCACGCCCGAAGAGGATGCCCTTCGCCGCGACTTCACCGTCAATGCCCTCTTTTACAACATCGCCGACTTTTCCATCATCGACTACGCCAATGGCATCGAAGATCTGGAAAATAAAATTCTCCGTGTCATTGGTGATCCTGCGACCCGCTTCACCGAAGATCCTGTCCGCATTCTCCGCGCCATCCGCTTCGCGGCCGCACTCGACTTCACCATCGAAGAAAGCGCTCGCGAGGCCATCCGCGCACAGGCCCCCTTATTGGAGGGGTGCTCCTCCTCCCGGCTCTACGAAGAGATTCAAAAACTCTTGAGTTGCGGGAAAGCGGAACGCGTCTTTGAACTCTGCTGCGAACTGGATGTCTTTGAGCATCTCTTTCCCGAAATCGGTGCCTGGCTCAAAGCGCCCGATGGCGAACGCGAAACCCACTGGCTCGAAAAAACCTTCAAACAGATCGACCGTTGGAATACGGCTGGGTTCCGTGCCAGCCCCGCCCTGCTCTTCGCCCTGCTCTTCGGTGAATATCACGAATGGGTTGCCGATCAAATTGCCGAAAAAGAGAAGCTGTCCCATGCCGAGGCCCTGCAAGAAGCCACCCACCGCCACATCCGCCAACTGCGCGAACGAATCCAAATCCCCAAAGCCGTTACCGCCCACATTGCTGAAATCATGGCCGGACAGCCCCGCTTCCTCACGACCACCTCCAAAAATGCGAAACGCATGCTCCGCCACCGAAGCTTCCTCGAAGCCTTCCTCTACTTCAAATTCGCCGCGCACACCGCGCACCGCCACGAAGAAGAGCTCAACTGGTGGACCGAACAGCGGAAGAAGAAATAAGGACCTGGAATAGTGGAATGATGGATAACCAGAAAAACCAAGCCCGCCTCCTCCCCCGCTCCAAGAGTTCAAAGTTCAGCCCCGAAGCCTCGGGGTGCCTCCGGCAAGTTCGGGGTTCAGAGCTTGGAATTCACGATCGGGCATTCAGCACTCAAAACTCATAAATCAGAGTTTCTTCGCCTTGTCGCTTGCCCTTTCAGAGCGAATATCATACAACGCTTTTCCCGTGGAGAGGTGGCTGAGTGGCTTAAAGCAGTGGTTTGCTAAACCGCCGTACCCCGATAAGGGGTACCGGGGGTTCGAATCCCCCCCTCTCCGCCACTTTTAACCCGTTATCCCGCAAAGGATAACGGGTTTTTACTTTCCTGAATAAAACTCAAAAAATCCATTTTCCCGGTTCATATAATTTCCAAGCCTTGGAAGAAATTCTTCCAATGTCTGGAAAACAATCCATGATAACCGTCCATGGGCCTCGGGGCTCAATCCAAAATGAAACAACGAATTACAGTTCGATATGAGGGACGGGTTCAGGGCGTCGGATTCCGCTTTACGGTGGTGCGCCTGGCGCAGGATCTGGATGTGATGGGCTGGGTGAAAAACGAGTTTGATGGAAGTGTGTCGATGACTGCCGAGGGCTCAGAAGAACAACTCATGGCCCTTTTGCAGGCCGTTCGAAATTCTCAGCTCGATCGGTACATTAGGGACGAACGGGTACGCCGCTCGCCGGGCAGCGGCGAATTCAAAACCTTCGGCCTGCTTTATTGATGAATACCCACCCCGCCCTGCGGGCACCCCTCCGCCGGAGGGGATTTTAATAGCTCCCTCCGGTGGAGGGGTGGATGGAACGAAGTGACAGATGGGGTGGGTTTTTAGGTGTATTAGGAACCGGCCAGTGCACCCGCCGCCTCGAGATCTTCAGCGGTGCGAATTTTCATATTGGCTGAGCTGGAAACCACTAAATGAATAGTCTGACGGGTTTTTTCCAGCAACGCGGATTCATCGTCTACCAGCTTGGCGGTTCCTTTGAGTACCTTTTCAAACACGTCGCGCTTGAACACCTGTGGACTTTGGGCCAGCCAGATCGTACTGCGATCCAGCGTTTTTGTGAGCTTCTGCCCTTTCGCCAGCTTTACCGGATCCGCGCTTTTGACTGCCGCCACAGCCGCGCCATAGCGCTTACCCGCCTTCACCACCTCTGTGATGACACCGTCATTCACAAAGGGCCGCGATGACTCATGAACCAGCACGGCAGAAACATCCTCAGGAACCTGCTCATAAGCTTTCTTTAAATTAGCCTGCCGCTGAACACCGCCCGCAACGAGGGCTGCTACCTTTCGGCACCCGAATTGGCGAATCATCCGCAAAGCGCTATCAACCCGCTCCTTTTTGACCACCAACACAACGCCATCAATCAACGAATTCTGCTCCAACGTCTGAAGGGAATGTGCCAAAACCGGCCGACTTCCGAGGGCGAGGAATGCCACATCCACTCCCGGTGCAATTTCCTGTTCTTTTCCACATGCTAAAACAATGGCCCAAGCTGACATAGTGTCTCTCCTTTTGGCTTTTGCTGCACGTCATGTGCAACCTGCGGTGTTGCAAGAATTTAGCAACAGCGAGAAGACCTGTCAAAGGGTTACACCTTCTAATTGATTTCTTGGCACAAAAACAATCTGTTTTTTGTCGAAAATTTAGTTTTTAGCCTGTTTTCCAAGATTTTTAACGATTTCTCAACCAAAACAGCTGGTTTTTAGTGTTTTTCCATCCGCCTTCTTGCATACGGCGAGACAAGACGTGATGTTTGGAAAAGTTAGTGGGTGCAGGCTCCCTGTCCGCCGAAGCCTTGGCGAAGGAGGAAGCCTGGTTGCCGCTTCGCTGCCGTCGCTACGCGCCAGCCTCACTTCGTGTCCAGACCTTGGAACGTTTCTATTCAGCGAGGCGGCTGGCCTTGAATTCTTCAACGCGGGCGTCGATCTGTATCCGGTCGAGCGTAGCGAGACGTTCGAGACTGAATTCCTCGACTCCGAAGGCGGCGGTAACGCTTCCGTACACCATCGCCCGGCGTATAGCCTCTTCGTCGACTTTGCCGGATTCGGCCAAAGCGCCCATCAGGCCGCCTGCAAAGGTATCGCCCGCGCCGGTAGGGTCTTTAAAGTAATCGAGCTTGTAGGCTGGGATCGAAAAGGAGGTTTCAGAGGAAACCAGCATGCTCCCGCTCTCCCCTTTTTTGATCAGAACAAAACGAGGGCCCATACCCAGAAGAATGTCAGCGGCCTCAGCAAGAGAATCGGTTCCCGTGAAAAGGCGCGCCTCCGATTCGTTGAGGGTGAGCATGTCGCACTTGCCGACCACTTCGACGAGTTCGTCGCGCGCGATGTTGATCCAAAGATCCATCGTATCGATCAGAACGAATTTCGGAGAATGAACCTGTTCGAGCACATGCAATTGGAGCGCGGGAGCAATATTTCCGAGAAAAAGATAGGGGGCATCGCGGTAAGCCTCCGGCAATTCGGGAGAAAACGTTTCGAAGACGTTGAGTTCGGTGACCAGCGTCTCGCGATTGTCCATGTTTTCTTCGTAGACGCCGGACCAGCGGAAGGTTTTTCCTTCTTCGGTCTGCAAGCCGGCCAGATCAATGCCCATGCGTTCCCAAAGTTCGCGGTGCTCAGCGGGGAAATCTGTGCCCACTACGCCGACCATACCGGTCTGGACGAAGAAGGAGGCGGCGGCGCAGGCATAGCTGACCGACCCACCCAGAATTTCGATGCGTTTTTCGCGAGGGGTTTCGATGGTGTCGATTCCAACAGAACCGACAATGACGAGAGTGGGGGCGCTAGAAGAGTTCATAGAATTATAGAGTCTGAGACGGTGGCGGAGCCCCGACGATTTCACGAATATGCACCTTGATTTCGCGGACCTCAATGATGCCCAGACCATCTCGAATGCTTTCGCGCACACGGTCCTGCAACAGCTGAGAAAGTTCTGGAATCCGGGTCCCGGTCTGAATTTTCACATCGAGATCAATGCTGATGAGGTCTTTTTCAGAACGGATTTTCGGCTCGAGACTGATCACCGCGCCAAACTCATCGCCGAGCTTACGGATGAAGTCAGACACCGCATTGACGCTAATGGAAACCGCACCGCCTTCGGAATCAAATGAAATATTTCGCAAACGCGGTCGGGCCGAGCCAAAGGTTCCCAGATAGATCAGTACAAGGATCAGCATGACACAACCCGCAGCCGCAGCCGTGAGGGCCGCGTCTTCAATGTAGAAGTGGCGAAGCGGCCCCTGAGTGTCTTTGAGCAGGTTGGCATAAAGCAAGGCTCCGCCTTCCAGAGAAAACAGAACCCATACCAGCATTCGGGCAAAGAGATGCAGTAGTTTTTTCATGCTTAGTCCTCTGAAGAATCTTTCGCGGTGCGGCGGATACCCTGTACGGAAACATTAACGGCCTGGACCTTTTTACCCGTCATCTCTTCGACCGAGGTGCGGACTTCATTCTGAAGCGCCCCGCAGGTCTCTGGAATGTTGACGCCATATTCAAGCACAACAGTCAGCTCAATGGTAATCGTATTTTCCGATTCAACCGCAACACGAATGCCGCGGTCACGGGAACGCTTGCCGATAATGTCGGCCAACCCGTCTACTAACGTGCCGGAAAGTTCAATCACACCGGGGACGCTATCGGCGGCCTCGTGAGCGATCACAGAAATAACGTTATTATGAATCCGCACCGAGCCGAGCCCCGCTTCATCACGCTTAGGTTCAGGAACAGGGTAGTTCTGTCCTGGAGGGAGTGTTTCTTTTTTATCTTTATCGCTCATGACTATTTCTCCTTCTATCGGTCTACGATGAAATTATCGTGCATGAATTTCTCAAGGAAAGCGGTGTTGTACTCACCCTTACGAAATCGATCGTCCATCAATAGTGCTTCGCCTAGCGGAACGCTGGTATGCGGGCCATTGATGGTAAACTCTTCTAGGGCACGATGCAGACGATTCAACGCCTCTTCACGATTGGCACCGCGGGCGATGATCTTGGCGATCATACTATCGTAGTACGGCGAAATGGTGTAGCCGCTGTAAACGTGCGAGTCGACCCGGATTCCGGGGCCACCGGGAAAATGTACGGCATCCACTTTGCCGGGCGATGGGATGAAATTGTTATAGGGATCTTCGGCGTTAACCCGAAACTCAATCGCGTGGTGACGGACTTTGACATCCTCCTGTGTGAACGAAAGTTTTTCGCCGGCGGCCACACGGATTTGTTCTTTCATCAGGTCGATGTCGGTCACCTCTTCACTCACGGTGTGTTCCACCTGAATACGGGTGTTCATTTCCATGAAGTAGAATTTTTCTTCTTTTTCATCATAAAGAAACTCAATGGTTCCGGCGCTGTTGTAGTTCACCGCTTTGGCGGCACGTACGGCAATATCACCCAGCTCTTTGCGCTGCTCATCGGTCAGCGTCGGACAAGGCGATTCTTCGACCAGTTTCTGATGACGGCGCTGGATCGAGCAGTCGCGCTCACCCAGATGCGCCACGTTACCGTGCTTGTCGCCGATGATCTGCACCTCGACATGCCGAGCGGACTCAATATATTTTTCCATGAAGCAGTCGCCGTTCCCGAAGGCGCTTTCGGCTTCGGCACTGGCCATCATAAATCCCTGAGCGAGGCTGACATCGTTATGCGCCACACGCATACCTTTTCCGCCCCCTCCAGCAACGGCTTTTACGAGAACGGGATAACCCATTGTCTGAGCCAAAGCGATAGCGTCCTCCTTCGTGGGGAGAATCCCATCGGATCCGGGCGTAATTGGAACGCCGGCGGCCTTCATCGTATCGCGCGCAATGGCTTTGTCGCCCATGTTGCGGATGAGATCCGGCGAGGGGCCAATGAAGGTGATGTTGCAACTCTCACAGATTTCTGCGAAATGCGCATTCTCGGCGAGGAAGCCGTAGCCCGGATGAATCGCATCCACATCCGTCACCTCGGCGGCGCTGATGATGTTGGCCACTTTCAAATAACTGTCGGTTGCGGCGGCCGGCCCAATACAAATCGCTTCGTCCGCCATCTGAACGTGAAGAGACTCTTCGTCCGCCTCGGAGTAAACCGCGACCGACCGAACGCCCATTTCCTTACAAGCCCGGATAATTCGCAGCGCAATCTCGCCGCGATTGGCAATCAATACTTTTTCAAACATAGGGTTACCCTTTGGGTTAAGGCAGAAATTTGAAATTTGAAAAATCTCATGCTCCAGACTCTCCTGCAGTTCAAGTTTCCAGTTTCCAATTTCAAATTTCTCTTTAGGCTGGATCAACGAGGAAGAGCGCCTGACCAAATTGAACCGGCGTGGCGTTATCGACCAAAATCTTCTTAATGGTTCCCTTCACCTCAGCCTTAATTTCGTTCATCACTTTCATGGCTTCTATGATGCAAACCACGCTGTCTTCACCAATCTCCATGCCAATGGAAGAAAATGAATCCGTATCCGGCGACGGCGAACTGTAGAATGTGCCCACCATCGGAGAGGTGATCTCGATCAAACCGTCATCCACGGCGGCCGGAGCTTCGGGAGCGGCAGCCACCGGTGCGGCAGCAATAGGAGCGGCTACGGGTGCGGCAACCATCTGCGGAGCAGCAACAACCTGTGTCACAACATCGCCGCCGCGCTTGAGTTGCAGTTTAAAATTCTCTTCTTCCAGCGCAAATTCGGAAAGATCGTTTTCCTTCATCAGCTTCACGACTTTTTTGATTTCATTGATTTCCATCCGATTTTTCTCCTTATTTTCTTCGTGTGAGAGTGCAAAAACTATCATCAAACTGGTTTTGAACGCAAGGCTTCCGGCACACCTCGTTGGTGGGCGTGACAGATGGCAATGGCGAGCGCATCGGCGGCATCCTCTTGCGGCGGTTCAGTCAACCCCAGCAGTCGGGTGACCATTGCGCCGACCTGTTCTTTTTGGGCAGAACCGACCCCAACCACGGCCAATTTCACGGAACGCGGGGAATATTCATAGACCGGAAGGCCGCGCAACGCGCTCAAAGCAAGCACCGTGCCGCGCGCCTGTCCGAGAATCATCGCCGTCTTCGCGTTCTTTGCAAAAAAGGCGCCTTCAATCGACACTTCGTCCGGGGAAAACTCTTCGATCAGTGCATCGATTTCGCGATGGATCGCGGCGAGACATTCCGAATGTTTCACCTTCGGCTTATTGTGAATCCGCCCATAGGCCAGCGCTCGCATCTGCTGACCCGACACCTCAAGCACGGCTACGCCGGTCGACCGCAGGGAGGTATCCACCCCCAGAATACGAACCGTGCTCATTCCAGTTCCGCAAGGATCTCATCATCAATATCGAAAGCGGGATAGACGTTTTGAACGTCATCGAGCTCTTCGAGCAGGTCGACAAATCTCAGCAGTTTTTCGGCCTGACCTTTGTCCGACACCGGGGTTGGCAGGTCGGGGATCATGGTGATTTCAGAAGAGACGGTCTCGATGCCCGCCTCGGAAACGGCATTCGCAACAGCCGTGTAATCGCCCGGGGCGGTGAGCACTTCGAACTGATCGTCCTCGCGAGTCATATCCTCGGCACCCGCTTCGAGCACAAGATCCATCAGGGTTTCTTCATCGGTTGCATCACCCGCGATGATGATCTGCCCCTTGCGTTGGAAACTGCGACTGACCGCACCCTGCTGAGCGAGGTTGGCGCCGTTTTTGGTCAACACGTTTTTAATCTCAGAGGCCGCGCGATTTTTATTGTCGGTGAGCGCTTCAATAATCAAAGCCATCCCGCCGGGAGCGTACACTTCGTAAACCAATTCTTCGAGCTGGCCCCCTTCAAGCTCGCCCGTTCCTTTTTTGATGGCGCGATCGATATTATCCTTCGGCATCGAAACGCCCTTGGCTTTCTGTACCAGCGCACGCAGCTGAATATTATCGTCGAGATTACCGCCGCCGGCAGAAGCCGCCACAATAATTTCCTTGGCGATCTTGCTAAACGCCTTGCCGCGCGCGGCATCGGCGCGACCTTTTCTATGCTTGATATTTGCCCACTTACTATGACCAGCCATAATTCCTCCAAATCCAAAAAATCTTCTTTTTGATCAAAAATCGACGATGAACGGGTAGTTTTAGCCAAAAACTACGCGGTTTGGAAGCAACTTCGTTGAATTTCAGTATTTCCCATACGCAGGAGCTATTTTCCCAAGGTTCGGACCTGAGCCCCGACACTTCGGGGCGAAAGTACTTTTTGTATTCAAAAAGAAGCAGCGCGGCAAAAAACAAAGGCCGGTTTCCCAATGGTTGGAAGAATCGGCCAAAAAAGATCCATGGGTTGGAACGTTATAGGTTTACAAGCATGCGTCCGCAGTAATTGCAGATGACGAGCTTCGCCGGGTTGAGCGCATCGTTTACGACCTGCGGCGGGAGCCGCATGTTGCACCCTTTGCAGTGGGAATTTTCAACACGAACGACAGCGAAGTCGCCTTTGTTAGCGAAAAGACGCTCATATTTTTTTACTAGCGAGGCATCGGCGTTAGAGGCCGTGCGTGCGCGATCAGCAATTTTGGCATCAAGATCTTCCTGCACGTCGACGAGGCGTTCCATGAGCATTTCCTGCTCTTCGCGGATCCCCTCCTCTTCCTCTTTCATTTCCGCGTCGCGCTCACCAATCGATTTCTTGGAGCTTTCGAGCTGTTCCATCAATTCGATTTCGCGGTCTTCGAGTTCAGAAATTCCTTTTTCTTCCGCGGCGACTTCGTGAAGAAGCGCGCGATACTGGTCGTTGTTTTTCGCATCCATCTGCTGCTGTTTGTAGCGGATGATTTTTTCGCGATGAGATTCCACTTCGATTTCAAGCTGTTTGAGGTCGGATTCGACTTTCATCTGAGCCTCATGGGCGATGGCCAGCTTGGCTTTGGCATGCTCCAGCTGGGTTTCCACGTCGGCCTTGCGGGTGGGAATGTCTCGAATCTCGCGCTGGAGTTTTGATATTTTTCGGTCTTTTTCCTGAAGGACAAGCAATGCTTCGAGCGGATGAGCCATAGTTAAAACTCCGTTTCTAGGGAACAAAAATGAGCGGGGAGAATAAGGGCAAAGTTGCCCCTCGGCAACTCAAAAGAACCGCAGAATATTGAACAACGAATGTCGAACTCCGAAGGAAGGAAACTCCGTCCTTGAACATTCTTCGGTTCCTTGTTCGATATTCGATATTCAACCTCTTAACTACCGGGGTGTACCAGGGGTGCGCCCTCTTTACACAGCGGACAGTCGGCCGGAGCCCAAACGACAGGTTCCATCTCCAGCAGACTAACGAGCGGAGCCGTGAATTGGGCTTTGCCGCCACTCCGGTTCACCAGCACACCGATCGCCTGCACAATGCCGCCATATTGCTCAACAATATCAACCGTTTCCTGCACACGGCCACCACGGGTAATCACATCTTCAGCGATCAGAAAGCGTTCGCCCTTCTCAATTTTGAAGCGACGCATCACCAGGGCGCTTTCGGCATCCTTTTCCACAAAAACAAAGCGAACGCCCAGTGCCCGCCCGACTTCGTGGCCGACAGACATTCCGCCCAGCGCGGGGGCAATGACCGTATCAATCTCCAATTCGCCGAGGTCTGTTTTGATTTTTTCGACCAGTGCCTCGCAAACTTCCCCGGCAATCCGCGGATATTGCAACAGGTGTGCACATTGGAAAAACTGGTTCGAATGGAGCCCAGAACGAAGTTCAAAGTGTCCATTGAGAAGTGCGCCGGTTTCCTCAAAGCGCGTCAGAAGGCTGTTCATATGTTTTTTCTCCGTCGCAGACTCGACCTCACTAAGAAGCTCAGCAACGGCCTCCCGAAGTTCTGCGGTATTAAAGGGTTTTTCAAACACGCGGGCAGCTCCCAGCTTTTCCGCTAAATGCAGGTAATGATCGGCCCGGACACGGCCGCCGCCGGACATAACAATCACTTTGATATCGGGCAGTTTCTTACGGACGGACATCATCAGCTCGATGCCGTCACAATCCGGCATGATGACATCGGTAAGGATCAAGTCGAACGACTGGGTTTCCATGAGTCCCAACGCTTCCACGCCGTTGGACGCCTCTGCAAAGGAATACGTATCTTCACCCAGCACAGCGCGAACCATCTTGCGAATCGACTCTTCATCATCAACCAACAGGATATTTTTCAGCATAGAATCGGTGCCTCTCACGATGTTCATAATTGGACACTGTAGTTCTGACCCCCGCCGAATTCAAGGATGCGCTGAACATGTTTTCCCAAAATATCGGCTTCCAGGTTCACCTTGGTGCCGGACGTAAACCCCGACATATCGGTCTCATCCATCGTATGGGGAATGATGTGAACGACAAACCCGTCGTCCAGCAGCTCGGCCACCGTCAGCGAAATTCCATCGATCGAAATAGAGCCCTTGTAGACCATCAGCATCAGCATGTCTTTGGAGCATTCGATTTCAAACTTAAAGTCCCGATCCACCGGCGTGATCTTGCGCACGGTTCCAGCGCCGTCCACGTGCCCGGTCACAATATGTCCGCCCAGCGTATCGCCCATCGCCAGCGCCCGCTCCAGATTCACGACGGAGCCCGCGCTCTTTTCTCCCAGATTGGTTTTATCAAACGTTTCGGTCAGCACATCAAAACTCAATTTTTCGCCATCCATTGCGGCGACGGTCAGACACGCGCCATTGACCGCGATACTATCGCCCAAAACGATCGCCTCGTCCCACGGACGATCCGGCGTCACCGTAATCCGGCCCGAGGCCCCCTGCATTTCAATGGACTCCACCCGACCCAAACGAACAATTCCTGTAAACATTCTCAATCTCCCTTTATCGGCACAGCCGTTATCAAAATATCTTCCCCGCATTTTTCCAAGGTTTGGAAACTCAGGCGCGGCAACCCCTTCAGCGTCCACCCGTTTTTTCCAACCATTGGAAACCCGGTTCCGCCCAGAAGCGACGGAGCCATAAAAATTACAAATTCATCGACCAGTCCCGCACGGATCAGCGACCCAGCCAGCTCGCCGCCGCCCTCGCACAGCACGTGCATCACATCGCGTTTCGCCAACTCGCGTAAAATCTTTTTGGGCGAACCCTCCATCAAAAGAGTCTGCTCCGCCGCTTCGTCGGTCAGCACCTTCGATGTTGCAGGGATGTTCGTTCCGGCAATCACACGCCAAGGCTTCCGACCCTTGGAAGGTCGCGGCAAAAGCGATGGATTGTCCGCGCGCACCGTTCCCGCTCCGACCAGAATGGCATCCGCTCGCTGGCGAAGCGCCTGCACCTTCTTGCGCGCCTGCGGGCCAGTGATCCACTGCGATTTCCCAGAAGCATCGGCAATCCGCCCGTCGAGCGTCACCCCGAGCTTCAGCGTCACAGTCGGCATTCCGGTCAACATTCGTTTGGCAAAGGGTGCAATCAGCGCCTCCGCTTCAGCACGACAAACGCCGGGTATCACTTCGACGCCCGCGCGCCGCAACTTGCGGAGTCCCCTGCCCGCGTGCGCCGGGTTCGGATCTTTACAGCCGATCACCACGCGGCGAATGCCGCGCTCCAAAATCAAATCAGTACAGGGCGGTGTGCGCCCGGCGGTTGAACAGGGTTCTAGCGACACATACAGTGTCGTAGACTTTAGGCTTTGGGCTTTCGACTTTAGGTTTTTTAAACAGGCTCGCTCTGCGTGGTCTGCCCCCGCCTTTTTGTGAAACCCTTCGGAAATGATTTTTCCGTTTTGAACCAACACCGCACCGACGGGCGGGTTGGGACGCGTCAGCCCCTCGCCGCGCCGCGCGAGTTCGAGCGCGCGCATCATAAATGGAACATGTTTATCCATTATCTGTATCCGGGCTTCGTGCGGGGCGATTGAGCTCCTTTTGAATCCGGTCAAGCACACCGTTCACAAAACGGGCAGGTTTTTTTCCGCTATAGGCTTTGGCAATTTCAATGGCTTCGTTAATGGAAACCACCGGGGGAACATCCTCGCGGAAAAGCATTTCATAAACCGCCACACGAAGAACAATACGTTCCAACACGCCCAGACGATCGACATCCCAGTTATCGGTATAGCGCTTGAGCGTGCGATCCAATTTCAATTGCTGATCGATCACACCCTGAATGAGTTCATCGACATAAACACGATCCCGCTCCAGCGGCTTCTTCTCTTCATCGTTCCAAAAATCGGCCAAGGCTTCATCCAGCTCGCCCGGATTAAACTCCGTCTGGAAAAGGAACTGCACAACCCACTCACGCGCCTGACGGCGTCCGGTTACTTTTTTCATATTCACACCTTTGGACTGTATTTCCCATTTTGGAGTGCGGTGATAAAGCGAAGCGTATCACCGCTTTTCTCCTGCCCGTAAAACTAACCTAACTGGATCAAAAGCGGCGATACGGAAACCCTTCTATCGCCGCACTCCAAAGTAATTAACTTCGAATCTGTTTCAAAATATTCGCCGTTTCAATGGCGGCCTCGGCGGCATACCACCCGCGGCTCGTCTCACTGCGGGTGCAGCGGGCCACAGCCTGCTCCCAGTTGCGCGTCCCCACAATCTCATTAATCACCGGTACCCCATGTTCGCGGGCAATATCGAGCAACGCGATGCCGGTCGAATCGCCGATCATCTGTGCATGCGGGGTTTCGCCCTCGACCACCACGCCCAGCGCGATGATCGCATCAAACTTTCCGCTCTTGGCCAGTTCATTGGCCACCGCTGGAATTTCATACGCGCCCGGCACCTGGAATGTTCCAATGTTCGGAACTTTCGCGCCATTTTTTTCCAAACATTGGAACGCATCGTTCGCCAGCTGACTCGTCAGCTCCTCATTAAAGCGACTGACCACAATCGCAACCCGAAGTTCCGAGGCATCTAAATTGATTTTATTAATTCCCTTACCCATCAATCCATTACTCCCATATTCCAACATTCCATTCCCTACAGCATATGTTTCATTTTTTCGCGCTTGGTCTTGAGGTAGCGCTCATTGTGCGGTGTCGTCGGACAAACGATCGAAACCCGCTCAACAACCTCAATGCCGTATTTATCCAACCCTTCAATCTTAGCGGGGTTGTTGGTGAGAAGGCGAATTTTTGTCATCTCCAAATCCTTGAGAATCTGCGCGCCGATTCCGTAGTCGCGCAGGTCGGGCGCGAAGCCAAGCTCCACATTGGCTTCGACGGTGTCGAGCCCCTGATCCTGCAATTCGTAGGCATGGATCTTTTTAGTCAGCCCAATGCCGCGTCCCTCTTGGCGCATATACACGACGGCACCGTAGCCAGTTTCCGCAATCATTTCCATGGAATGTTTCAACTGTGAGCCGCAGTCGCACCGCTGCGAGCCAAACACATCGCCGGTCAGGCATTCGCTGTGCACGCGGATCAGCGGATGGGGATGCTCATCCGTCGGCTCTCCCAAAAAGAGTGCCAGATGATCCTTATCATCCACAAAGGAGCTGTAAATTCTTAATTTAAAATCGCCCTCTTTGGTTGGCATGGCAACCGACCGCTCCCGTTCGACCAGTTTTTCATTTATATATTTATGTTTAATGATCTCCGCAACAGACGTCATTTTTAGCTGATGTTTTTTGGCGAATTTAACCAGCTCCGGAAGACGCGCCATCGTGCCGTCGTCGTTCGTGATTTCGCAAATCACCCCGGCCGGCTTCAGCCCGGCCATGTTCGTCAAATCAATTGTCGCTTCGGTATGACCGGCGCGCTCCAGCACACCGCCCTCCATCGCAATCAGCGGGAACACATGCCCAGGGCAAACCAGATCTTCGGGCCGAGTTTGTTCACCCACCAGAGCCTGAACCGTCAGCGCCCGCTCTTCGGCGCTGATCCCGGTCGTGCTGGTCGATGTATCCACCGAAACCGTAAACGCCGTCTGAAACTTATCGCCCTCGTGCGAAATATTCATCCGCGCCAGCCCCAGATGCGAAGCACGCTCTTGCGTGATCGGAACACAGACCAGCCCGCGAGCGTGGGTGATCATGAAATTGATTTGGTCGGGTGTGCAGAACTCGGCGGCACAGATCAGATCGCCCTCGTTTTCACGATCCTCATCATCCGTCACAAGAATCATCTCGCCTTGGCGCAGTGCATCGAGCACATCCTCAATCGGGTCGAACAACTTTTCACTCATCGTTTATTTTCCTCTATATATGCAAAAACCCTGATGACATGTAGGTCATTCAGGGCAAACAGGTTTTCGCATTCGTTTATCTTCTTTCATCCAGACTCTACTGTCGGTCGCAGAATTACACTGCATCAACCTTTCGGTTCGCGGACTTTACCGCCGGTCGGGAATTTCACCCTGCCCTGAAGATCGATAGAAAATACTGTCAACCGCTCACGCAGGCAAGCACATCCTCAGGGTTTCCAGAGATTGAAAAAATTACAGAGCAAACATTGTGGCGCGAATGACCTCACCGACGGTCGGATGGGGAAAGACGATTTCCTTTATATCCTCGATCCGCAGCTCGGCCTCGATCATGGCGGCGACCCCCCAGATAATTTCTGAGCTGTACGCGCCGAACATATGGACGCCGAGCAGCACATCGGTATCAGCATCTTTAACCACCGTGACCTGTCCGGGCCCTTTCTTTCCGTTCTCGGCAAGGAAGCGTCCACTCATCATGAGCGGCAGCGTCGCGGTTTCGACGTTAAACCCGGCCTCTTTAGCCTGATCCGTCGTCAATCCGCAACCCGCGATCTCGGGCATGGAATAAACCGCCCATGGAATCGCATTCATCCGGAAGCGATCCGATTTTCCGAGAAGGGTATTCAGCGCCACTTCACCCATCCGCGTTGCGGAGTGAGCCAGCTGCGATTTGCCGGTCACGTCGCCAATGGCGTAGACGTTCGGCAAGTTGGTGCGCATCTGATCATCCGTCTTGATCCCGCTGCGATCAAAATCTAACTGGGCCTCTTCAAAGCCCATCCCCACCAAGTTCGGCGAACGACCGACCGACATCAGTACAAGATCCGCGTTGATCGATTTTTCTTCGCCCTTTTTGTCGATGTATTTTACGTCGTGGCCATCAATAGCGGTCACTTTGCAACCGAGGTTGAAATCAACTTTCCCTCTGAGCGCGGCACGAAAACGCTTGGCCTGCCCGCGGTCCATAAAGGGGATAATTTCGTCGAGCATTTCAATGATGTCGACTTTCACGCCGAGACTGCTGAAGAAGCTGGCGAACTCGATACCGATCACACCGCCACCAATCACGACAAGCGATTCGGGAAGCTCCTCAACGCTGAGGATTTCCTTGCTGGTCATCACGTGATCCTGATCTGCGCCAGGGATCGGCGGAACAAACGGCGAGCCGCCCGTAGCGATTACCACGTTCTTACCTTCGTAAATCTCCCCAGCCACGTCGACCTTGCCAGAGCCAAGTAGTTTGGCTTCGCCAGTCAGCACAGTCACCTTGCTCTTTTTCATCATTCCGGCGATGCCCGCACGAAGCGTTTCGATGACTTCCTGTTTCCAGGCCATCACTTTCTTCAAGTCGAAACTGACCTCACCCGTGGTGACTCCAAATTCTGGCGCCTCTTTGGCGTGGACATAATGCTTCGCAGAGTTGAGCAGTGTCTTGGTCGGGATACAGCCCCAATTGAGACAAACGCCACCCAGATGTGCTTTTTCGATCAGCAGAACGTTCTGCCCTTTATGCCCCGCCCGCTCCGCCATTTCATAGCCGCCGGGTCCCGCTCCAATAATGATGATGTCGTACATGAAGCTCTCTCCATTCAGTTTGAGCGTTGAATATAGAATAAGGACCGCCGAATTGCGAAGTGCTATTCTCGTTCTGTTTTGCGGTCTTCAATCCCCCGCCTCGCGTAACATTTTCCGGCGACCCAAACCTCTTCCATCCGTTTTTCCAACCATTGGAACCATCCGATCGAAAAGTTCCAAGGCTTGGAAACTTGGCTCATTCGGATCAATTAGCCTACTATCTGCCGAAACAACACCAAGGAAGTTGGACTTATGCTTAAAAAAGATAATGCACTGCTGGTCTTTATAGATGTCCAGGGGAAGCTTTCGGAGCTGGTTGATGAATCCGAAACCTTATTTTTGAATCTTCGCCGCCTGCTTCAGGGCATGAATGCGCTGGAGGTTCCGGTACTCGTCACCGAGCAGCTCCCCGAAAAGCTCGGCCCGACCCGCGAGGAGTTTCAAGAGTTCATCACGGAGGCACCGATTTCTAAAAGTAGCTTCGGCTGTTGCGGCGAACCGGAGTTTTTCCAAACCTTGGAAAAAACCAGGCGCAAACAAATCATTCTTTGCGGGATCGAAACGCATGTCTGCGTCTACCAAACAGCCATGCAGCTTCTGGAGGCCGGCTACGAAGTCAGCGTCGTCACCGATGCAGTCTCTTCGCGCGATCCAGCCAATAAAACGCTGGCGCTTCGCCGAATGGAAAGCGAAGGCGTTAAACTGACCGGAACCGAACTGCTTCTCTTCGAACTGCTGGGCGACGCCACCGATCCCGCCTTTAAATCCATACTTAACATCGTTAAGTGAACCGAAGAACATCGAACAAGGAATATCGAATGCTGAAGTTCACAAACCTCCTAACTTCGATATTCCCTGTTCAATATTCGACATTCGACATTCATCAGGAGTCCTAACCCATGCTCTATCTTTTTCTCGTTTCTCTGCTCTGGGCTTTTTCTTTTGGATTGATCAAGGGCGAACTGACCGGGCTACCGCCCGCCTCCGTTGCGTTTGTCCGCCTGTTCATCGCCTTTGCAGTCTTTACCCCGTTTCTGCGTGTCCGCAACCTGCGGCCCATCGATGCCGCGAAATTTCTATTGACCGGCGCGGTGCAGTACGGCCTGATGTATGTCACCTACATTCAGGCGTTTCAGCATCTTCAGGCCTATGAGGTGGCTCTCTTCACCGTCTTCACCCCAATCTACGTCACCATCATCAACGACCTGTTCGTACGACGTCTCTGCCCCCTCTCCCTGACCGCCGTGATTCTGGCGGTCGCGGGCGGGATTGTTATTAAATATCAGGAACTCGGCTCCTCAGAGCTTTTGCACGGATTCCTGCTGATGCAGGCCGCCAACCTCTGCTTTGCCTTCGGGCAGATCTTCTACCGCCGAACCATGGCGAACCTGCCACGTAAACCTGCCGACCTTCAGGTCTTCGGCCTGCTCTACCTCGGCGCGGCGCTGACGGCGGCTCTTGCCACCCTCGGAAGCGACTGGAGTGCCTTTGAGCTCACACTCCGGCAGGCCGCCATCCTGCTCTATCTCGGCATCGTCGCCTCCGGAGTGGGCTTCTTTCTCTGGAATATCGGGGCGCGCAAAGTCAGCGCCGGATCTCTCGCTGTTTTCAACAACCTAAAAATTCCGCTCGGCATCCTCGTATCCGTTCTCCTGTTTGGAGAAACAACACACTGGGCACGGCTCATCGCGGGGGGCGCATTGATGGCGGCGGCGTTGTTCATCAACCGAAAACCCCGTCCGGACGGCGGTTAAGAATCGATGATTAAAATCTAGCCATTTGACTTCCCCGCGCCCCTTGCTGTATAAGTTCGAGATGTTTCGTCTATTAGCAAGGAGTCAAAAATCATGATCAACAAGTCCTTTTCCCGTGTTACCAGCCTCTTCTTTGTTCTGGCAATGATCACCACCACCTGCGGCTGGCTCCCCTTCCAGTCCGACTTTACCATTCACAGCGTTCCGGAAGGCGCAGCGGTTTATAAAGTCGGCGTAGACCAACCCCCTGGAACCACGCCTTACAAAGGACACATCTTTCATTTCGATCACCACTATGAAGTCCGGCTCGAAGGATTCTTCGACGAAAAACTTCTGATCGACTACAACACCGTAGAAGACGTGTACGTCAAAATGCGCGCCCTACCTGTTATGGTCTACACCAAACCCGGCTCCGAAATCTACGCCGCCAGTGCCGTCGAACCGCTCGGCACAACCCCGCTCGAAGTGGCTGTCTACCACGAGGACCGCACCTACACCCTGAAATCCAAAGACTACTACGACCTGGACATCACCATTGGCCTGGCAACCCAAAGCCCCCTGGCGCTTGAACTTGAACGCCGCCCGATCATCACCCTCACCGCCGCCGATGGCGTAGAAATCTACGAGAACGACGAGCTCTTCGCGACCACGACGATGACCGAAGAAATCCTCACCGACCGCACCTTCGAACTGCGCAAGAAAGGGTTCTACAGCAAAACCATCGAACTCACCTCCACCTCGCCCTACGAAATGGATGTCGAACTCGTTCCGCTGCCGATCATCACCATCAAAACCACCCCCGCGGATGCAACCGTCTATCTCGTCGGCAAAAAAGAACCGCTCGGAAAAGGCGCGCTGATCCTGACCATTGAGCAGGCCACCCGCTTTGAAGTGAAAGCCGACCGCTACTACACCGAAACCTTCACCGTGGAACCCAAAACGCAGATGGCCGAAGTCAACCTCGACGCCATGCCCTACGTCACCATAACCAGTGACCCGGCCGGCGCGGATATCCTCCTCGACGGAAAACTTCTCGGCACCACCCCGCTCGAACAGCTGATCGAAAAAGAAACCAGCTACGAAATCCGCATGGAAGGCTACCAGCTGCAGACCGTCACTCTGAACGGCAAAGACGCTCAGCCAGTCATCGCACTGGAAACCGTTGCCGTGATTGAAGAGATCGAAGCTGGGGTCGAAGCGCCTGGGGTCGAAGTCGTTGAAGACGACACGGGCCTTAACCTGCCGCTGATCGGAGGCATCATCGCCGCCATCATCGCGGCCATCCTGATTATCGTGCTCAAGAAAAAGAAAACCGCCTAAGCCAACCATCCGCACTTCACGAAAAAGAGCCGCTCGCTGAGCGGCTCTTTTTTTTTTGCAACTGCGTTGCCGTCGCTCTTTGAGCTTCCGCCTTCGTACAACTACGGCGAGACGGGATGGCGGGGCACGCAGGTCCAAGGTTTGGAAAGTAAAAGAGGCATCCCTGCCTCTTTAAAGCGGCAAGATCCCAAGGGTTGGAAAGCGTAGACGCGGTGTCTCGAAGACCCTCGACTCTTCGGGGCCCACCGCGTTCGACCCTGCCAAAGAAACGCGGTGAGGACACCGCGTCTACACCAGAAAAACAGGCATATATATATCATATAATGATGTATGTACCCCAACGGCCAGTGGAGAGGTTTTTCCATGCCCGCAAAGTTTCCAACCCTTGGAAAAAAGAGCCCCGCTTTTCCAAGGATTGGACCTGAGGTATTCCGAACGTGCTTTTGGTATCCCCCAAAAGAAGCAAAGCGGCAAAAAACGGGGTCTTAACGTTCCACCCTCCGTCGCCAAGGCGATGGAGGGCAAGCGGCTTGGAACGTCAGGTTTTAGTGGGCGTCCTCTTTAGCCTTCTGAGCTTCGGCGATCACTTTCTGAGCAACATTGCCGGGCACCTGGTCGTAGCGGTTAAAGTCCATTTCGAACGAGCCGCGCCCCCCGGTGATGGAGCGCAGTTCAGAACAGAACTTGAACATTTCAACCTGCGGAACGTCGGCCTCAATCACCTGCAGGCCGTCTTCGAGGCCCATGCCGAGAATCCGGCCGCGCTTCGTGTTCAGGATGCTGGTGATGTCGCCTAAGAACTCATCGGGCACCATCACTTTGGCGGTCATGATGGGTTCGAGCAATACGGGGTTCGCCTTCTCAATGGCTTCGTGCAACGCACGTGACCCGGCAATTTTGAAGGCGACCTCAGAAGAGTCGACGTCGTGATAGGAGCCGTCATAAAGCTCTACAAGAACGTTAGAAACTTCGGAACCAACAAGTGGGCCTTTGGTCATTCCATCGACGAAGCCCTTCTGGCAAGCAGCAATAAAGTTGCTCGGGATCGCCCCCCCAACAATTTTATTAGCGAACCAGTCTCCGTCCGCTTCGGTTTTGGGGCGAATGCGAACATAGCACTCGCCGTATTGACCGCGTCCACCGGACTGTTTCTTGTGTTTGTAGCGCCCTTCTCCGACGCCCATGATGGTTTCGCGATAGGCGATTTTCGGAGTGTGGTGCGTAATGTCGACTTTGCTGCGATGCTTGATGTGCTCCAGGGTCACATCGAGATGCATGTCGCCCATGCCCCAGAGAATCGTTTCGTGCGTTTCGCGGTTGCGCTCCACGCGGATCGAAGGGTCTTCGGCGGCGGCGCGTTTGAGCGCGACCCCAATTTTATCCTCGTCGCCCTTGGTTTTCGGCGCAACGGCATAAGCCGCGACCGGATTCGGGAATTCAATGGGCTTAAACACCGTGTCATCACCGATCGCACAGAGCGTGTCGTTGAGGAATGTGTTCTTCAGTTTCGGGATGGCGACCACATCACCCGCTTTTGCTTCCTGACAATCGATCTGCTGCTTCCCATTCACAAAAAGAAGGTTTCCAATGCGCTCCTTCTCACCTTTGGTGGCATTAAACACCTCCGTATTCGGTGTCAGTGTTCCGCGATAAACACGCACGAAACTAAGCTGCCCCACAAAGGGATCGTTCACGGAGCGGCGAACCAACCCCGCGAACGGTTCGTTTGCGCAGGTTTCCACTTCGTGACCATCCGCGCATTTCACCGGATAATCTTCCGGCGACGGGAAAAGACGACTGATCGAATCCATCGTTTCCTTCACACCGATATGCGACTTGGCCGATGCGGCGAAAACAGGAATCAAGTGCGCATCGTGTACGGATTTGCGCAGGCCGTCCGAGAACTCATCTGCGGAGAGTTCTTCGCCTTCAAAATATTTTTCCATCAACGCGTCATCGGTCTCGGCTGCGAGTTCGATGAGATGATCTTTGATGGCCTTCACCGTAGCGGCCATGTCTTCGGGCACCTGGTCGGCGGGGGTATTGAGAACATCCACCTCCGATTTTCCGTCGCTCGTCGGCAAAACCACCGGCACACAGCGGGTATCGCCCCACCGTTCTTTAATTTCGGCCAGCGCCTTTTCAAAACTCGCATCGTCCTTATCCAACCCATTAATCACAATGCCGCGCGGCAGATTACGTTTTTCGCAAACGCGCCACGCGCGGGCCGTCCCCACCTGAATACCGGAAAGAGCATCCACCACCAATAATCCCGCATCGCTGGTTTCCGCAGCGGAAATAAGCTGTCCAATAAAATCAGCGTAGCCGGGGGTATCGGTCACCACAAAGCGACGTTGTTTTCCGCTGGCGGCGGTATACACCCCGTCGAACGGTTTCGCAAAAATAGAAATTCCGTGCTCCTGCTCTTCCGCCGTCCAGTCCGACATACTGGTTTTGTCGTCCGGCGATCCAATCCGGTCATTGGTTCCAAGAATATTAAGCATCACGTCCAGCAACGATGTCTTCCCGCTCCCCGTATGGCCCATCAATGCAAAATTACGCACCCCTGCAATTGGAATCCCCTTCATGGCTTCTCTCCTTCTTTTGACTACGGTTGTACACGTTCAGAAAACGGTGCCGCATACGCGCGGCGCGAAAATATAAGATACACAGCCCCCGCGCGCTCGGCAAACAATTTCCAATATTTGCCCCCCAAAAACCGGATTAAAGAAGACCCGTTCACCTCGTTCCCTTCCCCTCAAAAAAAGAAAAGCCGCCCTGCCCATGGTGGCCGCCTCCGTTGCCAACTGATCCAACCCGGAAAAACTTCCGTTGCCCGATCCCGTAACGCATCCGGCCAAAAGAGCCACAATCCCAACACCCAAAATCCAGTTCCAACGTTTCATACCGTCTCCTTATTCGCAGGCACCCTAGGTGTCCGCTTCATGGATGCCGGCTAATCCATTTTCCCAACCCTTGGAAAACTTTCCTTTCCTTTTTCCAAAGGCTGGAAAAACCACTATTATTTACTCATCAACAAGGGGGGTTCACGATGACCATTCAAATGCTTCAAGCCTTCTTCATGTGGTGCTCCATCATCAACATGGGCCTGCTGATTCTCTCCACGGTGCTGATCACCACCGCCGGCGACTGGGCCTACAAAATGCACAGCCGATGGTTCAACATCTCACGGGTGACATTCAACACCGTCATCTACTCGTTCATCGGGTTTTATAAAATCCTGGTGTTCGTCTTCTGCATCGTCCCATGGATCGCATTGGCTATCATCGGATGATGCCTCGCTGGAAACACAAACCGGAGGACACGTCATGAAACTCAACATCAAAGCGTTTGCCCTCGCCTGCGGCATACTCTGGGTCTCGGCCTCTTTGCCCTCACCTGGTGGGTCATCGCCTTCGAAGGAATCACCAATGAAGTGACGATGATCGGGCGGCTCTATCGCGGCTACACCATCAGTCCCGCTGGAAGTCTGCTGGGACTTCTCTACGGATTCATCGATGCCTTTATCGGCGGGGCCATCCTGGCATGGATCTACAACCGTATCGCCGGACGCTCAGCCCCGGCGGCTCCTGCCCCCTAAGGCGCACCGAAACCCAAAAACCCCGCTCAACCGAGCGGGGTTTACATCGATTTTTTGTAGCCGCGATCCATGATCGCGGTGGCGGGTTCATGGACCCCGCCCTACAATGAACTGTGTTTACGCCAACCCTTCGGCGACGAGGTCGCCGACTTCGGCCGTGGTGTAACCCATGCGTCCGGCAGCAAGGCCTTTGAGCTTATTAGCAGTCACATCTGCCACCACCGCTTCAATTGCATTGCCCGCATCGGCTTCGCCGAGCTCCTTGAGCATCATGGATCCCGCGCAGATGGCGGCCAGCGGATTGATCACATTCTGGCCGGTGTACTTCGGTGCGGAACCCCCGATCGGCTCGAACATACTCACGCCGTCGGGGTTGATGTTTCCACCGGCGGCAATGCCCATACCGCCCTGTGTCATCGCGCCGAGGTCGGTGATGATGTCGCCAAACATATTGGTCGTCACAAGAACATCGAACCATTCAGGGCTTTTCACCATCCACATGCAGGTGGCGTCGACATGATAGTAATCGCGGTTCACATCCGCATAATCGGCTGCGCCGATCTCGTGAAAAGCGCGTTCCCACAAATCGAACACATGGGTCAGCACATTGGTTTTTCCGACGAGACCGAGGGTATTCGCATCGCCGACTCCGCGGGATTTTTTACCCGACTTCTGCGCGTAATCAAATGCGTAGCGCAGGCAACGCTCCACCTGAAAGCGATTGTAGACCATCGACTGCACCGCCACTTCGTGCGGCGTGCCTTTCATGGAGATTCCGCCGGCACCGGTATAAATTCCGCCGGTGTTTTCACGAACGATCACATAGTCGATCTCTGCCGGGCCCTTGTCTTTAATCGGTGTTTCGACACCGGGAAAGAGTTTCACCGGGCGCAGATTAATGTACTGATCGAGTTCGAAGCGAAGCTTGAGCAATATCCCCTTTTCGAGAATGCCGGGTTTGACATCCGGGTGACCAATCGCGCCGAGGAAAATGGCATCGTGCTTGCGCATCTCGTCAGCCGCGCTTTCGGGTAGCACCTCGTTGGTGCGCAGATAACGGTCACCGCCGTAATCGTAATCTTCAAAATTGAGTTTAAATCCGAATTTATCCGCGACGGCTTTCAAAACCTTCACGCCCTCGCGCGCCACCTCCGGCCCGGTTCCGTCGCCGCCGATCACTGCAATATTATAACTCTTGCTCATCATTGAACTCCTATTTGTTAAAAACGAAGTTCTCAGGTTAGCGGATTTCCAAGGATTGGAAAAACTTTTTCCAACCCTTGTAAAATCTGGGCCGGAAAGTTCCAATGCTTGGAAAACGCGACGAGGACGTCGCGTCTACGTTCTCATTTAATTATGTGCGCCCATGCTATGGGTCCAGCCGCCGCCGAGGGCTTTGTAGAGGCGGATGAGGGAAAGGGTGCCTTCGCTTTGGCTCCGCACCTGTTGTTCCTCGAACTGAAGCTGAACACGCTGGGAGTCGAGCACGGTGTCGAACGGTTCGAGTCCGTTTTCGTAGCGGTTGGCCGCCAGACCGACGGCGGTGCGTGCGGCATCGGCGGCGGCGGTCAGCGCGTTGAGTCGGCGCTGTTCATTGCGGAAGGCGGTGAGCGCATCGCGCGTTTCCTGCACGGCAGAGAGCACGCTCTTTTCATACTCGGCCAGCGCCTGTTCCTGCAAGGCCGTCTGCACCCTGACGTTGTTGCGGATCGAACCGCTGCGGAAGATCTCCCAGCGAACCGAAGGGCCAAAGCTGGTTGAATCATTACCCGAACGGCTCAATCCAGAAAAGCTGAGCGCTTCGACCCCGATGGATCCATTGAGCGTGAGCTTCGGGAAATAGTCGGATTTGGCAATTCCAATGCGGGCGGTCTGTTCGGCCAGCTTGCGCTCCGCGATCCGCACGTCGGGGCGGCGGCGCAACAGATCGGCGGGAATGCCGGTGACATCCGCAAGCGTGGCGATTGGGATTTCTTGAATCTCTGCCAGTCGCTCGTGCAAAGACCCCGGTAGTACACCCGTCAGTACGGCCAGCGCATTGAGCATCTGCTCGACCGCCGTTTCGCTTGGCGGAACCGCCGCTCGGGTGCTCTCCAAATTGGCTTCCGCCTGCCGCAATGAAAGTTCATTGATCAGCCCGCTATCAAATTTGGACTGAAGCAGGTCGAATGTCTGCTGCTGCAGTTCGAGATTCATGCTCGTAACACGCAGGAGCTGCTGAACGGCGCGAAGCTGCACATAGGTCTTCGCCGTTTCGGCGGCAAGCGATACCTCAACGTGGGCGCGGGAAGCATCCTGCCCGTCGAGGAAAGCGGCGGCGGCCTCTTTCGCGCGGCGTACGCCGCCGAAGATGTCGAGCTCCCACGAGGCGTCAAAGCCCGCGCTGTACAGATCGCCGTCGATGGCCATCGGAACCTCAGCGCTCGGACTGCCGCGCGAGAAACTCCCGTGCACATCAATCTCTGGACCGAGTGACGAGCGAACCATTCCGTACTGCGCGCGGGCGGCGCGCACGGCGGCGACCGCCGATTTCATATCCGGACTGTTGGTGAGCGCCTCGCCGACTAGGTCGGTCAACATCGGATCACCGAGCGTGGTCCACCATTCGGCGGGCGTTTCAAGTTGCGAGTTTCCAATGGTTGGAAACTCCGGCTGTTCATAATTTGGCCCGACGCTCAGGCAGCCACCGAACAGGAACGGAATCAAAAAGATGACCAGCAGGTGGAGCTTATCTTTTGCCGTTCCCTGTCGGTCTCTTCTTTTTGGAATACCCAAAAGCACTTTCACCTTCGGCTCAGGTCCGATACGCAGGCGAATGGAGTGCCCTTTTTCGCGCAGGGTCTGGAACAGCACGTAGAGCGCAGGAACCAGAACGATGCCGAACAGAGTGGCGGCGATCATTCCCCAGAAAACAGTCGTACCAATCGCACGGCGCGCGGCCGAGCCCGCACCGACCGCAATGACCATCGGGAAGATCCCAAGGATGAAGGTAAACGCGGTCATGAGAACTGCGCGGAAACGCTGCCCCGCTCCGTCGGCGGCAGCATCGATGATCGAGAGGCCCTCCTCGCGGCGAGTCTTGGAGAACTCGACGATCAGGATCGCATTTTTACTGGATAGACCGATCAGAAGGATTAGCCCGAGCTGGGCGTAAATACTAAGTGGCATTTTCAGAAGAAACAGGGCGACCAATGCGCCGAAGGCCGCCACGGATGTCGAGAGCATCACCGGCAACGGAATGGTCCAGCTCTCATATTGCGCAACGAGGAACAGGTATCCGAAAATGAAGGCCATGACAATGAGGCCAGCAGAGCCGCCGGCCGCTTTGGCCTCTTGGTAGCTGAGCCCAGACCATTCCAGTTTGTAGCCGGCCGGCAATGCGGTCGTGGACATTTCCTCCACCTTCTTCATCACATCTCCACTGCTGAAGATGGGAACCAACATGGCGTTGATCGACGCAGATGAAAACTTGTTGTAGCGCTCAACGGCACGCGGCGCGAGCGTCGGCGTGATGTTGAGCACACTGCCGAGAGGAACCATCGCTCCGGTGCGGCTTTTGACGTACAGCCGCTCAATGTCATCCTGCCGGTCGCGGAACATCGAATCGGCCTGTACAATCGCCCGATTGACCTGGCCATCAAAGTTGACGTCATTGACGTAGCGCGAACCGACGTTGTTCTGAAGCACGGCGAAGATATCGCTGATCTCCGCCTGCATCAGCGAAGCCTTCACACGGTCAACCTCCAAAAAGAGGTGCGGGGTGTTGGCGGCGTAGCCACTGAAAGCGAACATGGTTTCCGGCATCTTATTGAGCTGCATCAGGAAGCTCTGCATCACCCCGTTCAACTTTTGCGGATCGTCGTCGTTGATCGCCTGCAGGCGGATATCCAACCCATTGCTGGCTCCCAACCCCATAATAGCCGGCGGCAGGAAGAGCATAACTTGTGCACCGGGCTCCATCATGAGCCGCCTCTGAAATTTTTTCTGAAGGGCCTGCGCCTGCAATTCCGGGCTGCGTCGCTTATCCCAGCTGTCGAGGCCCAATAGGAAAAAGGCGACGTTTTCGCCGGAACCACCGATCATGCTGAAACCGGTCACTTCGACGGTATAAGCAACACCGTCTTCCTTGCCAATCGGCGTGATGATCTTCGCCAAGAGAGCCTCGGTCCGCTCGCGGGTCGCGCCTTCGGGCAACTGAAGCGCACCGAAGATGACCCCTTGATCCTCTTCGGGGAGGAAGGAGGTCGGGTTCATCGCACTGAGGAAAATCGCCCCGCCCAGCACGCCGACAAGGATGACGGTCGTTAGAACGAGCCGGCGAGAGAGACGCGTCGCGGTGTTAACATAGTGACCGCGCACGCGGCTGAGGCCGGTATTGAACCAGCGCAACGGGCCGTGCTGCTTCGGCTTGACCACATGCAGAAGAATTCCGCACAGCGCTGGGCTGAGCGTGAGCGCGTTGATGGTCGAGAACAAGACGGCGGCGGAAATGGCGACGGCGAACTGCTGATAGATTTTTCCGGTGATGCCACCGACAAACCCGATCGGCACAAAGATGGCGAGCAGCACCAAGGTGGTGGCAACCACCGCGCCGGTCACCTGCTCCATCGCTTTGTGGGTGGCGGCTTTGTGGTCGAGCCCTTCCGTTTCCATCAAATGGAGCACGCGTTCAACCACCACAATGGCATCGTCGACCACCAACCCGATGGCCAGCACGAGCCCGAACAACGTCAAGGTGTTGATGCTGTAGCCGAAAGCCATCAGCACGCCGAAGGTGGCGCAGAGCGAAACCGGAATTGTGAGCGTCGGCACCAAGGTCGCGCGCCAATCCTGCAAAAAGATGTAACAAACGATCACCACCAGAAAAACGGTCAACAGCAGCGTGGTGACAATTTCCCGAATACTGCTGCGGACAAAATCGGTCGCATCGTACGGAAGAATGATTTCCATACCGGAAGGGAACTGCGAGGTCAGGCTGTCGAGCTCATCTCGCATGGCATTCATGGTGTCGAGCGCGTTGGACCCCGCGGAACGGCTGACACCGATGGCGACGGCACGCTTGCCATTGTACTTGGCGCCAAACATATAATTATCCGCGCCCTTCTCAACCCGCGCAACATCCTTGAGATACACGACCGCGCCGTCGGCACCGGTGCGCACGATAATGTCCTCAAAACTCTCCGCGTCATTCAGCCGACCCAGCGCCTTGAGTGTGAAAACCATCGACCCGTTGCCGGGCGCACCACCGATTGAGCCGACCGATGCCTGAATATTCTGATTACGGATCGCGCCAATCACGTCGTCGGCACTCATGCTGAGCGCGGCGAGGCGGTCGGCATCCATCCAGACGCGCATGCTGTATTTTGGGGCGTACACCTGCGCACGGCTGACCCCCTTAATTCGCTCGAGCGCCGGCTTAATGACCTTAAAGGTGTAGTCACTCAAAAACAGCTCGCTGCGCGATTCGTCCGGCGACTGAATCATGATGAAGCCGAGCATGTCCGACGATTCGGTTTCGACGGTGACCCCCTGTTGGGTCACTTCCATCGGCAACAGCGGTTCGGCCTGCGCGACGCGGTTCTGCACCTGCACCTGCGCGATATCAGGATCGGTTCCGACCTCAAAAGTGACCATCAGCGCATAGCCGCCGGAGCTGTCGGATGTCGACGACATATAAATCATGTTGTCGACCCCATTGACCGCATCTTCAATCGGGCCGGCCACCGTGTTGGCCAGCACTTCGGCACCCGCGCCGGGATACGCGGCACGCACCACCACCTGCGGCGGTGTCACCTGCGGATACTGCGCAATGGGCAGAGCGCCGATAGAGATAATCCCCGCCAGCGTCAGGACGATGGAAACAACACCCGCTAGCCGCGGGCGTTCAATAAAGATACGCGAAATCATTGCCCAGCCTCCAGATTCATCACGTGAACCGTGGCGCCAGGCTGAGCCTTTTGCAATCCATCCACAATAATCTGCTCGTCCGGCTCAAGCCCGGACAAGACAACCACATCGGGGCCAAGCTGTATGCCGGAAACAATCCGCGCCACCGCAACGGTTCCCGCGGCATCCACCGTCAAAACATAAGACCCTTGCTGATCCATCAGCACCGCTTTCTGCGGAATACGAATGCCCATTTCAGGAGAAGAATTCCGAATAAGTGCGGTGACGTATCCACCCGGAATCAATAGCCCGTCCGAATTGTCAAAGAGGTAACGTACGGCGATGGTGCCCGTCATCGGATTGATCGCATTGTCGTCAAAATCTTTTTTTCCAAGGGTTGGAAGAACGGTGCCATCGGGAAGACGGGTCTGCGCGACACGCAACTCCGCTGAACCGGATAGTTCCTGCTGACGGAAGCTTAAGTAATCACGATCGGTCAGCGAGAAAACCACACGGATCGGGTCGACCTGAACAATTCGGGCCAACTCGCCAGACGACGAAGTGACATAGTTCCCCTTCGTCATTTTTGCCGCACCAATTCGGCCGCGAATCGGCGCTTTGATCTTCGTATAACCCAGATCAATCTGAGCCAGATTCAACGTAGCCGCCGCGCGCAACAGGTCGCTCTCCGCGGTTTCCAAATCGGACATTGAAATACTGCGGGCATCCGCACTCTTCATGCGATCATACAACTTTTTTGAACGGCTCCAGTCTGCTTCGGCGGCATCAACGGTCGCCTGATACTGCGCCGGATCGATCGTCAAGAGAAGATCTCCTTCCTGCACCAGCGCCCCCTCAGTGAAGTGAACCTCTTTGATGTATCCGGGTACTTCCGTTCGAATCATCACATCCTGAATCGGCTCGATCGCCGCAATATACTCATCGACGGGCTGAAGAGATTGCTCTGTGATACGTTGCACCATCACCGACGCAGGCGGCATTCCCCCATGCCCCATCGTCGACGGTGCTCCGCCGCCCCCACCGAGCAGTCCGCGCGCAAACCAGCCGAGGGTCGCTCCGACAATCAACACCACCGCTATTTTCAATATTGTTTTTTTATTCATCCCTGCTCTCCTCAATAAAATCCTGTTGCATCAACGTCCCGCCGTACGGAAGGGATAATCGGTGTACCCGGTTGCCCCTCCTTCATAAAATGTTTCCAGCTTCGGTTCGCTCAGGTTTGACTCTTCTGCATAACGTTCCGGCAGGTCGGGATTGGCAATAAACAACTGGCCCCATGACGTAGCATCGGCCTCACCAGACTCCACCAGATCCTCTGCGTCTTGAAAGCTGAGTTGCTGATTGGCGATAAACGGACCGCCGAATGCTTTCTTCAATGCGGGACCCAACCGAGGTTCCGCGAACCCTTCTCGTGCAAAAAGAAATGCGATCTTGCGGCGTCCGGCTTCGTGGGCGATATATCCAAACGTCGCAGCAGGATCCGAATCGCTCATATCGTGAGCGTCACTACGCGGTGCGAGATGCAGGCCGACGCGATCAGCCCCCCAAACATCAATGACGGCATCGAGCACCTCCAGCATCAGCCGGGCTCGATTTTCTACTGAGCCGCCGTATTGATCCGTGCGCCGGTTCGTGCCGTCCTGTAAAAACTGATCGAGAAGATAGCCATTGGCTCCATGCACTTCGACTCCGTCGAAACCGGCCACCTTGGCATTTTCTGCGCCCCGGCGATAGGCGTCGACGATGGATGAAATCTCTTCGATTTCGAGTGCGCGGGGCGTTTCGAAGCCGCGCTTCGGACGCACCAAATTAATATGTCCGGCAGGCCGGATGGCACTAGGGGCAACGGGCAGTTCACCTTCCAGATAGATCGGGTCGGAGATACGACCGACGTGCCAGAGCTGCAACAGGATCCGCCCGCCCGCTTGATGAACGGCCTGCGTCACCAACTTCCACCCTTCCACTTGCGCCGCGGACCAAATCCCCGGCGTGTCCGGATAGCCGACCCCCATCGGCATAACTGAAGTCGCTTCCGAAAGAATTAACCCTGCAGATGATCGCTGTGCGTAATATTCAGCCATCAGGGTGTTAGGGATGCGTCCCGCGCTGGCACGGCAGCGGGTGAGCGGAGCCATAACAAAGCGATTCGGCAACGTCCAAGCCCCAATACGAACCGGCTGGAGAAGACTATTAGATTGTTTCATTGCGTATTCCTTCTGTTTTAAAAACTGCTTTTTTATTCATTGCCGCGCTCCTCTTTCAGCACGCCGCTCAGTATCAAATCAAAACCATTCGCCGCCGTTTGCTCAAAATCGATCCCGCCAAGCAATTGGATATCCACGTCCGAACACTGCCCAAGTTCCACGCCGGGGCAGTGCCGCCCCAGAAACATCTTGCAGGCGCCGCACCAGAAAGCAGCCAGTGTCACAACCAGTTGATCCAAATTGACACCGAGCCGCAGACGAGCGGCGATGGCCGGAGCTTTAAAATGATCTTTGAAATTTTCCAATGGGCTTTTTCGAAGTTCGTTCAGCTTTTTCTGCGTCTCGGCCAACAGCTCTTCCGACCATTCCATCTGGTAATTCAGAAAAAATTCAAACTTACGAATCACCGGATCACGTTCCACAACCCGGGCGTACAGAATGAAGGCGCTTCGCAAATCATCGAGAGTCTGGATATCGGGAATCTGTGACTCCACCATTTTTTCTCTCAACACATGTACATGATCCATCAGAGCCGCCAGCAAATCCGGCTTTCCATCAAAATGCCAATACACCGCGCCACGGGTCATACCAATTCGTTTTGCAATATCAACCAACGTGGTGCGCGAGTATCCCTTCTCGGCAAATAGATCCAATGCAGCCATTAGAACCTTGGCCCGTGTTTCCGCCGCCTCTTCTTTTGTTTTCCTAGCCATCGCAGTCACCTCTTTGTTTTGAGCCGGAATTTTATACATTCATTCATGAATGTATATAGGATTTTTAATCTTTCTTCACTTCAGCAGCCCCAACCCCCGACCCAGAGACCCTTCCGGAGCAAAAACGATCCCAATCCGTTGATTATTTCGCTTCCGAATACGAATAGTTCGTGATATGAACTATTCACTATGAGAAATAAAACCATCTCCATTCAAACGTTTGCCACCGACATGCAACAGTTGTTGCCAACCTTTCTCGGGGCGATGCTCCGCCGGGAACGCAATGCCGTCTCGCAGGGAATCATCACCCTCCCCCAGTTTCTCGGGATGGGATTTCTGCGAAAAAACCCCGGCTCGCCGGTGAAAGCCTTTGCCGACACATTGGGCCTACAGCCCTCCTCGGCTTCTGGCCTGATCGACCGCATGGTGCAAAAGGGTCTAGTTCTTCGCGTGCACTCCAAAACGGACCGGCGCGTCGTATTGCTCACGCTCAAGGCCAAGGGTGAACGAATGGTGGATGAGATTATGGAACAGAAGCGCCAAACCGTGGCCGAACTCTTTGCGCCACTAACCGCCGACGAGCGGACAACCTACCTAACGCTCATGCAAAAAGTGGTGGAGCAAATTGATGAAATTTGAAATTGGAAATTGGAAACTGAAAACTAGAAACGGGAATCGCAAACGAGTTCGTTCTGCCCTGTTCAATGCCGCAGAAATGGAGATTCCTCGCAGAGGCACAGAGTTCGCGGAGCACGTTGCCCTGACTCACAGACCCTCTGCGTTCTCTGCGCCTCTGCGAGGAAGACTTCTTGGGTTCTTTGCCCTTCCTCTGCTCCTTTCCTCGTGCGCGATTTATGCGCCGAATGATCGGTTGCTGAACACGCAAATCCCCGAACAGTTCAGTATCTATTCAGAACAAGTTCCCCTTCGACTCGGCTCAGGACAGACAACCCTTGAAAAAAACTGGTGGGAGGGTTTCCACTCCTTGGAACTCAATGGGTTGATTGAAGAGGTGCTGACAAACAGCCCATCGATTCAGCAGGCGTGGGCGCGGTTGGCACAGGCCGACGCCATTGCCACCCAAGCTGGCGCAGCCCGCCTCCCTTCTATCAACGCAAATGCATCCGCAACCGCCTCGCGTGACAGCACAACGTTCGACAACACCCATTTATACTCTCTTGGGCTAGCCACCGCCTACGAAGTGGACCTGTGGGGCCGCATAAAATCCGAAACCCAGGCCGCCGCGCTCGACCGCGACGCCTCGCGTGAGCAGCTCAACACCGCCGCGATCACCCTCGCCTCGCAGACCGCTCTTCGCTGGAGCGGAATTGTTTCGCAGCAGCTGCAAACGGAGCTGATCCGCAAGCAGCTCGAAGCCAACAAAACCTCGCTGGAACTGGTGGAGTTGCGTTTCCGCAAATCGCAGGCCACCGCACTCGACGTCTACCAACAACGGCAAGCCGTCGCCAATACCGAAACACGCATCCCGCTGGCCGAGCTGCGCGAGCAACTGCTGCTCAACGAGCTGGCTGCACTGCTTGGCCGCGCCGATTTCCAATCCTTGGAAATTTCTACAACAAATCTTCCAAGCATTGGAATTCATGACGCCACCAGCGTTAAACTCCCGGCCATTGGAATCCCGGCCGATGTGCTGGCCAATCGACCCGATGTCCGGCAGGCCGGACTGAAGCTCCGCGCCGCCGACTGGTCGGTCAGCTCTGCCCGCGCCGACCGCCTGCCCGCCATCCGGCTGAGTGCATCCGCCGACTACCGCAACATCAAAAGCTCCGACCTTTTTAATGACTGGTTCGCCAACCTCGTCGGCGGTGTCACCGGCCCAATCTTTGAAGGCGGCCGTCGAAAAGCGGAAGTCAAACGAACCCGCGCCGTGGTCGACGAGCGGCTGGCGGCTTATCGCGAAACCGTACTCAACGCCATGAAGGAAGTGGAGGACGCGCTGGTTTCCGAGCAGAAGCAGCAGGACTATCTGGCGGCGCTCACCCGCAACCTCGACCTAAGCCGCCTTTCGTATGACGAGGCGCTGAACCGCTACCGCAACGGGTTGAGCCAATACCTGCCCGTCCTGGTTGAACTCGTCAGCCTCCAGACGCTGGAGCGCGACCACGTCGCCGCACAATACGATCTGCTACAAACCCGAATCAACCTGTACCGCGCACTGGGCGGAAGCTGGACTGATGAATTAAACCCAGTCGAAAGCCAAACGTCCGAACCATCGGATGAGCAAGCCCTTCGACTTTCGACCCGAGACCTTTAGACCCTAGAAAATGGAGATTCCCATGAAGCTATCGAAAACAACCCAAAAAATCGTTCTCCCCATTCTGCTGATCACGCTGGCGCTGATCATTGGATTAATCATTGTGAAGACCACGAAGAAGCCGGAAAAGAAGCGGCCGCAGCGCACCGCGTATGTCGTCGAGGTGGTTCCGCTGAAGGCGGATAGCCAGCGCGTGAAGTTGCAGGCAACCGGCACGGTGACTCCGGCGCTTGAAATTACGCTGCGGGCGCGCGTCGCCGGTGAAATTGTCGAGGTTGCTTCTGAATTTATCGAGGGGGGGACGTTCCGGAAGGGTGAGCAAATTTTGCAAATCGATCCGGCGGACTATCGGTTGGCACTGGAGCAGAAGAAGGCCGCGCTAGCTGAAGCGGAATTTCAGCTCAAGCTCGAAAAGGGGCAACGCGATATCGCGGCGCGCGAATGGGAGCTGATTGCTTCCGGTGCAGATGAAGCCGATGCCGACCGCGAGCTCGCGCTGCGCGTGCCGCACTTGAAATATCGCGCCGCCAAACTCGAAGCGGCGCAGGCCGAGCTGGAAAAGGCGGAGCTGGATCTTGCCCGCACGGAGGTGCGCGCTCCGTTCAATGCGGTGGTGGTCGACCGCAAAACCGATCTCGGAACACAGGCCACTACGCAGGATTCGCTGGCGACTCTCGCTGGAACCGATCAGTTTTATGTCCGCGCCTCGATTCCGGTCGACCAGCTTCGATGGATTGAGTGCGACCCCGAAACCGGTTCGCCCGCCACGGTGACTCGCGGCATGGGCGATGTTCGTAAAGGGCGGGTCGTTCGGTTGGAAAGCCAGCTCGAAGAAATGGGGCGTATGGCCCGCGTGTTGATCGCGATTGAAAATCCGCTACAGGGCGAGTCACCTGTCCTGCTGAATGAATATGTGCGCGTTAAAATTTCTGGCGCGCCTGTTGAGGGGGCTTATCGCATCCCGCGCTCCGCATTGCACGATGATCGCTTGGTCTGGCTTGCTACCCCGAAGGGCGCTTTAGAAATCCGCGAGGTGGAGATTGCCTGGCGCGATGCAACCGAGGTGATTGTTTCCGGCGGGCTCAATGATGGAGAGCGGCTGATCCTCACAAACCTGTCGACCCCAATCGACGGAATGACGCTTCGTGTCGAAGGTGAGCTCGCTCCAGAAAAGGCCCCGAACGGCGCTGGAAAATCCGGGAAAGGAATGAAGTAAAATGAAGGATAAACTCATTCTCCCCGGACGGGAACGCCGCGGCCCCATTTCATGGATGACGCGCAACCCCGTTGCATCCAACATCATTATGCTGATCCTTGTGCTCGGCGGACTGATTCAGGCGTTTAACATCAAACAGGAATTTCTGCCGAGTGCCGAACTGGACATCGTCACCATTTCCGTTCCGTATCCTGGGGCCAGTCCGGAAGAGGTGGAGCAGTCGATTGTGCTGGCGGTCGAAGAGGCCGTGCGCGGGCTCGACGGCGTGGAAGAAGTCACGGCCAGCGCTCGGGAGGGCAACGGGTCCGTAACGGTTGAAGTTCGACCGGGGTATGATCTGGGGCGGATGTCGCAGGATGTGCAAGGGGAAGTGGACCGGATCACCACCTTCCCGGAAGATGCCGAAGAGCCGATCATCAGCGTCAGCTCGCTCCGGCGTGAAGTGCTGTCGGTGATTGTCTCGGCCGATACCGCCGACACCGTTTTGCGTGAAGTGACCGAGCTGGTGCGGGACCGGCTGATTGTTTCTCCCGGCATTACGCAGGTGGAGCTCTCCAATGTGCGTGGCTATGAGATCGCCATTGAAATTCCGCAGGACACCTTGCGTTCCTATAACCTGACGTTGGCGGGGGTCGCAGATATTGTTTCCCGAGCGTCCGTCGAAACGCCGGGTGGCGGCATGAAAACCACCAGCGGTGAAATTCTGGTTCGCGTGCGCGACCGCCGCGACTACGGCGATCAGTTCGGCAAGATCCCGCTGATTACCGGCGCCGATGGAACACAGGTGCTGCTCGAAGATGTCGCCACGATTCGCGACAACTTTGACGATTCAGACAGGTTTACCTATTTCAACGGGAAGCCTGCGCTGACCATGAGCGTTTATCGCGTCGGAAAAGAAACCCCCATCTCCATTGAGGAGTCGGTGATGGGAGTGCTTGACGAGTTGCGGACGACACTCCCCGAAGGCATTGAGTTGACGACCTGGAACAGCCGTGCCGACATGTTCCGGCAGCGAATGAACCTGCTGCTGCGCAACGGACTGCTCGGTTTGCTCCTTGTCTTCATCGTGCTCGGCTTCTTCCTCGAAATGCGTCTGGCCTTCTGGGTGATGCTCGGGATTCCGATCTCGTTCCTTGGCGCAATTCTGATCATGCCTACGATGGGTTTGAGCATCAATATGGTTTCGATGTTTGCCTTCATTCTGGCGCTGGGGATTGTGGTGGACGACGCCATTGTCGTTGGCGAAAACATTTACCATAACCATCAGGAAGGGATGCCATTTCTGCGCGCCGCCATTGTCGGGGCCCGTCAAATAGCGATGCCGGTCACCTTCAGTATTCTCACAAATATCGTGGCCTTTATGCCGCTTTACTTTGTGCCGGGGACCATGGGCAAGTTTTTTGGTGCTATCCCGCTGGTCGTTTGTACGACCTTTGTCATTTCATTGGTGGAAGCCTTGTTTGTGCTGCCCGCTCATTTAGCTCACCAAAAAGACCTGAAAAAACCGCACCTCATTCACCGTCTGCAGCAGCGCTTTGGTAAAGCCTTCACGCGATTTGTTCACGAAAAGTACGGCCCGTTCCTCGACCTCACCCTGCGCCGTCGCTATCTCACGGTCGCGATCGGGTTGTTCGTGCTGATTCTCACCGTAAGCTATGTGAAAAGTGGTCGCATGGGATTCGAGCTGTTTCCCAGCGTAGAATCCGACGTGGCGCTGTGTACCTTTAAGCTTCCGTACGGATCGCCCGTCGATAAAACCCAGGCGGCACATGGTCAAATTATCCGTGCCGGCGAAGAACTGGTTCGCGAAATTGAAAAGCAGACCGGGCAAAAACAGGTCAAAGGCTATATCTCCCAGATCGGCATCACCGGCGGCCACAGCGGATCGGTTACCTTCGATCTGGTCGATGCGGAGGTGCGTCCCGTTTCCACCGCCGACTTCGTAAAACGCTGGCGTCAGAAAGCCGGTTCGATTACCGGCATCGACACCATTCGTTACCGCGCCGACAGCGGCGGCCCCGGCGGAGGCTCCGATGCGCTGACGGTGGAGCTATCGCATCGCGACATCAACGTACTAGAGAAGGCCAGTGCGGACCTGGCCGAAGCGCTGGGCGAATACTCCATGGTCAGCGATATCGACGATGGCTTTACGCCCGGCAAACCGCAGATCGACTTCAGCTTAAAGCCCGAAGGCCGCAGTCTCGGCCTCACCTCGGCCGGCGTCGCTCGGCAAGTGCGCAATTCCTATTATGGTTCCGAGGCCATCCGTCAGCAACGCGGTCGCAATGAAGTCAAAGTCATGGTGCGCCTTCCAGAATCCGAACGCGACACCGAGTTCAGCATGGAATCGATGATCCTGCTGACCCCAACCGGCATTGAGGTGCCGTTGCGCGAAGTGGTCAATATGGAACGCGGTCGTGCCTATACCACCATCAGTCGACGCAATGGTCGACGCACGGTCACCGTTTCAGGCAATGTGACTCCAAAGAACAAAGCCGCCCTGGTGCTTGCGGACATGAAAACGGACATACTTCCCGCCCTGAAAGAAAACTATCCGGGCCTGTCCTATTCCTTCGAAGGGCGACAAGCCGATCAGCGTGAAAGCGTTCAGGGTCTGATTAAAGGGCTGCTCGGCGCAATTGTTCTGATCTATGTCATTTTGGCCATTCCGTTTAAGAGCTACAGCCAGCCGCTGATCATCATGGTCAGCATTCCGTTTGGCATCGTCGGCGCGGTGATCGGTCATTTGCTGATGGGCTACAGCCTGAGTGTCATCAGTATTTTCGGAATCGTCGCACTCTCGGGGGTGGTCGTGAACGATTCGCTCGTTCTGATCGATTTCTTTAATCAGAAGCGCACGGAGGGACTCAGCGTGCACGACTCCATCATGACCGCCGGTATCCAGCGGTTTCGACCGATTGTGCTCACCACACTCACCACCTTCGGCGGGTTGCTGCCGATGATTTTTGAAACCTCACGTCAGGCGCGCTTCCTGATTCCCATGGCGATCTCGCTCGGCTTCGGAATCCTCTTCGCTACCGGCATCACGCTCCTGCTGATCCCGTCGCTCACCATGATACTCGAAGACAGTGCCAATCTGGGGAAACGGATTAAGGAATGGCTTTGGGCCTGATGCTGAGAATAGATATCCACCACAAAGGCGCTAAGACCACCCAGAACAAATATATTTCCCAACACCTTCTTCGAGTCCTTCGTGGGACTTGGCCCAACTCGGTTTTCAGCATTGGAAAATATCAATCGGTGAAGATCCGTTTACTCTGTCGAAGACCCTGATGGTTCGGGGCGGATAAAAAATCAGAGGTGGATCGGCTGAACTCAGTCAGCCAACCGGAGCGGGTTCTTCAACCGGCGCAGGAACAGGAGTGGCCTCTTTCGCGGCGGGGAGAAAACGTTCGATCGAGCTAATATCCCGATTGTAGAGTTCAAACACAAAGATGCATTCGAACAACAGAACCGCCAACACGCCGAGAACCGCCAGTGTCGAATAGAGATCAAATCGTTTGTAGTATCGTTTTTCTTTCACGGCGGGCAGTCTCCCCTTTTCACTTTCTTCTTTCAACTCCAAATGCGTTGAGGCAACATCTGCGCCTTCAATTTAAGGATAGGAACCAGACTATGAAACCAAACGATTATCATGTTTCGATGGACGCACTCGCTTCGCTTTGTAAGCGGCGCGGCTTTATTTTCCAAACCTCGGAAATCTACGGCGGCATCAACGGCTTCTGGGACTACGGCCCGCTCGGCGTTGAAATGAAACGCAACATCAAAGAAAGCTGGTGGAAAGCCGTTGTACAGACCCGCGAAAACGTGGTCGGCCTCGACAGCTCCATCATCATGCACCCGCACGTTTGGGAAGCCTCTGGCCATATTGGAAACTTTAAAGACCCGATGGTCGACTGCCGCGACACCAAAGGCCGCTACCGCGCCGACCAGATCCTCGTCTTTAAACACAAATCGGATGCCGCCACCTTGATGTTCGCCTATCCCGAGGACGAAGACGCCCCCGCCAAAAAGGTCAAAAGAATCGGCAAACAGAAAGCCGACGACTACGAAACCGTTCCGCTGCTCGACATTCCGCTCGAAAACTACGACCGCCTCGTCGGCCCCGACACCAACGAAGCCGGCACGCTCACTGAGCCGCGCGCTTTCAATCTGATGTTCAAAACCTTCGTCGGCCCCGTCGAAGAAAGCTCCAATGTCGCCTACCTCCGCCCCGAAACCGCGCAGGGCATCTTCGCCCAGTTCGGCAACGTGCTGGCCACCGCGCGCCAGAAAATGCCGTTCGGCATCGCGCAGATCGGCAAAGCCTTCCGCAACGAAATCAACCCGCGCAACTACACCTTCCGTTCACGCGAGTTCGAACAGATGGAACTCGAATTCTTCATCAAGCCCGGCACCGATGCTGAGTGGCACGAATACTGGGTTTCCGAACGCCTCAACTGGTACGGAAAAGTCGGCCTGCCCGAAGGCCGCATGCACCGTGACATTCACGAAGGCGACGCCCTCGCCCACTACGCCAGCGCCTGCACCGACATCCTATACGACTTCCCCTTCGGCACGCAGGAGCTCGAAGGAATCGCCGCGCGCGGCAACTTCGACCTCACCCAGCATCAAGAATGTAGCGGAAAAGGACTCGAATACTTCGACGAAGAGACCAAGGAGAAATATCTCCCGCACGTCATCGAACCCTCCGCCGGAGTCGACCGCATCGCGCTCGCCCTGCTCTGCGAAGCCTACCGCGTCGAATGGATTCCTAAAGGCAAAGACGGTGGCGAAGTCCTCACCGCAGACCCGAAGGCCAAACAGGCCCCCGAAGGCTACGAAGCCCGCACCGTGCTTCGCTTTGCTCCCTGCATCGCGCCGTACAAAGTGGCTGTCTTCCCGCTCCTCAAAAACAAACCCGAACTCGTCGCCAAAGCGCGCGAAGTCTTCGAGCGCCTCACCGAGCGTTGGAGCTGCTTCTACGACCAGGCCGGTGCCATTGGCCGTCGCTACCGCCGCCAGGATGAAATCGGAACACCGCTCGGCATCACCATCGACTTCGATACATTGGAAGACGACACCGTCACCGTGCGCGACCGCGACACCATGGAGCAAGTCCGCATGCCCATCAGCGAGCTCGAAGCAACCATCGCCGAGCGCGTGCGGTTTTAATTAACCGCGAAAGAACGCATAGATCGCAAAAAAGAAATCTTCTGTAGGGCGGGGTCCGAGACCCCGCCTTATTTTTTGATCGCGAAGCTCGCGAATCGGCACGAATGGTGGAACCTGATCTCCGAGCAGGTTCAAAGCGTGCTCGGAGATCACGCTCCACCTTACCGCTTTCCAATGTCTGGAACTTTCTCTCTACTTTTTCCAATGGTTGGAGAGTAGGACGGCCATCTTGGCTGTCTACAGAGAATCGGCGTCCAATGGTTGGAAATTTTTTGACCGCGAAACACGCGAATGAACGCGAAAGTTCCAATGGTTGGAAATGTAGAAACGGCACACCTCCTCACTCCATCGCGTGAAACGGCGGTTACCTCAGACATTCGGGCTGTACATTACTTTCATCAAACCTGCCATTATGACGAGAAAACACCTTAACCCGTTCTTCTCCCACAGCATTCTGATACCTAAGCTTAAAGCTGTGCTCTTCAGAAGAGGACAGTTTTGACAACATGATCGCCCCATTACCTCCGGTATGAATACTATCCGGAGGACTGATAGAAATTCTAAAATCACCACAGGGTTCAACCGAAATCTTTTTTATGGATCCTCCGTTATTTATAAAATTCATTTTAGCTTTCCCGCCGCCTGAAGTTCCTCCCCTAAACACTAAAACCGGATCAAGCAACGATCTCTCCTTTTCCGTTTCACGGGAGACCCTTTCTATTTCCAATTCATGTGTTCTCTGGGCAATACGCACCTGTTCAGCGATTAAGGTATTTTGCTCCTGAGCAACTCTGCGCATCCTGACAGTTTCGCGTGTATACCAAAATACGATTGCAGCAGTGGAAAATAAAATTAGCAACCCGGCACTCTCAAAAAATATTTCCATTCCCGACATCTTCTCAACCACCTATTTTTGTTAGCGGGGTATCAATTTAACGCAAGTTGAGGTTTGATC
>CAYYYX010000003.1:0-69576 GCA_964476065.1 uncultured Verrucomicrobiota bacterium | reverse complement strand
ATCTCTCTCCTTTGCAAAGGCCTGTATAAAGCCTCTTTCACTCATGTATTCAGAAGGAGGAGAAATCGGTGTCAAAAAAGTTATTATTTTTCACGATCCGCTGATCTCGCATACATTTCCACGGGATGGAGCCGTCCCATACGTTTAAACGTATGGGACAGGTACATTTTTCCAATGCTTGGAAAAAACAGATGCTCGCCGCAGGTTGATTTTCCAAGGGTTGGAACAATTTGGGATACAGGCGCTGCCTGCCTTCCAAGGGTTGGGAAATCAGACGTTAAAAAAGGCAGTGCCGAGAGCGCGGATTGCCTTTTCGCGGTCGGCGTCTTTCACAGCAAACATCATGCTGATTTCGGAGGCACCCTGATTGATCATTTCCAGATTCACGCCCGCTTCGCTGAATGCGAGGGTTGCTTTCGCGGCCATCCCCGGCGTGTAGTGCATTCCTTCGCCGACCACCATGATCAGTGCGAGACCATGCTCAACCGAAACTGCGTCTGGGTTCAGTTCGCTTTTAATCCGCTCCACCACCAGCGATTCTTTTTCGTCGCTGATATTCGCCGAAGCCAAAATGACCGACATGTTATCGATCCCCGAAGGCGTGTGCTCAAACGAGATGCCCTCCTCCTCCAAAATCTGGAGCAAGCGGCGGCCGAAGCCGACTTCGCGGTTCATCATATATTTATCGATGGAAATGGAGCAGAAACCAGGCGCACTCGAAATGCCAACCACCGTGCGTTCGGAGGGTGCGCGCTTCGGCAGCACCATCGTTCCGGGAGCCGACGGATTATTGGTGTTCTTAATGCAAATTGGAATTTCGGCATGCACCGCAGGGATGATTGCCTCGTCGTGGAACACCCCGAAACCAGCATAGGACAATTCGCGCATCTCACGATAGGTCATGCAGTCGATCGCGGGCGGATTATCAATCACACGCGGATCCATCGAACAAACCGAATCGACATCGGTAAAGTTTTCGTACACATCCGCCTTCACCGCCGCCGCGAGGATCGCGCCGGTGATGTCAGACCCGCCGCGCGGGAACGTCGCGACGTCGCCGCCGCGGGTGACACCAAAAAACCCAGGGAAAATCACGATCTCCTTCGAGTCCTTAAGCGCAGTGAGGTTTGCGAAAGATTCTTTGAGTACTTCAGCATTGCCGAACTCATCGCTCAGCAACATGCCCGCTTCACCGGGGTTCACATATTTCGCGGGAGATCCGGCTTTCGTAAATGCTTCCGCAATCACACGGGCATTGCAGTCTTCGCCAGCGGCCTTCATCGCATCCATAAACTGAAGATCGTTGGATCCGCGATTTTCGATGCGACCACGCAGGTCCGCTTCGATGACCTCAATCACAGAAGCGGGCAAATCGAGATCGCTTTGAATCTCAGCGTAGCGATCCACCACCGCCTTCAATGGGGATTCGAAATCGTTCCCAGCCAGCACGGTATCCGCGAGTGCAATCAACAGATCGGTCACCTTCGTGTCATCACTGCACCGTTTTCCCGGCGCGGAAACCACCACAATGCGGCGGTCCGGATCCGACGTAACGATTCCGATGATCTTCGAAATCTGCTCAGCGTTCGCGACGGATGAACCGCCAAATTTTACAACTTTCATAAATTTCCTTTGTCTCTGAATAGCGGGAAGATTGAACCATAAATGAATCGAACTCACACACGGTTTAAATTCTACTCGAAGTCCTCAATAGCCATCCGGACGGGTTTACCGTCCACCACGTTCAATTTCTCAATTTCTGTCATTGCTGCAGCAAAGTTTTTCTCCAGCGCCTTGTGCGTCAGGAAAACAACGGGAACCTGCTCGCCCACGTTTTGTTCCTTCTGAATCACGGAGGCGATACTGATATTGTTTTTACCGAGCACATGAGCCACCTGCGCAATCACGTCCGGCTGATCTTTCAGGGAGAGGCGCAAGTAACAGCGCACGGAAATATCCGCCGCCCCGCGCACAGGCAGGCTCTCGTTCTGGAGAAGCCAGTCGCACCGTCCGCCCTTGCCTTCGGCGGCTTCCATAATATCGCCGATCACCGCACTGGCGGTCGGCGCACGACCCGCGCCACGACCGTAATAAAGCGTTTCGCCAACCACATCGCCTTCGATAAACACGGCATTGAACGAATCGTTCACGGCAGCCAGCAGATGATCTTTCGGCACCAGCGACGGCTCGACGCGCATTTCGACCTGTCCATCCACATTGCGGATGACGGCGAGAAGCTTAATGCGATAGCCCAGTTCATCGGCATATTCAATTTCGCGGTGCGACAGCCCGCGAATGCCTTCAATCGTAAAGGCATCCATCGGAACCGGAGCGCCATAGGCCAGCGAAGCCAGCAACACGGCCTTATGAGCGGTATCGTCGCCATCAATGTCCAGATCCGGCGGGGTTTCGGCATAGCCGAGCATTTGCGCATCGGCCAGCACACTGTCAAAATCGAGCCCTTCGCGCTCCATACGCGTCAGAATATAATTGCAGGTTCCGTTCAAAATTCCGTACATGCTCTGAATCTGATTGCCGACCAGCCCGTCGCGCAACGCGCGCAGAACCGGAATACCGCCCGCAACGCTCGCCTCAAAATAGAGACCCGCGCCGCTTTTCGCAGACGCTTCAAACAGTTCGCGGCCCGCTTCGGCCAGCAATGCCTTATTAGCGGTCACCACCGGCTTGCCCGCTTCAAGCGCCAAAAGCACGAACTTCTTGGCAATCGTCACGCCACCGATTAACTCAACGATCACATCGATCGCTGGATCATTAATCACCGACAACGCATCCGTCGTCAGCAACGAGGCATCTACTTCGACGCCGCGGTCGCTTTCAATATCCAGATCGGCAATTTTTTCAATGATTGGAAGAATGCCGCTGCGCTGTGCCATCAGCTGGCCGTTATTGAGGACTCCCTCAACCACGCCCGCGCCGACCGTGCCGAACCCTAAAATACCTATTTTTACTTCTTTCATAAATCGCCCTTCGGCAGGCTGGAGACTTTAGACTTGAGGCTTTAGGAAGAAAACAAACCCTCCAAACTCCTACGGTCTAAGGCCCAAAGCCCAATGCCTTTAAATTGAGCGAAAACTTTACCCGAAAGGCGTTGCGACTCAAGGCGAAAGCTCAAATTCCAAGAACTGCGTTGCGGCTTGCAGTTTTCCCATCCGTCTTCGCATCGCTAAGGCGCGACAAAAGGTTTGGAGATTTTCACCGTAAAAAACGCATAAATCACAAAATGAAGAGTTTAACCACGAATTGACACGCTGAAAGCGTCGCGATAAATAATTTCCGAAGGAAATAGTGACGGCGAGGAATGGTTATGTTGCGCGCAACATAAGAATGGTTCATGAAAGCAAATGACTCCAACGGCTAAAGAAACAGGCGCATATATCGTAATACGATACATGTGCCATGGATGGTGAGAGAAACTCTTCCACCCCTTGGAAAAAATGGCAGGGATGCCGCGTCCACCATTCTTTAATCAGTGTCAATCAGTGTGAATTAGTGGTTAGAACTCTCTATTCGGCTCCGCTGGAAGCGTCGCCCCACTCCAACTTTTTGTTGATCCTGTTATCCCGTCAGAAATCTTCCAAAGTTGGAACTTGCCCGAAAAACCCGAGCCCGTAAGATGTGCGGCTTAATTTAAGGAGTTCCATTTTATGAAAATTAATCCATCCCCCAGCTTTAGCATTGATCTGACCATCGCATCGACCCTCGACCGCCCCGCGCTCGAGGCAATCATCACCTCCACCGAAGGGGTCTGCGCCCTCGCCGAAGGCACCCAGAGCCCCTTCCGCCTTGTCGCCTATGCACGCGACGACGCGCATCAGGAAGAAATTATCCAGGCCTTGGAAAAGGCCGACGGAACTCAGGTGCTCTCCGCGGATGAAATTACCTATCGCTCACACCTCGGTGGGAAAATTGAAACACTCAACCGGATGGATCTGGCCGCGCCGGGTGCAATGTCGATTGCCTACACCCCGGGCGTGGGTCGTGTTTGCATGTCGATCAACGAAGATGTCGCCCGCGCAGACGTACTGACCATCAAAAAAAACATGGTCGCTATTGTCTCCGACGGCACGGCGGTGCTGGGTCTCGGCGACATCGGCCCCGAAGCGGCCATGCCAGTGATGGAAGGCAAAGCGATGCTCTTTAAAGGATTCGGCGATGTCGATGCCTTCCCAATCTGTCTGGATACCAAAGACCCCGAAGAGATCATCAAAACAGTCAAACTGCTCGCCCCGACCTTCGGCGGCATTAACCTCGAAGACATCTCGGCCCCGCGCTGTTTCGAAATTGAAGAGCGCCTCAAAGCGGAGCTCGATATTCCGGTGTTCCACGACGACCAGCACGGAACCGCCGTCGTCTCACTCGCGGCATTGTTCAACGCACTGAAAATCACCGGCAAAAAAATGGAAGACCTCAAGGTGATCGTCAACGGCGTCGGCGCGGCTGGCATGGCCTGCTCCAAGATTTTCATGGAGGCGGGCGTTCAAAACATTGTCGGCTTCGACCGCACGGGTGCGATCTACAAAGGCCGCACCGAGAAGATGAATTTTGCAAAAACGTGGTTCTCGGAAAACACCAATCCGAACGGCGAAAAAGGGACGCTCAGCGAAAGTATGTGCGGAGCCGACCTATTCCTCGGCGTCTCGGCCCCTGGGTGCATCACCGCCGAAGATGTCAAAAACATGGCAAAGGACCCGATCATCTTTGCAATGGCCAACCCCATCCCGGAAATCATGCCCGAGGAGGCCCTGCCCCACGCCCGTATTATGGCAACCGGCCGCTCCGACTACCCCAACCAGATCAACAACGTCCTCTGCTTCCCCGGCATCTTTAAGGGCGCGCTACGCTGTCGCGCAAGCGGCATCAGCGAAGGCATGAAGGTGGCTGCGGCACACGCCATCGCCAACCTGATCCCTGCCGACAAACTCTGCGAGGACTACATTATTCCGTCCGTTTTCGACGAAGGTGTTGCCGAAGCCGTGGCGGATGAAGTCGAACGTGTCGCCCGCGAAGAAGGCCTCGCCCGCCCCATGATCGACGAAAGCACCCTCTATAAACTGAGGTGAGAATGGAATGATGGAATATCGGATTCATGGAGTATTGGGTTTCCATTCGCCTTCGCATCGCTACGGCGAACCGGTGTGACTTGTTTTTTTCAGTGTAGGGCGGGGCCGCCTGTCCTGAGCGACGTCGGAGGGTGACCTCGCCTAGATCCCGCGATCACGGATCGCGGCTACAGGTTTTCAAAGTTTGGAAAAAGTGTAGCCCATGCGTCGCGACCTGTCCGCCGTAGCCTTGGCGAAGGAGGAAGCCCGGAAACCCGGCATCGCCGGTTCCAACCCTTCAGGGTGAACCTTCAGGATGAACCCTTGGGAAAAGTTATTCGCCGGTCGAGAGAAAGTCGCGCGCCCACGCGATCAGTGCATTGGAAAGCTGGGCACAGCGTTCATGTTCACCGGCGCGCAGGGTGATTTCGATTTCCTGCGCCAACACGGAGATTTCCGGAAGGCCCATTGTGCCGCTCATCCCTTTAATGGAGTGGACCGCCATTCGTATCTTTTCTTCGTCCAAGGCATCCAGACCCGCCTGCAAATCGCCACTCAAACGCTCAAGCTCTTCGCGGAAAGCATCGATAATTTCATCATCCAGATCAAAAGGCTCAACCTCAAACTGGCCGACTCGCTCGTCCAATCCGGGAACCCATTCACGAACCATTTCCATTACGCGCACAAGTGTTGTCATCGAACCTCTCAAATTTATTTCCGACCAAACAAAAGGGGAAGGTATCCCTTTTTAATGTTTTTTTCAAGTGCTTCGCCCGACAGGGAAAATAAAAGCGAAGGGTTGAAGAAGACTTCGGGATGCGACAAGATGCACCCCGACTCATGCAAAATCTTTTTACAGATTACCCCGCCGTTCCATGGAAACAGGGCTGGGCCTTTTCGGCCGGCCCCAACGATTCGCTTCGATTCATCACGGGAGCGACTCCCGGCGTGCTCACCCTCCCCGGAGCCACCTGGACCCTTCAACTTCTTCCCACGTCCGAATCCTGTTCGGCACGACTTTTCAGCAACGGCTTTTCGGTCTGCACACGCAAAAGCCCTGAAAAAATACGATTGGACGCCCTCCTGCTCGAATCCGGCGTTTGGGTCGGCCGCCTTCTGAATCTTCCACCGCCCACCCTCCACGCACCCAATGCGCTACGCGACGAGTCAGGTCTCACATGGAGGGTTGCCGAGCACCACACCACCCTACTCCTCTGCAAAGAAGAGCGTTTCGCCCTGATCAGCGGCGAATATTCCAAAGAACAGGCCCTCCGGAAAGCCGAAGACGCGCTGGAGGAGGAATTTGAAACCCTCATGCAAAAGGAAACGAAACGCCGGACTCCGGTCGGAGAACTGTTCAGCATTAACCCGCGCCACAATCCGCCCGTGGCACTCGCCGCCGAATCACTGGCTCACCGCCTTCGGGAGCGCACCCCCTCCATTCACGGACTCTGGAGTGCGGCCGAGGGATTCGAGGAGGAAACCGTTTCGCTCAACGAGCTCTACGCGTTGGTACGCGCATGGACACTGATTGACCCATCCACCGCAATGGAACTAACCCGTACCGCGCTCTCACTTCAGCAGAACAATGGAGGGTTCCCGGCATGGATCAACCGGCCGGGTGTTGTATCCACCGCCGCCCCGTGGCCCCTGATCATTCAGACCTTTGAGCGGGCATGGGAAAGCAGCGAACCCGATCTGCTGATCCTCAAACAGACCCTTCCTGCTCTTCGTAAATATATCCAATGGGCCCTGCGCCGTTTCGACCCGCATCGCGATGGGATTCCTGCCTGGCAAAGCAACCAAGAAATATTTATTCCTGAGAGCTTCGAACGCGACAAAGCGACGCCGGAACTCACCGTCATGCTCCTCGGAGAAATCGAAGCCCTTCTGCGCCTCTGCGAAAAAAACCACGATTCCGAAACGGCGATCGAATCGCTCAGCGAACAGCGCAATCAGCTCACGCACACCCTCACAACCATCTTCTGGAACCCGGAGAAAAAGTCATTTTCCAATGTTTGGAAAAACGGGCACTTTATCGACGAACCCTCCTTTGGCTCCTTTCTGCCACTTCTCGTAGAGAATTTAGATCGCGAGTATCAGACTCCGCTTCTGGAAAACTTCGAAGAGACCCACGGGTTTCCCGGCCACGCAGAGCCAGCCTCATGGAAACAGGAACAAATCGACGACACGGCCCACCTTCCCGCCATTCATCAGTTCATGGCATTTGAAGCCCTTCGCTGTGCCGATACCAGCCGCGCCCTGCTCATGCTCTTTGTACGACGCGCACGCGAAGGCTTCGCTGCCTGGTTCGAACGCGAACGCATCGAGGCCGCCCGAATGGCAGGAAACAGAGATCAGAGATCAGAGGTCAGAGATCAGGGGTCGGAGATCGGAGAGCCCTCCGACCCATCCCACATCCAACATCCCACAACTTGTCCTCCGAAGCCTTTGGCGAAGGATGGATCCCACCGTTCACAACGTCCCACTCCAGCCTTTGAACTGGGGCCGATGACGGCGGCGCTCATTCTCACCACTCAGGATGAATTCCAGCGCGACGCCGGAAGAAATGCCCCCGTGATCAAACAGCTCCTCCGCGGGGTTCACCGATTGCGATTCACGCGCACCGACCTGCGCATCATAATCGTCTTCGGCCTCGCCATCCTGATTGTGCATCTGCTCTACAACCCGAAGAATATTCAAGACACCGACGCCCGCATCGCCGAAGCGGCGGCAAGCTACCAGCAGGGTCAGCTTACCGAAGCCATGGAAATCTGCCGCAGCATTCCAGACCCCCCTCTTTCCCGTTTTCTACGGGCCAACTTGCTGATGATCACGGGCAATCCTCTCCAGGCCGAAGAGCTATATCATTTGGCTTTAAGGCAGGAAACGGGAAGCCCCTCCGCCCTGTTTGGATATGCATTGGCACTGCAGATGAACGGAAAATATGAAAAAGCCGTCCGGCGCTACAACGACTTTATCGATATCTACGAAGGACAGCTCAGCAAAAATGGTCAGGAAGACCTCGTTGATTTGGCCTACGAATTTTTAAGACTAGCTGAGGCAGAATTCAGCAAGCCCCCGCGCTGGAAACGGGTTTATACCCACGCGATCATGAACGACCTCGGATTGTAGAGTCTGCGCACAAACCTCAATCCTACTCAGGGTCAAATCCATCCACCCGCTGCGCTCGATTTGCCACTTTGTTGCCGTCGCTGCGCGCCAGCCCCTCTCCACTTCGTTTCGAGTCGCAGATGAAGAGGATTAGGCAGGATGATCCTTATGGCAAAATGCCAGGAACTTGTTTCATTTCTACCGCGTGGACTCCTACTCTGTGTACATCTGCGAAATCTGCGGATGAAAATATTCCTGCCTCCCCAACCGTTGGAAGATTGACGTGTCTTTTTTCCAATGCTTGGAAATTTATCATGCATTCCGAAACTCGCATCGCTGTTCGAAATCCCTTTTAGAACAGGCAGCGCTTCCTTCGATATTCTTCTGTTCCTTATTCGACATTCGACATTCAAACCCTCTATATTTTCAACCCATGAAAACACTTCAAAAAAATAGTCTTCTTCTCATCGGGGTGCTCCTGCTCGCAGGCTGCTTCCGCAATGACATCCGCACCGTAACCTTCGAGGTGGATCAACTCCGCAGTCCGCAAGGCGCTCAGATTCTCGCGAACACTCTGCGAGGCCTGAAAGGAGTTCAAGAATTCCGGCCCGACCTCGAAAACAAAACGCTGACCATTATTTTTAACGGGCGCGAGCTCTACCTGAAGAATATTGAATACGCCATCGTCAAACGTGGCTTTGACCTGCCGAACTGGCCTGCCGAAGCCGCTGACAAAGCCAAACTCCCCGAGGAACTCCGATAATGAAACTGACACTCACCCCCCGCCCGCTCGACACACAAGCCAAAGATGGCTGGATCGTTTTTGTTCAGAACAAAAAACCGCTTCTTACCGGAAAAGGGGCTCTGCCCCAATTGCTCACAGAGCAGATTAAAAAAAGTAATTTTGAAGGCGGCTTCGCGCAGACCGCGGTTTTTCCAAGCTTCGGAAAAACCAAAGCCGCTCAACTCATCTTGGTCGGCCTCGGCAAAGGAACCGCCTTTCAAATGGAAACACTTGAACGCGCCGCCGCGGCCGCCGTGCGCGCCGGACAAAAAGCAGGCATCACCCACTTTGCCACCGAAAGCACCGGAGCCCTCAAGGATGTTTCCGAAACGGCCTTCATCCACACCGTCGCCCGTGGCGCGGTCTGGGGAAGCTACAACTTCGACACCTTCAAAACGAAAAAGAAGAAACGGACGGCCGAACCCTCTCTGGTTTTTGCTGGCCCCTGCAAAAATGCCGCCGCCTGCCGCCGCGCACTCGCCGAAGCGAAAATTGAAAGCGAAGCCCTTCTCTCCACGGCCGACCTTGCCAACCTGCCCGGCAACCTCGCCCCACCGCAAAAGATTGCCACATGGGCCACAAAAATGGCCAAAGACTCGGGTCTTACTTGCTCCATTCTCAACAAAACTGAGTTGAAAAAGCAAAATTGTAACGCCCTGCTCTCCGTCGCAGCGGGTAGCGACACCGATGCAAAAATCATTACCCTCAAATACAAAGGGACCGACCCAAAAAGCAAACCGATTGTCCTCGTCGGAAAAACCATCACCTTCGATTCCGGCGGCATCTCGCTCAAACCCGGCAAAGGCATGGAATGGATGCAATTTGATAAATGCGGGGGCATGGCCGTACTCGCCGCCATGAAAATGGTCGCCCTGCTCAAACCGAAAACATCGGTCATCGGCATGCTCACCGTCGCCGAAAATATGCCAAGCGGCGGCGCAACCCGCCCCGGCGACATTGTCAAATCGCGCTCCGGAAAAACCATCGAAATTCTCAACACCGATGCCGAAGGCCGCCTCGCGCTCTGCGATGCGCTCGATCTGGCCCTGACGCATAAACCCGCCGCGATCGTCGACCTCGCCACCCTCACCGGTGCCGTCATCATGGCGCTCGGCCACACCGCCGCCGCCGTAGTCGGAAATAACCACAAACTGAATCAGAAACTGATTCAGGCCGCGGAACATGGCGGCGAACGTCTATGGGAACTTCCGCTCTGGCAGGAACATAAAGACGACATGAAGGGCACCTTTGCCGACCTACAGAACATCAGCAAATCCAGTACCGCAGGAACCATCACTGCCGGCGCGTTCCTGAGCGAATTTGTCCCGGATGATATCCCATGGGCGCACATCGACATTGCCGGAACGGCTTGGGAAGAAACGCCCAAAGCCTGGATGGCTCCCGGCGTCACCCTCTTTGGAGCACGTACTCTCATCGAGTGGATTAAGGGGATGGATAATTGATATTGAAAACAGGTAAAATCGCCTGACAATCATATGTTGAGTACAGATAAAATATGATTACCAAAGAGCAAAAAAAGGAAATGAACGCCATCATTTGCGAGCGCCTAAGCGCTGGGGAACAAAAGCATGATATTGACCAGTTCCTGAAAGCCGAATTTGAACCCAACACCATTTCCGCTCACCTGTTAGCCCAATGGCCAACCCAAGCCGACAAAGATAAATATAGAAAGTTGAACCAAGCCCTTCTGAGCTCACTCATTGTTCTTACTATTATTAAGATAATTTTCGCGGGCATTTCCTTCTGGGACAAAACTCCATGGCTAACCCCGTTGGCCGCTTTTCCTATTTTAAACTACCTCGTAATTTACTTGGTAGTAAAAGGCTATGGGCTTGGATATCCACTTACTGTTTTATTTTTTGGAAAAAGCATAATTGATCTATTTGAGGGTGACCTTGGTATAACAAAGGGAGTCATCTACTTCTTGGCTCTGGCCACAGCGATTCTTGCTGAATTTTTACGTCGCCGCCTGTTTCCAAATTCTACGTTTTTCATGCAGCCTAAAAAAGATAGAGACGGGAATTACATCCTTTAATAAAAAATACTCAACCACCGCCTTCACTCTATCGCTGGCTCCGCCCGCTCAGAGTGACGCGAGACGTTATAAAAATATGAATTTAAATGGAAAAAGAGCTCTCGTAACTGGTGGCGCTGTTAGAATTGGACGCGCGATTGCCGAAGGCGGTGTGGTGATCGGCTCACCAGTCATCACGACGTTCGATTCACAAGCGATGGCTCAAAAGGTTGACGCAAGGTATACGTAAGGTATATATAAGCATCATGGAGTTTGAATTTGATCAAGAGAAGAGCAATGCAAACCAGCAGAAGCACGGACTCGACTTTGTAGATGCTCAGGTGCTATGGGAAGACCCAGATCGCCTACAAGTACGTACTCGCGCGCACACAAGGAGAACCACGTTTAATGCTGATCGGACGAATCGGTGACAAACACTGGTCGGCGATCTTTACGATCCGCGATGACAAAATCCGGATCATCTCGGTTCGACGGTCTCGGACAAAGGAGGTTGAGCACTATGAAAAGTAAAGAGTTCGATAAGAAGTTTGATGAAGGCGAGGACGTCTCTGAACACTTGGATTTCTCCATGGCTACTCGCCCTGGTCGTGAGCAGAAACGAGTCAATGTAGATTTTCCCATCTGGATGATCCAGTCGCTTGACAGAGAGGCCCAACGTCTCGGCGTTCCTAGGCAATCTGTGATTAAGGTCTGGATTGCGGATCGCCTTGAACATGCACATGCATAAAACCATTCGAACCAGCGAATTTAAACTCATTCACCCTATCGCCCTGCACGTGCGAGGCTCAAAGTGACGCGAAACGTTATAAAATATGAATTTGAATGGAAAAAGAGCTCTCGTAACTGGTGGCGCTGTTAGAATTGGACGCGCGATTGCCGACGCCCTTGCCGCCGAAGGAGCGGAAGTGATCGTTCATTTCCGAACCTCGGAACATGAGGCTCAAGCCTTCTGGCCGAATGTCATCCAAGCCGATCTGAATGATCCTGCACAGTGCGAAACGCTCATTGAACGCGCCGCCGAAGAATTCGGCCCCATCGACATTCTCGTCAACAACGCCGCTGTTTTTCATCAGACCCGCCTGATGGATGCCACCTACGAAACGATGATGGCTGAACTGCAACCCAACCTACTCGCACCGCTCGCGCTGATCCGCGGTTTCGCCAAACAGGGAATCGCTGGAAAAATCGTTAACTTGCTCGACCGACGCGTCACTTCGCATGACACCGCTTGTGTGCCGTACATGCTCAGCAAAAAGGGGCTTGAAGAGCTGACGAAGCTAGCGGCGATTGATTTGGCTCCTGCCATCACCGTCAATGCGGTTGCGCCCGGCGCAATCCTCCCGCCCCCAGACAAGGAAAGCGACATTGCATGGGAAGCGGCCGGAACCATTCCGCTAGAAAAACGCCCCACCCCCGCCGATGTGGCCGATGCCATTCTCTACCTTCTCAAAAGCGATTCGATCACCGGCCAAACCCTCTTCGTCGACGGCGGACAAGGACTACTGAATGATGAAAGATGAACTGTGAAAATGGAACTCAACTTGTAGGGCGGGTTCCCCGAGCCCGCCTGCGCCCCGAAGGTTCGGGGCGGCTACAGTGTTTTTGAATTTGCTTTAGTCACCACCAATCCAGTATTCCTACATTCCAATATTCCAAGGAAGTTATTATGGACAAAATTTACATTAGAGATTTAGCCCTTCGCTGCATCATCGGGCTCTATCCCGAAGAGCGGATAAATAAGCAGGATGTCATCATCAACATCACCATGGAAACGGACCTGCGCAAAGCGGGTCAAAGCGATGACCTCAACGACACGGTCGACTACAAATCCGTGAAGCTAGCCGTTTTGGACCTCGTCGAAAAAAGTGAATTCAACCTCATTGAATCGCTGGCAGATCGAATTGCGGAAATTTGTCTAAGCGCCGACGGGGTTGAGCGTGCCATCGTGACCATCGACAAGCCGGGCGCGCTTCGCTTCTGCAAAAGCGTCGCCGTTGAAATCACTCGGCCTTGAAGAAGGGGCATCCGCCTTCGCCCAAATAATTTTCCAAGCATTGCATCTCCACTTCGTTCCGTTGCCGTCGCAATAGCGCCAGCCTCTCTCGAGTTGCCATTCCACTTCGTGTCATTGCTTTGCATTCGCACTGCCTGTCTTCCTCCGGTTGGCTCGTCTCGGGTGGAACTTTTTAATCCGCAGATTACGCAGATCAACGCAGATTTTTCCAAGGGTTGGAAAAGAAGATCGACCGGCATTGCCGGTTACAGCTTGTTGAAAAACTATCTACATTCCTCGAAGACAAAGAAAACAGTTCAGGTGTTTATATGAGCAGAATGATTTATAGGCAGACCTGAGGTATACCGAAAGTGCTTTTGGTATTCACAAAAGAAGCGCAGCGGAAATATTTTTTATAACCCGCTACAGATGAGTCAGTAATCATTCTGCCACCAACTCATTCTGCCTAAATTTTCATGGAAGATTCGATCGGGTGAAAAGTGCCTTTTTAAACAAGAGGCTTTATCAATTGTCTGGGACCGGCAATGCCGGTTATTCTTCGAAGACACCCATGGCGCGGAATTTGTCGTAGCGCCCGTTCACGAGCTCTTCGGCCGGCAACTTTTTGAGTTCTGCCAGATTGCGGAGCAAGGCTTCTTTGAGTGCTGTGGCCATCGCATCATGATCGGTATGTGCCCCGCCTTCAGGCTCGGGAACAATCTCATCGGCCAGTTTGTTTTCAATCAAATGCTGCGCCGTAATTTTGAGTGCATCGGCTGATTTGTCGGCATAGGCACGATCTTTAAACAGAATCGCGGCACACCCTTCGGGGGAAATCACGGAATAGTAGGAATGTTGCAAAATGAGGATTCGATCGCCAATGCCAATACCGAGCGCACCGCCAGATCCACCCTCACCAATGATGGCCACGACGATTGGAACCTTGAGGTTGAACATTTCACGCAAATTGACCGCGATGGCTTCTGCGATGTGTCGTTCTTCGGACTCGAGACCAGGATAGGCGCCGGGGGTGTCGATGAGTGTCACGATCGGCACATTAAATTTGTCGGCCATTTTCATGAGGCGCAGCGCTTTGCGATAGCCCTCGGGATAGGCACAGCCGAAGTTGCACTCGAGGTTGCTTTTGGTGTCGCGGCCCTTTTGCGAACCGATGATCATGACTTTCTGTCCATCGATCTTGGCAAAGCCGCCGATCAACGCGCGGTCATCTTTATGGATGCGGTCGCCATGAAGTTCGACAAAGTCGGTGGTCATGTTGTTGATGTAGTCCATGGTGTACGGACGTTCAGGATGGCGAGCAACCTGAACTTTCTGCCAAGATGTCAGGTTCTCGTAGATCTGTGCGCGGGTGGCGGCGATCTTTTCTTTCATGCGCTCAATTTCGTGCGCCACATCGATATCTTGATCTTTACTGAACGCTTCCAGCTCGTGCAGTTTAGTTTCCAGATCCTGAACCGGTTTTTCAAAAGGGAGTGTAAAAGAGGGCATAATAATTCCTTGGATTAATGGATTAGTGGAACATTGGAATATTGAGCAGTGAAAAAGAAAATAACTTGATCCCCTCAGACTGTCTCGGTTTTCTTACTTTTTTAACAACAACCATAATTCCAGAATTCCTTGATTCCAACCTTCCGCCATCCGGCAGGATGGCTTCTTCTATTCAGAAATAACAACGTGGGTTCCGCGCGGAATCAAAAGGAATACCTCTTCCACATCTTCGTTGAGCATGCGAATGCAACCATTACTCGTTTCGCCGCCGATACTTTCGCGGTCTGTGGTTCCGTGAATTCCAAAGCCTTTAAGTTCGGGGCGGCTTTCGTCTACAATCGAAATCCAGCGTGTCCCCAGAACGTTGAGCGGGTCGCCAAAGGCGACAATGCCTCCGCTCGGCGGGCTCCAGTCCGGATTGGTCTGATGCACAACCGTTTTGAACGTGCCGAGCGGTGTTTTTCCGTAGCGGCCCAGTCCGACGCTATAGCGTTTGAGACGGTTGCCATCGATCACTACGGTCATCGTTCGGTCCGACTTATCCACTTCGAGCACAAAAGGCGCGGCCGGAACCAGCAAGCGTGCACCGGGAAAGATCAAATTGCCCTCAATGCCGTTTATCCGGCGAAGAAGATCCACGGTCGTGTTGTTGTTTCGGGCGATGCGATCCAACGAGTCACCGGGCTGAATGATATAGGTTTTTTTATCGGCAGTCGGAACCTCCGAAAGAAAGAGTTCCACATTCACCCGACCCTGCATGCGGAGCGCATTGTTTTTCAAACTCGCATCCGTCGTCGTCGCAATCACTTCACCTAACAACTGACTGGCTTCGCTCTGTTTACCGGAACTCATGAGTGACCGGGCGCGGGTGAAAAGTTTTTCAGCCGAAGCAGAGGGCTTCGCAACGACGGACGATTGAGGAGTAGCAGAGAGAGCCTCGACCGATTGCGCAACGGTTGCAACAACGGGCTCATCCGTCTTCTTTTCCGAACGATGGCTCATCCACCAACCGATTCCACCCAGAACCGCCAAAATCAAAATAGTCGGCAAAACGCCCTTCCCTGGCGTCTTCGTCCCGCTATCATATGGCCTTACATAAATATCTGACATTTTTGGTTCCTAAAACGTTTGGTTTAAAGGAGGAAAAGTAATCGAAAGCCCAGCCTTTTGCAATCCATTAAAAATGGGCTATGATCCCCCGCATGCGAACCCAAAATTTATATGGAAACCCGACCGGAATGACCTTCGGGGTGCAATTGTTGCTCATCCTCAACATCGGTGCCTTTGTTCTGGAATATTTGCTCGGCATCCGCCTGAGCGGCTTCTGCGCCCTGCGCGCAGACTGGCTGAGCCACGGCGCGTTTTGGGAGCTCATCACCTATCAGTTCGTCCACCAAGGCATGGGGCACCTATTCTCCAACATGCTAGGCCTTTTCTTCCTCGGCCCGGAAACGGAACGCGCACTCGGCACCAACCGCTTTTTAAAACTCTACCTGTTCAGCGGCGTCCTCGGCGGGCTCGGCTGGTCGATTCTTTCCCCCGGCTATCACACCTGCGTCGGAGCCTCCGGTGCTGTTTTCGGTATTCTCGGCGCGTACGCGGCGCTCTACCCCAAACGCGAACTCATTCTCATCTTCTTCCCCTTCATGCCGATCAAGGCATGGGTTTTCGTGCTGATTTTAGGTGCGTATGAACTGTTGCATACGCTCGGTGGCCCCGGTGGCGCCGTGGCCAACTCCGCGCATTTAGGCGGCGGCATTGCCGGCTACTTCTACGCCCTCACCATCGGTCGTCCAGATCTCATGCGTCAACTCCGCCAAAAGTTTAAATCGAAAGAAAAACAGCCCGTGGATCAAAATGAAATCAACCGGATTCTCGACAAGGCAAATGCCGATGGGCTGCACAGCCTCACCCGCATTGAGCGCGCCCTGCTGAAACAAGCTGGGGGGAAATAACCCTTTGGAATGCGGTGATAAAGCCATTGGGCGTATCACCGCTTTTCTTGAAAACACAAAGCGGCGATACGGAAACCCGCCCCGCCGTTCCGGCAGGAGGGGATTTAGAGAATTCCCCTCCTCTGGAGGGGTGGCCACAGGCCGGGGTGGGTTAAGTTTTTAACCTTGATATGTTTTAGAGCAGACTCCGCAGCGCCTTTGCGGCGGCATTTTTTTCGGCGATCCGACGGCCAGTGCCCTCCCCGCGATAGGCGAAGTGATTCACCGTCACCTCCACAGTGAACTGACGCGCATGATTCGGACCGCTCTCCTCGACCACCTGATACTCTGGAATAGGAAACCCGTTTTTCTGGGCAAATTCCTGAAGCGTTCCTTTGGGATTGAGCGATGCAGTCTCCCCGGTTTCCAAGGGTTGGAAAATATGTGTTTCAAAAAAGCGGCGGGCGGCCTTCAACCCTCCATCCAACCAAATGGCTCCGAGCAAGGCTTCGAGAAGATCTTCCAAATTCGATTCACGATCGGCTCCGCCATTGGCCGCCTCGCCGCGTCCCAAAAGCAGATGCTCGCCCAACCCCAGCCCGCGGGCCGCCGTCGCCAGCGCCCGGCCCGATGCAATCGAACTTTTCCGCTGCGTCAACTCGCCCTCATCGGCCTCGGCATATTTTGCTGTCAAACGATCTGCCGCCAATAGACCCAATACCGAGTCGCCCAGAAACTCGAGCCGCTGATTATCCCCACTCTCCGCCGAGTTTTCGTAGCGATACGACGGATGGGTCAATGCAGCCTCCAGCAACGCTTTCTTTTTGAAGCGGTAGCCAATCTGTTTTTCCAAGGTTCGCCTGCCCTGAGTTTTATCGAAGGGGAACTTTTTCATATCCATTTTCCAATCATTGGAAGCACCCCGAAGGCTCGGGGTCTTTGAACTGCGTTGCGGCGTGCTGACTTTTTCCAAACATTGGAAGAATAGAACCAAATTTTTCCGATGTTTGGAAGCAACTGCGTTGCAGCTTGCGATTTTTTTCCAACCCTTGGAAATTGAAGTCGATATAAACCATACCTTGCAAGGTATGGTTTCCGAGGTTTGGAAACTGTAGCCGCCCCGAACCTTCGGGGCGGAGGCGGGATCAAGGAGCCCGCCCTACAAAACCAACCCTGCGACGCAGAATTACCAAGAATTTATGATTGGTGCACAAATTTACAGAGATTACTCTGCACCTGTTATGCGTGCTATTGTGGCGCGCCACTCATTAAACGTTGGGGTCAGATAAAAAAGTCGCCACAGAGTCAGAGATAGCTGAAGTATTTTCTGTGTGGACAGCCCGCATGGCGAACTCACCTGAGTTAGGTGATCTTTCCGGCATAGCAGTTCGCGCATACCTATTGTCATGGGACAATCCCAGTCAAGTGAGCCTACGTAATGACGCCCATCGCCCAGATGAAGCACGCTTCACGAGGCTCCGTCAAACTCTATGCCCTTGGATGAAACTGCCGATGAACGCCTTTGAGGCGGTCGGGATCGACATGGGTGTAAATCTGGGTGGTGGCGATATCGGCATGACCGAGCATTTCCTGAATGATTCGCAACGGCGCGCCGTTGGCCAGCAGGTGGCTGGCAAAGGAGTGTCGCAATGAGTGCGGGTAGATGGTCTTGCTGATTCCGGCATCGGTCGCATATTTTTTGATAAAAACCCAAATGGTTTTGCGCGACATCGGTTGATGCCGATTGCTCAGAAAAACAGTCTGCTCATAATCCCCGGGTGTGAGCTGCGGGCGAACTTCTTTGAGATAGTTCTCCACCCATTTGATGGCCGCTCCGGCAACCGGAACCACGCGCTCCTTACGCCCCTTTCCGATACAGCGAAGAAATTTTTCGTCAAAGTGAAGATCGGTCAGTTGCAGGCCCGTCATTTCGGATACCCGCAGGCCGGTCGCATAGAAAAGCTCTAGGATAGCGCGGTTGCGGAGGCCGAGGGGTTTCTCGATATCAGGCACGGAAAAGAGTCGGTCAATTTCCTTGGGTGTCAAAACGCTCGGAAGCATTTTCCAGACTCGGGGCGACTCCATCGTCTCGGCCACGTTGACCGCAAGCAACCCCTCTTGTGTGAGGTAGCGGAAGAACACCTTCAATGAAACGAGGTGACGCGAAAGAGAGTTGGCGGCCAGCCCCCTCGCCTTTTCAGAAAGCAAATGGTCGAGGATCTGTTTGCGGGTGACATCGTTGAGCGATGTCACTCCCTTTTTCGCCAGATCATCGAGGAAACGCCCCACGTCATCGGCGTAGGCCGCGCGCGTGTTTTTACTCAGACCCCTTTCGAGACTGACGTAATCGAGGAACTGTTCCAATAATGCGCGCATAGAAGAAAAATACGAAATCCTAAGCACGAAGCACGAAACAAATCCGAACTTGGACGTTTAAATTTTTCGAACCTATTTTTGTAGGACAGGCTTCTTTGTACTCAAAGAGCCTGTGTGCTCCACACGCTCCCTGAATACAGGGAAGCGTGTCCTACAATTATCGAATTAAAGCGTAGCGCCAGTCAGCAGTTCATAGGCTTCCAGGTATTTGGCCTGCGACTTTTCGAGAATTTCATCCGGCAGCACGGGCGCGGGCGGAGTTTTGTCCCAGTCGAGCGTTTCGAGATAGTCGCGCACGAACTGTTTGTCGTAGGACATCGGGGAACAGCCGACTTTATAGGTGTCGGCGGGCCAGAAGCGGGAGCTGTCCGGTGTGAGCGCCTCGTCGATCAAAATAATTTCGCCATTGAGTTCGCCGAACTCAAATTTGGTGTCCGCGATGATGATGCCTTTGGTCAACGCATATTCCGCGGCCTGCTTATAGAGCGCGAGGCTAATGGCTTTGAGCTTCTCCGATTTCTCTTCGCCGATGATTTCCTTCATTTGATCGAAGGAGATGTTTTCGTCGTGCAAGCCCTGCTCCGCCTTGGTGGACGGTGTGAAAATCGGCTCATCGAGTTTGTCAGCCTGCTGATAGCCGGGGCGAAGCGGCATGCCGCCGATGGTTCCGCTCTTCTGATATTCTTTCCAGCCAGAGCCAATCAGATAGCCGCGCACAATGCACTCGACCATGACGACCTCGGTTTTTGTTACGAGCATGGAGCGACCTTCGAGCTGGTCGGCATATTGGTTAAACGGTGCTGGGAAATCGGCAACATCCACAGAGAGCATGTGGTTTTTCACAATGTCACCCGTGCGCTCAAACCAGAATTTAGAAATCTGCGTAAGCACTTCACCCTTCTGAGGAATTCCGTTGGGCATCACACAGTCGAAGGCGGAGATTCGGTCGCTGGCTACAAACAACAGCTTGTCCCCTGCATCAAAAATTTCACGCACTTTTCCGCTGCGCGAAGAGACGCCGGGGATTTCAATTTTCGTTAAAGCCTGACTCATAATCACTCCTCTATAGGGTTAAGATACAAACGGTGAAAGCTCGCGTAGACGTTGCACAATTTTTGGCAACTCGGTCAATACCGCGTCAACATCTTCTTCGGTGTTGTACGTACTCAAGCTAAAGCGAATCGAACCATGCACGGCGGTTCCGGGCACGTTCATGGCACGCAGCACATGCGAAGGCTCGAGCGAGCCGGAGGCGCAGGCCGAGCCGGTGGAGGCACAGATTCCACGATCGTCGAGCATCAGCAAAATGGCTTCGCCCTCGATATATTCAAAACTGATGTTCGTCGTATTCGACAGGCGAGCCGCGGGGTCGCCATTGATCCGGGAATCTGCACAGGTCGCCAAAATTCCGGCCTCCAGACGATCCCGCATGGCTTTCACCCGCGTGTTTCCCTCTTCAAGCTTTTTGGCCGCCAGTTCGCAGGCCATACCCAGACCCACGATATACGGAACATTCTCGGTTCCGGCACGCCGGCCGCGCTCCTGATGGCCCCCGAGCACCAAGGGTTTCACCTTGGTTCCGCGCCGAATGTACAATGCACCAATGCCTTTGGGCGCGTGGATCTTATGTCCAGAAAGTGAAAGCATATCGATGGGCAGCTCACTGATCTTCATCGGAATTTTGCCGACGGCCTGCACGCCATCCGTATGAAAAATTCCGCCAAACTCATGAACCATTTCACCGATCAACCCCACCGGGAAGATCACGCCCGTTTCATTATTCGCCCACATGATTGAGGTCAGGCTCGTGCCGGATTTCACCTCGCGCTGAAGAGTGTCCATATCCAGGCGGCCCTTCTCGTCCACATCAAGTTTGGTCAGTCGGAATCCGCGATCCTCCAAATAGTGACACGGACCGGAAATAGCGGCGTGCTCGACTTTCGAGGTCACCACATGCGGCGGCTTATCCATCGCTTCGGCTCCGCCGCGAATCGCAAGGTTGTTGCTCTCTGAGCCGCAGCTCGTAAAGGTGATCTCCTGCGGGTCGGCCGCGCCGATCAGTGAAGCGACCTGTTCGCGAGCGGTTTCAACATGCTTTTTCACTTGTCCACCAAAGGTATGCATGCTCGATGGGTTCCCCCATAGATCCGTCAGGAACGGAAGCATCGCCTCGCGGACTTCTTCGGCAATCTGTGTCGTTGCGTTGTTATCAAGATAAACGGTTTTCATTACTTAACCTCTTCCACGATGATCTGCTCAGAAACATTGTCCTTCAGGCGCGCTTCCACGACATCCTTCAGCGTAATGGCCGAAACCACGCAACCGGAACAAGCACCGCGAAAACGAACCTTCACGGTGTCGCCGTCGACATCGACCAGCTCCAGATCGCCGCCGTCCTGACGAAGAGCCGGGCGGATTTCGCGGTCGATCACATCTTCGATCAAATGAATTTTCTGCAAATTGGTCATCGGGCGATCCGTGGGCTCTTCGCCGGATTCGTTTTCCGCAACCAAACGGGCCACCATCGTCTCCAACTCTGGAATACAGTTTCCGCACCCGCCGCCCGCTTTACAGGCATTGGTCAGCTCTTCCACCGTGGTCACATCGTGTTCGCGGACCACCTGCTCAATTTCCTTGTCGGTCACTCCGAAGCAGTGACAGATCACTTCGCCCTCAAGTTCCTTATCCCACTTTTTACCGGTGCGGTAGTTGTAGATCGCGGCTTCTAGGGCTTCACGCCCCATGACAGAACAGTGAACCTTCTGCTTCGGAAGACCGCCGAGATAGTCCGCGATATCCTTATTGGTGATCTTCTCGGCCTCTTCGATTGTTTTCCCGAGAATCATATCGGTCAGCGCGGAGGACGATGCAATGGCGCTGGCACAGCCGAACGTCTGGAATTTGGCTTCGGAAATCCGCCCCTCGTCATCAAGCTTAAACGTCAGTTTGAGCGCATCGCCACAGGCCAGCGATCCGACTTCTCCGACGCCGGAGGGTTCTTCAACCTTCCCGACATTGTGCGGGTTGCGAAAATGTTCATTTACCTTATCTGTATAGTCCCACATAAAAACTCCTCTGAAGAAATGGAATACTGGAATTTTGGAAAACGGGAATGCTGAAGAATTAACATAGCCGAGTCAATAACTCATGTTTTCTGTTTTCCAATACTCCCTCACTCCGATATTCCATTATTCCATTTTCTATAATTCAAGCATTCGCTCAATACAACCGACGGCACGGGCCGCGACATCGGCCGGAACGATTACGCGCTCCTTCATATCCTGAAGCGACCAGAGAATCTTCTCCATCGTGATCTTCTTCATATTCGGACAGACCGCACGATCTTCGCTAACCGAATAGAATAGTTTATCGGGGTTCTCTGTCCGCAAGCGGTAATTAATCCCCACCTCGGTTGCGATAATAAACTCCTTCGCCGCCGAGGCCGTCGCATAGTGACACATCTGCCCAGTCGAAAGCAGTTCATCCGCCAGATCGCGCACCGGTTGATTACATTCTGGATGCGCCAACACCAATGCATTAGGGTGCGCCTCCTTCATCGCCATCACATCCATATCGCGGATGCGCTCATGGGTCGGGCAAAAGCCGTTATAGAGAATGAATTCTTTCCCCAGTTTTTTGGCTACAAACGCGCCGAGATTACGGTCCGGCACAAAAATGATTTCTACATCGCCGAGCGACTCGCACACCTTGACGGCATTCGATGACGTACAGCAGATATCGCTCTCCGCCTTCACATCGGCTGAACTGTTCACATAGCAAACCACCTTTGCGCCCGGGTGCTTTGCTTTCAATTCACGAAGCTGTTCCGCATTGACCATGTCGGCCATCGGGCAGCCCGCATCCGGGTCGGGAATCAAAATGGTTTTTTCCGGCGAAAGAATCGCGGCGGTCTCCGCCATAAAATGGACGCCGCAGAACACCACCACCTCTTCGGAGAGTTGCGCGGCCTTGCGGCTCAGCTCCAACGAATCGCCCGTAAAGTCCGCAATCGCCTGCACCTCATCAATCTGATAGTTGTGCGCGATAATCACGGCCCCGCGCTTCACTTTCAGCTCCTGAATTTGTTCTTCAATCGTTTTCATGCCGCGGAATATAGCCTCATGTTGCCATTCCTTCCAGTCATTGCTTTTGGAAATACAAAAGCCCCTCTCTGCTACGCTTCGAGTCCAACCATTAGAAAAACAGAATGAGATTTTTCTAAGGTTTGGAAGCAACAGTGTTGCTTTTCAGCGCTTCGCGGCGCAAGACCGACCTCTTTTCCAATGCTTGGAAAAACCCGACTGATTTGGTTTCTTTTTCTATTGCAACATACCCCCCATGGGTATATAAAGCGGATATGAAAGAAAACAAACAGACCACCACTCACAAGGAAACGCTCAACCGTCTGTCGCGGATTGCCGGACAGGTGGAAGGCGTCAAGCGGATGGTCGAAGAGGAAAAGTACTGCATCGATATCGTCACTCAGATTCAGGCCGCGCGCTCCGCCCTGCGCTCCGTCGAGATGAAGATCCTGGAAAAGCATATGCAGCACTGCGTCAGCGATGCCTTCGAGTCTGGAAAGAAAAAGGATGCCGACGAAAAAATGACCGAACTTCTGCGCGTCATGAAAAAACAGTATTGATATGAGGGCGCACCCTTGGGGTCGCCCGGACAAAGGAATAACCAAGGAGGAAGACCATGAAGAAGAGTATCATCACAATCCTGCTGCTCCTTGCAGCCAGCCTTGCCTTCGCGGAAGGCAAAGCCCAGACGACCTGCCCGGTGATGGGCGGCAAGGTAAACTCGAAGCTGCATGTGGATGCGGAAGGGGTTCGCATTTATGTTTGCTGCGCAGGGTGCATCGGAGCGGTGAAAGCCGACCCGCAGAAATACATCAAGAAACTAAAGGCCGAGGGCGTGGAGCTTGAAAAAGTGCCCGCAACCAAGGGTAAAAAATCCGATGCCGACCATGGACATCATAACCACTGATCCATAGAATTACACCAGAGCTCGGGCGCACATCGCCCGGGCCGACCACCCCCAATATGGAGCACATTTATGAAAGTGACTAGCCTCTTGCTCTCCGCTTTTCTTTTCGCAGCAATCCCCTGCGCACTGCTGGCAGATGAACTGCACGACTATCTCGCGGAGGCGGCGCTGAATAATCCGGGGTTGGAGGCCTCTTTCAACCGCTGGAAAGCGGCACTGGAAAAGATTCCTCAGGTAAAAGCCCTGCCTGATCCGCGCTTCAGCTATACCTATTTTATTCAAGAGGTCGAAACCCGCGTCGGCCCGCAGCAGCAGAAATTCGGAATTGCCCAGACGTTTCCATGGTTTGGAAAACTCAAACTGAAAGGCGATGCCGCCGCCGAAGCGGCAGAGGCCGCCCGGCAAAATTATGAGCAGGCCCAGCTGGAACTTTTCTACCGCGTCAAGGCCGCTTACTTTGAAGCCTATGTGCTGGGACGCTCCATTGAGTTGACCCGCCAGCATCTACTTTTAATGCAAAATATCGAGCGGGTCGCCCGCACCCGCTATCAGGCGGGCTCGGCTCCCCAAAGTGCACTGATTCAGGCGCAGGTCGAACTCGGTAAACTTGAAGACCGTTTCCAAACATTGGAAGCCCTGCGCAAACCCGTCGCCGCCAAACTCAACGCCGCGCTCAACCGTCCTGCCGGAACCGCTCTGCCACTCCCCATCGAGTTTACCCCCCGCCCCGTCTCCTTTACCGATGAAGAGATCACCCAAAAACTCCAAGCCGACAGCCCGGCTCTCAAACGACTGGATGCTCTCATCCGCAAAGAAGACGCTGGCGCGAAACTGGCCCGCAAAAACCGCTATCCTGATGTCACGTTTGGCTTGGAAACCATCCAAACCGGTGATGCGCTTATGCCGACTCCCGACGACGGGAAAGACCCTGTCATGGCGATGGTTTCGGTTAACCTTCCCATCTGGTTCGGAAAACTAAAAGCGGCGGAACAGGAAGCGGCCTACCGGCGCGCGGCGGCGGAAGGCGAACGGCTTGACCGCGGAAATACCCTCGGAGCCGCCCTGCAAATGACACTCTACCGCTTCCACGATGCCGAACGAAAAATCAACCTCTACCGCGATACGCTCGTCCCGAAAGCCGAGCAGTCCATGAAAGTGGCTCAACAGGGCTTCGAGGACGGACGCGTCAGCTTCATCTCCCTCGTCGATGCCGAACGCCTCCTGCTTGAATTCCAACTCGCCGCCGATCAGGCACTGGGCGACCGCGAAGTACGAATCGCCGAAATCGAAATACTGACCGGAGAAATCCAATGAAAAAACAGATCGTCATCGCATTCTGGATGTTGACCGCAGGCATGGCCGTGGCCGCCGGGGAACACGAGCCCCACGCGGCGGAAGCGGCAAGTACGCAGCAAACGCTCTGTCCGGTGATGGAGGGCAACCCGATTGACCCGGACCTCTACACCGACTACGAAGGGGAACGCGTCTACTTTTGCTGTGAGTTCTGCAAAACCGCATTCCAAAAAAAACCGAAGAAGTACCTGGCCAAACTACCGCAGTTTGCGGCAACCGATGAGCACGCACACGACAACGAGAGCAGCGGACTGCAACTCTACCGACTCACCAAACCGCTGGGCATCACTACATTTTCACTGATTATACTGACCGCAGGCGCAGGCCTTTTCCGCCGCAAACTGAAACGGCGCTTCCTGAGGATTCACACAATACTGGCGACCGCAACCGTCACTTCAGCATCGCTCCATGCTTTAACCGTATGGCTTGGGCACTAAAAAGGACAAAACCATGAACAACACCATCACTGAAAAAATTTCCAATGTTTGGAAAACCCGCAAAAAGACGGTAATTTATTTTCTATTGGCTCTGCTTGCGTTCTTTATTTTGGGCCGTTGCACCGTCAGCCACCGCACGGCGGAACCCCATGCGGAACATGCCGCCGAGCCAGCGCAGGCGGAAGTCTGGACCTGTTCGATGCACCCGCAAATCAAACTTCCAAAGCCAGGAAAATGCCCGCTGTGCGGCATGAACCTGATCCCGCTCATAGACGATTCCGAAGAAGGGGCCGGCCTGCGAGAACTCTCCGTCAGCGAGACCTCCGCCAAACTGATGCAACTGGAAACCTCTCCCGCCGAGCGCCGCTTCGTGCAGGCCGAAGTCCGCATGACCGGGAAAGTGAATTATGACGAAACCCGCGTCTCCTATATCACCGCGAGAATGCCCGGACGGCTCGACAACCTCTTCGTGGACTACACGGGCGTACAGGTCAAAAAAGGCGACCATATGGTCTCCATCTACAGCCCCGAACTGCTCAGTGCCCAACAGGAACTGCTGCAAGCCATTGACTCGGTCAAAAAACTCAAAAACAGCGACCTGTCGATTGTCCGCGAGGCCTCCAACGCCAATGTCGAAGCCTCCCGCGAAAAACTGCGTTTATGGGGACTGAAGTCCGATCAGATTCAAACCATCGAAACACGGGGAAGCCTGACCGACCACGTCACGCTTTATTCACCGGTCGGCGGAATTGTGATCCATAAAAACGCGCAGGAGGGAATGTACGTTAAAACCGGCGACCGCATCTATACCGTCGCCGACCTCTCCCGCGTCTGGATCGAACTTGATGCTTACGAATCCGACCTCCCCTGGTTGCGCTACGGTAGCGAAGTCACCTTCAGCAGCGAGGCGTGGCCCGGCGAATATTTTTCCGGAACCATTACCTTTATCGATCCGATCCTCAACGCGAAAACCCGTACCGTCAGCGTCCGGGTCAACGTGGAAAACCCGGGACTGAAACTCAAACCGGGGATGTTCGTTCGCGCCATCGCGCATCCGCAAATCGCCAAAGGCGGCAAGGTAATGAATCCAAACCTTGCCGGGAAGTGGATCAGCCCGATGCATCCGGAAATTGTGAAGGACGGCCCGGGGTCGTGCGATGTCTGCGGCATGCCGCTCGTTCCGGCGGAAGAGCTCGGCTATGTCACGGAAGAACGCGCGAATGCCCCACTGGTCATCCCTGCCTCGGCGGTCTTGCTGACCGGTACCCGCGCCATCGTCTATGTCGAACTCTCCGGCAAAGAAAAGCCGACCTATGAAGGCCGCGAAATTATCCTCGGCCCGAAAGCGGGCAACGACTACATCGTCCGGCGCGGATTAAGCGAAGGCGACCGGGTCGTCAGCAAAGGAGCCTTTAAGCTGGATGCCGAACTTCAGATTCAGGCCAAACCCAGCATGATGACGCCCGAGGGCGGCGGAGGCGGAGGCATGGCCGGAATGGATCACGGCGAGAAAAAGATGACACCCGAAGAGATGGAAAAAATGGGCACCCCGGCGGCCGCCCTCCCGATGACGGCAACGATGCAGTTTCAGGCGGTGCAAACCGCCGCACAGGCCGCGCTTGAGGCACTGAACAACGGCGACTTCGCGAAAGCAAACCCACTTTTCCAAACCTTGGAAAAAGCGATTGAGGATGTGAACGCCGCCACCCTCCCCGCCGCCGCGCAACCGTTCTGGAACGAAGCCGCCATGCTGCTGGGCAACGATGCCGCCGAAGGAAAAACGCTCGCCTCGGAGATCGCCGTAAAAACGCTCGCCGCGCAGCTCCGCACTCATCTGGAATCCTTCGTGAAAAAAATGGGACTCCGTGCTGAACCCATGAAAATGGAAACCGCGAACCCCGCCTTCAGCCAATCGCTTCAACCGCTCTTCTCTGAATACCTTTCCATTCAGAAGGCCCTGGCGGACGACCAGCTCCCCGACCCGTCGAGTGCGCTCCGCGCTCTGGACTCCGTGGATATGAGCCTTCTGGAAGGGGCCGAACACATGCAATGGATGCCGCAGGAAAAAGCGATCCGCACGGCACTGGAACAGATGGAAACGGCGGCGGATATCGCCGATGCCCGCAGAGCCTTTTCCGCGCTCTCCTCTGCCCTGAGCCAAACCGGAAAAGTCTTCCAGCCCTTGGAAACGCTCTATGAGTTCAGCTGCCCGATGGCCTTCGGCTCCGAAAGCGCCGGCTGGTTGCAGTCCAGCGACCAGACCGCCAATCCCTATCTCGGAGCATCCATGCCCACCTGCGGCAAAATGATCCAGAAAATGGGAAAAACAAAATGAACACCGAAAAAGACCCCGTGGAAATCGAAGAGATACAAACCCCCGAACAGCGGTCGCTGATCGGCCGCTACATGCGTTTCTGCCTGACGAACCGGCTGGTGGTGGGTCTCTTTACGCTCTTCATTATCCTCGCAGGACTGCTGGTCGCCCCGTTCGAGTGGAATATTGGCGGGCTTCAGCGCTATCCGGTGCCGGTCGATGCCATTCCCGACATTGGCGAAAATCAGCAGATTGTTTTCACGCAGTGGATGGGGCGCTCGCCGCAGGATGTGGAAGATCAGGTCACCTATCCGTTGACGGTTTCGCTCCTCGGCGTGCCGGGGGTCAAAACCATTCGTAGCTATTCCTTGTTTGGATTTTCTTCGATCTACATCATTTTTAAGGACGATGTGGAGTTCTACTGGTCACGCACCCGCGTCCTTGAAAAACTCAACAGCCTGCCGGCGAACACCCTGCCCGCCGGCGTACAGCCCGCGCTCGGCCCGGATGCCACCGCACTCGGTCAAATCTACTGGTACACGCTCGAAGGGCGCGACCCCGACGGCAACCCGACCGGCGGCTGGGATCCCGAAGAATTGCGCACCGTGCAGGATTGGCAGGTGCGCTACAGCCTGCTCTCCGCCGACGGCGTCGCCGAGGTCGGCTCCATTGGCGGCTATGTGAAAGAGTATCAGATCGATGTCGATCCCGACGCGATGCGCGCCTACGGCGTATCGCTCGACGAAGTCTTCCGCGCGGTTAAAGCCGCCAATATTGATGTCGGCGCCAAAACGCTTGAACTCAACCGCACCGAATATTTTGTCCGCGCCATCGGCTTCATCAAACGGATTGAAGACATCGAAAACAGCGTCATAAAGGTGAATGACAACGTGCCAATCCTTGTCAAACAAGTGGCGCAGGTCACCTTGGGCCCCGCGACCCGGCGCGGCGCGCTCGACAAGGGCGGAGCGCCCGCCGCTGGCGGCGTAGTCGTCGCCCGCTATGGCGACAACCCGCTCGAAGCCATCAACCACGTCAAAGAAAAGATCGCCGAAATTGCACCGTCCCTGCCGCGTAAAACACTCGCTGACGGAACCGTCAGTCAGGTCACCATTGTTCCATTCTACGATCGCACCGGCCTCATCTACGAAACCCTCGGGACGCTCAGCGACTCCATCATGCAGGAAATTCTCATCACCATCATCGTCGTGCTGATTATGGTGATGCACCTGCGCAGTAGTATTCTCATCAGCGGCATGCTTCCGCTCGCCGTGCTCTTATGCTTCATCGGCATGAAGATCTTCAACGTGCAAGCCAACATCGTGGCGCTGTCCGGGATTGTCATTGCCATCGGCACGATTGTGGATATGGGAATCGTCGTCTGCGAAAATATTCTGCGGCACCTCGATAAGGCACCGGAGGAGGAATCGCGCCTCAACGTTGTGCATCGCGCCGTGAGCGAAGTCGGGAGCGCGGTCTTTACCGCCGTGCTGACCACCATCATCAGCTTCCTGCCCGTCTTCACCATGATCGGCGCGGAAGGCAAGCTCTTCAAACCGCTGGCCTTCACCAAAACCTTCGCGCTGGTCGCCTCCATCCTGATTGCACTCTCCGTCCTGCCGCCCGCCGCCCATCTGCTCTTCTGCGGAAAAGCCAAGTTTTCCAAAGGCTGGAAATGGTTAAAATCCAACCGGGTTCCCCGAATAAAACCTCTTTTTGCCAGCTGGTCGGTCGTGCTGCTGGTCGGTCTGTTTCTGACCACCGCATGGGAACCCCTCGGCCCCGAAAAGGGCCTTTTCCTCAACGGACTGTTCGTCACCCTGCTGGTCGGCGGACTACTGGGGTTCTTTAAAGTTTTCCAGCATTTCTACACCCGGATGCTTCGATCCTGCCTGAACCACAAACGGCTCTTCCTGACCCTTCCGCTCACATTGATCGTTCTCGGGTTTGCCGCGTGGGGGCAGCTCGGTAAAGAGTTTATGCCGCCCCTCGACGAAGGCTCCTTCCTCTGGATGCCGACCACCATGACCCATGCCTCCATCGGCGAAGCCGTTGATATTCTTTCCACACAGGATCAGCTCATTGAATCCGTCCCCGAAATCGAATCGGCGGTCGGAAAACTCGGACGTGCTGACACCCCGCTCGACCCCGCCCCGATCTCCATGTTCGAGACCGTCGTCAATTATAAATCCGAATACAAAACCGATAAAAATGGCCGGCGCATCAACTACCGCTACAGCCGGCGCAAAAAGGAATTCGCACGGGATGACAATGGAGAACTCATTCCCGACTCGCGCGGACGCCCCTTCCGCCAGTGGCGCGACCATATCCGAAATCCGGATGATATCTGGGCGGAAATTGTGAAGGTCGCCAAGCTGCCCGGCACCACCTCCGCGCCCAAGCTCCAGCCCATCGCCGCCCGCATCGTCATGCTCCAGAGCGGCATGCGCGCGCCCATGGGTGTGAAGATCAAAGGCCCCGACCTCGACACCATCGAACAGGTCGGCCTTCAGATTGAACGCTTCCTCAAAGAGGTTCCCGCCATTGAACCCGCCGCCGTCATTGCCGACCGCATTGTCGGCAAACCCTATCTGGAAATCGTGCCCGACCGCAACGCCCTCGCCCGCTACGGCATTCCGATCCGCAAATTCCAGGATGTGGTTGAAATCGCCATCGGCGGACGGCAGATCATGACCACCGTAGAAGGGCGCGAGCGCTATCCGGTTCGTGTCCGCTACGCCCGCGAACTGCGTGACAGCGTCGAAACCATCAACCGCATCCTCGTGCCCGGAGCCGGCGGACAGCAAATTCCCATCACCGAACTCTCCACCATCCGCTACGTACGCGGCCCGCAGGTGATCAAAAGCGAAGACACCTCTCTGATCGGCTACGTCGTCTTCGACAAAAAGCCGGGCGTCGCCGAAGTCGATGTGGTTGAACAGGCACAGGCCTATTTGCAGGAAAAGATCGATCAGGGGGAATTGATGCTCCCCAAAGGCGTCAGCTACACCTTCGCCGGCAGCTACGAAAACCAAATCCGGGCGGCTAAAACCCTCTCGCTCATTCTTCCGCTGGCGCTCTTCGCCATCTTCATGGTCATCTACTTCCAGTTCAAATCTGTCTCCACCACCCTGCTCATCTTCTCCGGAATCTTCGTGGCATGGTGCGGCGGCTTTATCCTGATCTGGCTCTACGGCCAGCCGTGGTTCCTCGACTTCAGCCTCTTCGGGACGGAGATGCGCACCCTCTTCCAGGTGCACACCATCAACCTCAGCGTCGCGGTCTGGGTCGGATTCCTCGCCCTCTTCGGCATCGCCTCCGACAACGGCGTCATCCAGTCCACCTATCTCGATCAGATATTCCGTGAACGCAAACCGGAGACCATGAAGACCATCCGCGAGGCCACCATCGAGGCCGCTGAGCGCCGTGTACGCCCTTGCCTGATGACCTCGGCCACCACCATCCTCGCCCTGCTGCCCGTGCTCACCTCCACCGGGCGCGGAAGCGATGTCATGGTGCCGATGGCCATTCCCAGCTTCGGCGGCATGCTCGTTGTCCTCATCAGCATCTTCGTCGTCCCCGTCCTCTACTCCGCCATCAAAGAACGGAAACTAAAAACTCGGAAGGACTTATGATGAATTCCGAAGCTCTCATTCGACTGGTCATTTTTCTGGGGATGGTGACCGCGATGGCGGTGTGGGAAACGAAGTCCCCGAGACGAGATCAGATCATTCCCCGCAAGAAACGCTGGCCCGCGAATCTAGGAATCGTTTTTCTTAATACCGTTCTCGTGCGGATACTTCTTCCGACTACCGGCATCGGGCTGGCCGTTCTTGCACAAGATCACGGACTCGGGTTGTTCAGCCTCTGGGACGTCCCTCTCTGGATCGCTGTTCCGCTGACGATTTTGGTGATGGATTTTGTGATCTATCTGCAACACGTCCTGTTCCATTTCGTTCCGCTGTTCTGGCGCTTCCACCGGATGCATCACACCGACCCTGAGTTCGATTTCACTACGGGGAACCGTTTTCATCCCATCGAAATTCTCATCTCCATGCTCATCAAGTTTTCTGTGATCGTTGCACTCGGCGCCCCGCCTGTGGGTGTGCTGATTTTTGAAGTTTTACTCAATGCCACGGCAACCTTTAACCACGCCAATGCATTTCTTCCCCTGCACATCGACCGCGTCTTGCGATGGCTACTGGTCACGCCCGACATGCACCGCGTGCACCATTCAATTGAAAAAGATGAAACCAACAGCAACTTCGGCTTCAATTTGCCGTGGTGGGATCGCCTGTTCGGCACCTATCGCGCGCAACCCCGCAAGGGTCACCTCAGCATGACCATCGGCGGTCAAACCAGCCACGATCCCGCGTGGGACGTCTCCCTGCCCCAGATGATTCTCTTCCCATTCAAAAAAGGATGAGAACCAAAAAAGGCCCCCTTTGGCCCAGAACATTTCACGAATTAATACCCAATTAACTTGAACAGTATTTATCCCACGCCCGTTCGCCCTGCTCACTCAAGACGCAGAGCACGCAAAGAGAAACAAGAAATTGCTCTGCGCTCTTTGCGCCTTTGCGTGGAACAATCTCAATCAACTTTATTTCGTATAAGTCCTACACATGGGTAGGGACAGCTCGCCGAGCTGTCCGCGGTGCTTCCGGCGAAAATGCCCTACCTGAATGGCGGTGGAACTTTTTCTTCCGGTTAGCTGGAGCGGCGTATGAGGTGGATTCCGAGAAGCTGAAGCCCGAGCATGGGAAGCCAGAGAATCAGGTTGGGATGCAAATCCGGATAGTCGGCAAGCGCTTTGGCGACGACGATGAAGATGTAGTACGCGAAGACGATTCCCAAACTCATGACCATGCCGATAGAAGTTTCTTTGCGGTGCGATTTTACACCGAGCGGAATTCCAATGAGCATGAAGGTGAAACACCCGATCGCAGTGGAAACTCGACGGTTGGCCTCGATGACCAATCGAGTTTTCTGGACGCGCTGTTGATCCGGTGGCAGAAGCGGAAACTCACGGTCGATATTTCGAATGTGATCGATGAGCATCCCCATTTTCATATGGCTTCGCTTCCGCCTCACCGAATCGCTTTTGAGCATCTTGTTGAAATCTAGCTTGATCGGATAGCTCTCTGCGTTGACGTAGGTGGTTTTAGAGACATCGCGCGGGTCGTCTGCGTCGGGCATTTCCATGCGCACATCGCGAAGATTGACCGTCAGCGTCCGCTCTTCGTTGTTCGGAACCAAATCCCCTTCGCGGGCCCGCACACTGCGTTTGATGCCGCCTTTTTTATCCAGCTCATAGGCCACCACATCTTTGACGGTGTTTCCATTTTTGCGTCCGATATAAATCATCAGCCCCGGAAAATCGTCGATGAAACGTCCTTCTTCGAGCAGGTTGATCGGTTCTTCCACTCCGGCGCTTCGGAGCAGCTTTTTGTTGGCGTATTTGGCCTCCGGCGCCACTTCACAGTTGATATACATGCAGATGCCGCTGAACAAAATGGAGAGGACAACCAACGGAGCCACGAGGCGCCATAAACTGATTCCGCACGCCTTCATAGCGCTGATCTCATTATCCATCGATAACCGCCCGAAAAGAAGCAGCGCCGCGAAGAGCGTGCTGATGGGCATGGAGAACGAAAGAATATAGGGCACATTCTGGAAGAAGAATTTAGCGATCAACAGCGGAGAAATTCCGCGCGACATCAAGTCCACCGCTTTGACAAGCGCGCCGACGGTCATCACGAAGGTGATCAACCCGAGCGCGCCCAAAAAGATGATCAGATAATCCAAAACGATATAGCGGTTCAGTATGCGCATACGGTTTACTCCGCTCCGTGGCGACGCACGGCAGACTCCACCGTGTTGGACAGAAGCATCGTGATGGTCATGGGGCCAACGCCGCCCGGCACGGGCGTAATGGCTGAAGCCTTTTCAGCGACGGATTCAAAATCAACATCTCCGCACAGGCGGTATCCACGTTTTTTCGTGTCGTCTTCCACGCGATTGACGCCGACATCAATGACGACTGCGCCCTCTTTAATCATATCCGCAGTCAGGGTGTTGGGCCAGCCGACGGCCGAAATCACGATATCGGCCTGACGTGTGAAGTCCGCCATGTTTTTGGTGCGCGTGTGGCACATTGTGACGGTTGCGTTCCCCAGCTCCGTTTTCTGGCTGAGCAAATTGACCATGGGGCGTCCGACAATATTGCTGCGGCCAATCACGACCACGTGCGCACCGGAGGTTTCGATGCCAGAGCGTTTGAGAATGTGCAAAATTCCATTCGGCGTGCAGGGAACAAATGCGGGCAGTCCCATCATCATGCGACCCACATTCATCGGGTGGAATCCGTCCACGTCTTTATCGGGGTCAATCGCTTCAATCACAGCCTCTTCCATCGCGGAGTCCGGGAGCGGCAACTGAACGAGGATGCCATTGATCTGATCGTCGGTATTAAATCCGCGGACCACGTCCATAATTTCATCCTGCGAGGCCGTCGAGGGAAGTTTTACCTCGCGAGAATAGATGCCGGCCTCTTCGCAGGCGCGCTCCTTGGCGGTTACATACGAGCGCGATGCGGGGTCGTCGCCCACGAGCAGAACCGCCAGACCGGGCACGACACCCTCTTTCGCCAGTTCGCTCACGCGGGTTTTAAGTTCTGCGCGGATTTCCGCTGAAATTGCTTTGCCATCCAAAATCTTTGCCATGATGCTCTCTCCAGATATCGTTTTTCGGTTCAAAAGACTCTGGTTTCTAACCTAATGCAGAAGAGGGTTCAATGTTGGAATGGCTGAATGAGACATCCGAGGGCCTCGACATAAAAATCCGGGCGGTTCCGCGCGCCTCGAAAAATGAAATACAGGGTATTTATGACCAGGCTCTGAAAATCCGGCTGACGACTGCACCCGTCGATGGCAAAGCCAATCAGGCCCTGATCCGCTTTCTGAGCAAGGAGCTACACATCTCTAAATCACAAATTCAATTGAAGCAGGGCGAAACCAGCCGCCACAAAACACTGCGAATTACCGGACTCACCCAACAAGAATTGATCCGAAAAATCGGAATATCAACATGACAGAACCTCACGAATCTACTCACGATCGTGAGTAAATTCGTGAGGACCGAAACCCTCAATGCTCAAATCATTATGATCACTGTTCTTCTTTTCATCCTGACCCTTGTCCTTTGTAGCATCGGCCTGATCCTCTCCTCGCTCGCTTTTTCGGGAACCTGGATGGTTTTGCTCGCCGCACTCATCACAAAACTTTCCATTGGGGTTCCAACCCTTGGAACCCTAATCGTCTTCGCCCTACTCTGTATCGCCACGGAAGCATTGGAGGCACTGGCAGGCTTATGGGGGGTTCAGAAACGCGGCGGCTCCAAACGGGCGGGATGGGCGGCTCTACTCGGAGGACTGCTCGGCGCAATGGTTGGATCCGCCATTTTTCCAATCCTTGGAACAGTGATTGGCATGCTGCTTGGCTCGTTCGCGCTGGCCTATGTGGCGGAAGCCCTGTTGGCAAAAAAACATGCTGAAGCGGCACATATCGCCCGCGGAGCCGTCTGGGCCCGGCTCTCCATTCTTTTTCTAAAGACGGCTCTAACCCTCGGCATGAGCCTTTGGCTGATGGGCGCCCTCCTCCATTCCTAACGAAACTCTAACACTATTTTAGTCGATCAAACCGAATATCAGACTAAAATGGTCGGTATATGCAAAACTGGACAGAACTTTGGAATGCGGGCCGACTCTTTAAAGCGGCGTTCGACGAACAACGGACGGCTATTAAATCGGTTTATGGCACGGCGGATCGCGTTCTAAGTGTCCCAGCGGGCACCCCCGCCGAGTACACCGTTTCGATGGATTCCATTCCCGATTCGTTCTACGCCCTGCGCAAAAATATTTTCTCCACCCTCTTTCAGTCGGTGTATCACCTAATGGACTGCGACCCACAGCACCGCCTCTTTTATGGAAAGCTGATTCACCTCTTTCGCATCTGGGTGACAAGTGCCGACAACCTGCTCGACGATGAAGACAAAGTGGTGATCCCCATTCAGATGCCCGGATCCTCGCGTGTGATGCGGCAAGTGGTTTCCATTATGACGGCCGACCGCATCTTTCAACAACTGCTCGCCGAAGGTCGCGAGACCGGCGCCCTGACCGCCGCGCAGGCACAGGAACTTTCCGACCGCTCCCTTCAAATTCTTCTCCCCAGCGCCGCGCAGGAAGCCAGCGAAGAAGAAGGCGTCACCGAACGCCCCGATCCAGAACACGTGCTTAATGTCATCCACCGCTATAAAACCGGCATTCTCTTTAACGTCGCGTTTCTCGGGCCGGAAGTGATCGAACCGCATCTTGACCGCAAGCGCGCCACCGCACTGAAAGAGGCGATGCTTCAGTTTGGCATTGGATGCCAAGTGCTCGATGACATCCGCGACCTCGCCCGCGACCACATCGAACAGCGCCATAACTACCTGCTTTCCACGCTCTGGAAAGCCCAGCCCGGTTTTTTCCAACCCTTGGAAAAAACAAAATGCTCCGACTCAGTCGGTTTCCAAACCTTGGAAAACCGCGAGCTATCCGTCGGCGATCGGCTTTATTTGGAAGTTCCGCAGGTTGCCATTCCCGCTGCCCAACTCGGGTTCGGCATGATGCGTGACGGGCTGACAACGCTTGGCGAAATGGGCCTTGGGATTCGTCCGAAACTGGCAGAAAATTTAGCCGCATCCATGTTCACCGTACTCGACCTGCAGGACTTGAAGTATGCATAAAAAGCAACATGCCCAATCCGAAGTGGCTCAGCGCACCGAAGGGGTCACCCTCGACCACGCCGCCGCGGTCTACGATCTCCTCGCACCCATCATGACCCTTGGCCTCGAGCGGCGCTACCACCGCATCGTCATCGACCACCTCGCGCTACGCGGCGAGGAACAGGTTCTCGATATCGGCTGCGGCACCGGTACGCTAACGCGCGACATTGCCAACGCGCTCTCCAACAAAACCCGCTCGCTTTGCATCGGCCTAGATGCCGCCGAGGAGATGGTCAAAATCGCCCGGATCAAATCATCTAAAATCCCCAATATTCGATTTACTGCCGCGATCGCCGAAGAGCTTCCCTATCCGTCTGGCAAATTCGATGCGGCGGTCTCCACCTTCTTTTTCCACCACATTCACTTTGAGCTGAAAAAGAAAGTACTGGCTGAAGTGGCCCGCGTGCTGAAACCCGGCGGGCGCTTCCTGATCGTCGATGTCGACGTCCCCACCACCTGGTTCGGCTCGCTCTGCGCGCGCTCCGGTCACTGGCTTTTCCAGCAGAATGAAATTGCCGAAAATATCGACGGCAAACTGCGCGAAGCATTCGATGAGAGCCCGTTTAGCTGGACCGAATGTTCTCACCACTCGGGATACATCACCGTTTTTGAACTCACCAAGGAGGAAACATCATGAAGCGTCTCATCCCACCCCGACCCCTGAAATCCTCTTTCATTGGGTTCACCCTGCTGATCAGTGCCCTCGCCGTTCAGGCCGCTCAAACCGAGGATTCCATTGGCATCGCCGCCGAAAAATATTTTACAGAGTCCTTCGCGCGACTCGGAAACATCGCGGCCCAAAAGCCCACGGTCAAAACCTTCCGCAAAATCATGAAACCGTGCAAGGAAGCCACACCCGGATTTTTTGGTGGCACGCTCATCGACACCGACTACGTGATTCGCCAGACCTACTTCAAGATCAACGCCCTACTCGGCGCCCGGGGGTTCGATCTTAAAAAAGTCAAACAGTTGAAAGCCTTCTGGAAACAGATGGACGAAGCCCCCGCACCGCAGCTCAGCGAGCCGGGACATAGTCTCACTCAGCCGATCCATCTGATTGCGATGCGCTACCCGATTATCATAGACGGGAAGCTCGAAGGCGTGGTTTCGATGCTGGTTAAAACCAAGGAGTTTCTTAAGGCCTCCGGCCTCAAAGAATGCAGGGCCTATAAAATCATCTGTCTGGGCGAATTGGCCGAAGACAAAGGAAAACTCTCCGACCACTACCGCGAAGTGAAACTGACTCTCCCCTCTACGGAGTGGGTGATTCAATACGACTTATAGACCCACCCGGACAAGCTGGAACCCAAAAAATATAAAAAGTTTGGGATCGCGAATTGCGCGAATTGACGCGAATGAATAAAAATATAATCTGGATGTGATTCGCGTAAATTCGTGAGATTCGCGATCAAAAAAAGCGGTGTAAATATGATCGGATTTAAAAACAAGGTATCGAAAGGAACCCCATGAACGTACTCATTGCCGGCGTTGGAATTCTCGGACGCAACCTATGCACCCTCTATCTAGAGCGCGGCGATCACGTACGCGCTCTGGCCTTCTCGGCGAGCGAGTTCGAAGGAATGGAACACCCCCATCTTCAAATGGTGACCGGAGATGTCACCCGTCCCGAAACCCTTGCCGGGCTCTGCGAAGGAATGGAGCTGATCATTTCCTGCATTGGCATCACCCGACTCAAAGGGAACCTCGCACACATCGATGTGGACTATTTGGGGAATGTGAACCTGCTGCGCGAAGCGGAAAAAGCCGGCGTAAAAAAGTTCGGTTTCATTTCTCCGGCCGGTGTGGACGAAGGAAAAGGCAGCGTCCCATTGCTCAAGGCAAAACACCTATTTGAAAGCGAACTCAAGCGAAGCCCCATCGAGTGGCTTATCTTCCGCTCCGGCGGATTTTTCTCCGATCTCAAAGCGATGGGAGAAATGGCCCAAAAAGGGTCGATGTTTGTGATTGGAAACGGTCATAACCATTTCACACCGATTGATGCAAGGGACTTGGCTGAGGTCATGGTTGAAGACCTCGACACGCAGGCCAACCGAGTCATTGATATCGGCGGACCAGAAGACATGACCTGGAACGAAATCTGCCAAACGTGCTTTGAGCACTACGGCAAAAAACCGCTGATCCTGAAGTTTCCACAAGGGCTCTGTGAATTCTTTTTAAAGGTGCTCCGACCGTTTGCAAAAAGCTCTCATGCCATGGGAAAACTGATCGTCTTTATGTCGACCCTTGACCTCCCGACCGAAACACGGGGTAAGCGGAGTTTTTCCAGCTATCTCCGCGAATCAGACTAGAGGTTCTTCTGCATAAAACTCGGCAATCGTTTTCCAGGCATCCTCGGCGGTGTTGCAGAAGGTAATCAGATCCATATCGTTCGGGCCGATCAGCTCGCACTCGGCCAGATACTCCCAGTCGATGAGCCGTTTCCAATGTTCGGAACCAAAAAGAATCACGGGCATGGGTTCAATTTTTTTTGTCTGAATCAGGGTGAGGGCTTCGAAGAGTTCGTCGAAGGTGCCAAACCCACCTGGGAAAATACAAAACGCTTTGGCGCGCTGCATGAAATGCATTTTACGCATGTGAAAATAGTGGAAATTGAAGCAGAGGTCTTGGGTGACATAGTCATTGGGATGTTGTTCAAATGGGAGTTCCACATTGAGCGCGACCGATTTGCAGCCCACATCATCCGCACCGCGATTTCCGGCCTCCATGATCCCGCCACCGCCACCGGTGACGATGACATACTCGCACTCATGGTTCGTTTGGCAGGTGCTGCTGACGATTCGTGCCAGCTTACGCGCCTCTTCATAGAACGGAGTGAGTTTTGCCCCTTTGGATTCTGGATTTTTTTCAGCCTCTTCGGGCGAGGGAATCCGCGCGCTCCCGAACAGCACGATCGTCGAGTTAATCTTCTGCTGGCTCATCATGACCTCAGGGTGCAAATGCTCCAATTGCAACCGCACTTCTCGACACGGTTCGGTTTTTAAAAAATCAACATTTTCATAGGCCAGTAACGGATTTTTCATTTTTCGGTCTCCTTGTCGGAACTCTAAAGAATTTTCACAAAATCATTAACAGCAAAATCATTTTTTCGAGAAACCACCTGAGAAGATTGAATTATAATTTTGCTGTTAATGATTTTGTTAACTGTTCCCATCCTGAATATCTGCATGAATTGGCGTTCATTCGCAGTTGGTATTCTGTAGAAATATTTCTCTATGAAACCGATTGCCTACTACATTACCGCTCACGGCTACGGACACGGCACGCGCTCCTGCGATGTGCTTCGCGCGTTACACCGTCTCGCACCCGACCAGCCCGTAATCGTCACCACGGATCTGCCGCGCGACTTTCTCAACAGCCGTCTCGTCGGATGCGACAACCTCACATTTCGTCAGGGCGCATTCGATGTGGGTCTCGTCCAAAAAGATTCGATTCATAGCGACCTTTTCCAAACCTTGGAAAAACTCGAAACCCTCTACGCGAAAGACGAGGTGCTGAGCGCCGAGGAACGACGGTTTTTCAAGGCCGAGGAGGTCGCGCTGGTTGTCGCCGATATTCCCGCCATCCCTCTGCTTTCCGCACAGCGCGCCCGCATCCCAAATGTTGCCATTGGAAATTTTTCGTGGGACTGGATTTATGAGGCCTACGCAAAAGAAGATTTTCACTGGGAGTTTTTTGTCGAAAAATTCCGTGCCGTTTACGAGAAGACCGACTTACTCCTCCGCCTACCCTTTGCACCGCCCATGGAGGTTTTCCCCAACCGAAAAGATATTCCCCTGCTGGCTAGCCCTGGACGGGCTCGCCGAACGGAAATTCGAAACTTGAAACTTGAAACTGGAACCAGCGCTCCACCACAGGCGGATAAACCCTGGGTGCTTCTCTCGTTCGCCTCGCTAGACTTAAATAGCCAGGACTTGGAAAATATTCGTACACTTAGCGATGACTACGAGTTCTTCTGTGTCGAGCCGCTCCACTACGAGGGGTCTTGCATTCACTCGATTGATCGAGATGCTGTCTCGTTTGCCGACATTCTGGCATCGTGCGACATCATCATCAGCAAGCCGGGGTTCGGGCTGGTCTCGGAGTGCATTGTGAACCATAAGCCGCTCATTTATTCGGACCGCGGCGACTTCGCCGAATACCCGTATCTGGTCGAAGGGATCGAGAAATACCTCAAAAATGTTCACCTCCCCTCGGCGCAACTTTACGCCGGAGATTTTTTTCGCTGTTTGGAAAAAATCAAAACCGCCCCTGAGCCGACACAAACCCTCGAATCCGGGGGTGCAGAGATGATTGCCGAAGAACTTATTCGCTTCTGTGAATCGTGAAGAATTCGAGTTCGTCTTCGACGAGATCGAGCACGGCACAAGAAGGGTGCATTCCGCGTCCGGCCGCACCGGGGTTGATCAAGCGGGTCCGTTTTTCCCGTTTATCGTGCCGGACATGTGTGTGCCCGGAAAAAAGATAATCGTATTGATCCGCATCTGCCGCCTGCTCAAAGGCGCGCGCGTCATCGCTGTGCACGATCGCGATTTTTTTACCGGCCAATTCGATTTCCCCGAAACGCCCGAGAACCTCCACGCCGATATCTTCGGGATAAAAGTCCCACCGTTCCACCACATCGCAGTTGCCCAGCACCACATAAAGTCGGATTTCCAGGGTTTGGAACAGAGCGGCCATTTCCGTGAGCACCATGTCGCAACCGATATCACCGCAGTGAAGAACGGCCTCTGTCCCCCGAAAAACGAATTCGCGGGCCGCACTGAGGGCCAAATCAACTTGGCCGTGTGTATCTGATATGATTCCGATTTTCATGATTGGCTCTCTAAGCAAACAAGTTATAGTACTCCTCTTTGAGGCTATTACTAGCGGAGAGTTGACAATGAAGAGTATAAAAGTAGTTGGTGCGGGCGGTTATGGCGGCGTCGGAATTGTCGAACTGTTGCTGCAACACCCTGAATTCAAAGTCGATTGTCTGGTAGCGGCGACCGAAACCGGCATGAAAATGAGCGACCTCTATCCCCACCTGACGGGATTTTGCGACGAGATTATCCGGACGCCGGACGATCCGGCCACGCAAAGAAGCTTTGACGCTGTCTTTTTTGCCACGCCCGACGGCGTGGGCATGAATGCAGTTCAAGCCGAGCTCAAAAACGGCGCACACGTGGTCGACTACAGCGGCGACTTCCGGTTTACCACCCCGGAAAAATACAGTGCCTACGCCACCTTTATCGGTCGGGACACCACCCACGCCGCAGCAGACCTGCTGCCCGAAACCGTCTACGGGCTCCCCGAACTTCACCCCTTCGGGGCGGAACAGAAACTCGTTGGAAACCCCGGATGCTTTGCCGTCAGCTGTATCCTCGGTCTCGCACCAGCCGCCGCCGGAAACTTGATCAGCCCGAAGAGCATCATTTGCGATTGTAAGACCGGCGTGTCCGGTGCAGGAAAAAAACCCAACACCGCTTTCCACTACCCCGCACGGTACGAACAGGTGAACGCCTACAAACTCGGCGGACATCAGCACATGGTTGAAATCGAGCAGGAACTGAGTGAACTGGCGGGTGAAACCATACAGATCACGATGACGACTCAGGTCGTTCCGATCTGCCGGGGAATCATCTCCTGCCTCTACGCCGACCTGACCGAAACCACGAGCGCGGCCCAACTTCTAGAAGCCTACAAAGCCTTCTACGCCGACAAACCGTTCGTGCGGGTATTCGACAACACCGCCGCCATCGGTACCGCGCAGGTCAGCGGAACCAACTTCTGCAACCTGATTGTCGACGTCGACGAGCGGAACAACCGGTTGCGGGTGATCTCGCATATCGACAACCTGATGAAGGGCCAAGCGGGCAACGCACTTCAGAACATGAACCTCATGTTCGGACTCGACCCAATGACCGGCCTCAATTTTGCCGGCAAATGCCCCTAAAAGAATGGACTATTGGGTTTTCCAATGCTTGGAAATTTATCCCATCGCAGGCGGCAAATGAGGTATACTTCTTCTAGGGGTTGGAAAGAAGATGTTCAAAAAAACCGTCAAAAAGGGACTCTGGATTTCAACAGGCACCCTCTTCCTGCTATTAGCGATTGTCGGCCTTCTCTTGCCGGTGATTCCGCAGTTACCGTTTTTTCTTATCGCCGTGTTCTGTTTTATGCGCTGTTCGCCGCGCTTCAACGTATGGCTGAGCCACCAACACTGGTTTACGCACCTCCACGATTGGGCAGAACAGAAACACTGGTTTAAGCACATCAAAGAGCACCTTCCCAAACCCAAACATAAAAACCATACGCCCTCCTGAGTTGATCGACCCCGCCCATTCGGGTATAAAGCCCCCTTATGTATCTCGATTTTTTCCAGCTCAATGAGTTTCCATTTAACGTGACGCCCGACCCGCGCTTCCTTTTCTTTTCGGAGCGCCACCGGGACGCTTACGAATCCCTGCTCTACGGCATTGAACATCGAAAAGGGTTTATCGTGCTGACGGGCGAAGTCGGCTGTGGAAAAACCATCATCTGCCGCTCCGTTCTCAACCATCTGCCGAGCACCACCCATTCGGCCTTGATCCTCAACCCCTCGCTGACCACCGCACAGCTTGTGCGCTCCATCCTGCTCGACCTCGGCTTGGAACCAAAAGGGCGCGACAAGCTCGTCCATGTTGCCCAGCTCAATCGCTTTCTACTCGCATGTCTGGAGAAAAGTGAAAATGTCACCGTCATCATTGACGAGTCTCAAAATCTCGAGCCCGAACTCATGGAGCAGGTACGTATGCTTTCCAACCTGGAGACCGATCAGCACAAACTAATGCAGATCATCCTGGCCGGACAACCGGAGCTGAAAGAACGTCTCCAGCAGCCCGACCTGCGCCAACTGCGCCAGCGCGTCATGGTTCACTGCGACCTGGAACCCCTTTCCGCTCTGGAAACCGCTCTCTACATCCAGCACCGGCTCAATGTGGCGGGTGCAAACAACCGCATCACCTTCGACAACGATGCCGTTCAACAAGTTCACGAACGGGCACAAGGCATTCCGCGCCAGATCAACACCCTTTGCGACCGTGCGCTGCTCGCCGCCTATGTCCGACGCGATCACCAGGTGACCACCGCCGATATCCAAAATGCAATCCACGAACTGGCCAGTGTAATTTAAAGAGGAGTATTGGAGTGATGGAATATTGGAGTATTGAAAAGAGGAAAACATCTCAGCTGATTTCCCCGTCAGCATTCTCTTTTTCCAGCGATCCATTCTTCCATTATTCCACCCCTCGATCATTCCAATGCCCCAAGGACGTTCTATGAGTTTGATTCAAGATGCACTGAAACGAAAACGGGAAGAGGCCGCCGTAATTCCGCCGCCGGAAGCACCGCCCCCCGCCCCGCCTTCCGCCATCCCGGAACCGCTGGCCAAAAAAAACAAACCGGAACAGACTCCCACAAAACTCCCGCTCATCCTGATCGCGATTGTCTTGCTGATCCTGATCGCCTTTGGCGCCGTCAAACTTCTTCGCACCGCACCTCCCGCACAGGTCGAAAACACAAAACCAACCGTCGTAGTCAAGGAACCGGCTCCGGCGAAAAAGGAAATTGAAAAAACCCCTGAGGCTCGGTGGCCGAAACTGAAATTGACCGGCTTCGCATCCGGCGGCGGCCAGCGAATGGTCTTCATTAACGGAAAAATGCTTACCGAAGGACGAGAAATCGATGGCACCCGCATCATTCAAATTGGGAGAACCGAAGTCCTTGTCGACTATCAGGGGGAACGCCGCATCCTCCGTGTCGACGATGAGTAACCGCATTACGGCTTGCTACTTTTCCAGCCTTTGGAAAAGATGTCCAACGAGCAAGGCGAAGCCCTGAAATCCAGCGCAGCTGGTTCCACGGTTTGGAAAAACAGGTAAAAGACCGATCCGTCTACGCGAAATTGTCCCATTCAACATCTGAAATATCTTAGGAACCGTTAGGAAAGATATGAAATTCATCGGAGCCCACGTCAGCGCAAGCGGCGGCATTCAAAATGCCCCACAGAACGCCAAAGCCATCGGAGCAGATGCCTTTGCGCTCTTCACCAAAAATCAGCGGCAGTGGAACTCTGCCCCGCTGACCGACGATGGCATTGCCGCCTTTAACGAAAACTGCAACGGCACCTTTTCGCCGAACCAAATTCTCCCGCACGACTCCTATCTGATTAACCTTGGCCACCCCGAAGCCGAGGGGCTTGAAAAATCGCGTGTAGCCTTCCTCGACGAACTGCAACGCTGCGAACAGCTCGGGCTCGACCGCCTCAACTTTCACCCCGGCAGTCACCTTAGAAAATGCACCGAAGACGAATGCATCGCCACCATCGCCGAATCGATCAATCTCGCGCTCGCCCAAACCAGTGGTGTGATCGCTGTCATCGAAAACACAGCGGGACAAGGCTCCAACATGGGCTACCGCTTTGAACAGATTGCGGGAATGATCGATCAAGTGGACGACAAAAGCCGCGTGGGGGTCTGCATCGACACCTGCCACAGCTTCACCTCCGGCTACGACCTACGCACCCTCGAGGCCTGCAAAGACACCTTCGATCAATTCGAACAGATCGTCGGGTTCCACTACCTGAAGGGAATGCACCTCAACGACTCCAAAAAGGATCTCAGCACGCGGGTCGACCGGCACCACAGCCTCGGCGAAGGGTTTATCGGACTCGACTGCTTCCGCTTCATCATGGCCGACGATCGCTTCAACGACATGCCCCTCATTCTCGAAACACCCAACCCCGCAATCTGGGCCGACGAAATCAAACTTCTGCGCAGCTTCGAATAAAAACAACAACGAGTAGAGTTCCCTCATGAAAATTTTATGTTGCGGAATATTTCCGGCCCTGCAACGGACGCTGGAACTAAAAACCCTAAAAACCGGCGCGGTCAACCGCGTCCGCTCCGTAACGCAATCCGTCGGCGGCAAAGCGACCAATACCGCGCGCGCACTCAAAACCCTAGGAGCTGATTCTCTGCTCTTCGGCTTCGCCGGCGGCGAAACCGGCGAAACGATTAAACACCTGCTCGACGAAGAAGGCATTGAACACGCCTTTGTCGAAACCGATGTTCCGACCCGAACCGCTCAAACCCTATTGGCCGACGACGCGCACGATTTCACCGAAATCATCGAAGACTCCGAACCGCTGGTTTCCAAACATTGGAAAAATCTGCTCCAAAGTTTCCAAACATTGGAAAAACAGAGTGATGTGATCATTCTCTCCGGCACCCTTCCCGCCCATGTGCCGCAAGAAATCTACCGCGAACTCCTGCAAGGAACTGAAAACCAAACGGTACTCATCGACACGCCCGGCAAGCCGCTGCTCGCCGCACTTGAAAGCCGTCCGACCCTCGCAAAAATCAATGCGGCCGAGCTTTTAAAAACCACCGGGATTTCAGACATCGAAGAAGCCGCTCAGGAGTTGATTGCTCAAGGTGCAGGCGCGGTCGGGATCACACAAGGCGCGGACTCTGCCCTGCTCGTCACACCCAACGAAACCGTTCAGCTTTCCATTCCATCCGTTGAGGTGAAAAGCACGCTCGGATGCGGTGACTCCGTCAACGCCGGGATCGCCTTCGCGCTTCAAAAAGGAAGTTCACTAACCGAGGCGTTTATCTTCGGCCTAGCCTGCGGATCCGCTAATGCCCAAACCACCCTGCCGGGAGTCATCGACCCCGAATCTGTCGCAACCCTCGCATCACAAATTAGCGTACAATGACCCCGTTTGTTCAATATAAGCCGTGGATGATCAAACGGTACGGCGAGCCGCTGTTCCGCATTCCCGTTGAAATTTCCTCTTCCTGCCCCCATGGACGCTGCGCCTTCTGCTCCGAAAACGGAGCACGAGCGCAACAGACCCAACGGCAGGAAAGCCCGCTCGAACAAGCGGAAGAAGCAATTAAATTCTCCAAACGCCGCTACAAAGCCAAAAAGTTCATGCTCTACATTCAGGCCTTCACCGCCGACCTAACCGATCCCAACCAACAACAGGCAATCATTGACCTGCTTTCCGCATTCGACTTCGAGGCCATCAGCATTGGGACGCGCCCCGACTGCCTGCCAGATACCGCCCTCAACTTCCTCCAGAATCTAACCACACCTCATGAGGTGTGGTTAGAGCTCGGTGTGCAGACGGCACATGACGAAACGCTAAAAATGATCAATAGGGGTCACGACTGGGAATGCAGCAAACAGGCAATTCTCGCCCTTGCCGAACGCGGCATTCATGTCGCCCCGCATATTATTCTCGGCCTGCCCGGAGAAACCCCTAATGACTGGAGTCGAACCGCAGGGGAATTGGCAAAACTTCCAATCTCTGGAATCAAGATTCACAACCTGCACATTATGAAGGGAACCGAACTGGCCGAAAACCCGCCGACCGTGCTGAATCATTGGGAATACGCCGAAGGGCTGATCGATTTCCTCCGCCGCATCCCTGCCGACATCCCCGTCATGCGCATATCCACCGATACGCCGGACGACCAGCTCATCGCCCCGCACTGGCACCTCGAAAAAGGTCAATTCCTTGACTACGTAATCCAGCAAATGAGAATGAGAGAGATCACACAGGGCGACCCGCTTGAAGCTGGACACTTGAAAACAGAAGCAGAGCCAACTCCGGTTATCACAGATGATGGATCGATCACCTTCTTTTCCGAGGATTGGAAAGAGCATTACCACACCAAGACGGGCGCACGGCTGGAGGCGGACAAGAAGTTTGTCGAACCGTCCGAACTGGCCTCCAAACTCCAAACCTCAAACCTCAAACTCCTCGACGTCTGCTTTGGACTCGGCAATAACTCGCTCGCCTCCCTCTGCGCGGCAAACGGTGCCAAACACAACATCGACATCACCGCGCTGGAGATGGACAAACGAATTGTCCGCGCCGCGGCCAAAAGTTTCCAAACATTGGAAAAAGATCCGGTCGACTGGAACCAAACGCTCTCTCTGCTCCTTAACGGCCCAGTAGATTTTCCAACCCTTGGAAAAACTGACCTCCGTTTTGGGGATGCCAGATATTTAATCCAAAATCTTGAAGACAACGTCTTTGACGTTGTCTTTCACGATCCGTTTTCGAGCCAGCACTGTCCGGAACTCTGGACCGTGGAGTTTTTCAAACAACTGCATCGAGTGATGAAGCCGAACGGCGTATTGCTGACCTATTCATCGTCAATGCCCGTGCGCGGTGCAATGCGCGAAGCGGGGTTCTTCATAGCAGAAACCGAGCCGGGCCATCAAATGGGCAACGGCACGATTGCTTCGCCATCAGAACTACCATCCATTTTTCCAACCTTTGGAACTTTTGATAAGCGTCGTTCTATCCCCTATCGGGATGAGCATCTCTGCGCAACATCCAAAGCGATCCTGCGTCAGCGGCAGGAAATAATCGAAGTTACTGAACAAACTCTTTGAGGTTGATCGCGATTTTTGGAAACTGCCTGCAGATCTGTTTGTCAGCGGTAACCAGCTTCACGCCAAGACTTTCAGCCAACGCCACGTATTCGCAGTCGTAGGCCGAGCAGGTAGAACCTTCGACCACATTCATGACGCGCACGGATGGGATTGAATAGGTTTTGATCTGAGATTCTGCTCCATTGAGACAACGAAGTATTTTTTCTGCACTAATCAAGTCACGACGGAGATATCGGGCGAGGATATTTCTAAATTCAGAACGCCAAAGTTGGGGTGCCACCCAGTCCGGATCTTTCTGCAACGCTTTTTCTGCCAGTTCGGTCAACTCGCCAGGAATCCAAAAATACGCGATGATGTTGACATCTACAACGATCACGCGCGGCCCTCTTCCTTTGCCTCGGTGAGTTCGCGCTGTGTCAAATACACGCCCATGCTTTCACGAACCGTCTGTGCCTCATGGAGTATTTGATCCGGGGTTCCCGGAGAAAAAAGGCTCTCCAATGTGCAAATAATCTCTTTATTCAAACTCCGCCCGTGCGTTTTTGCCTGAGATTTCAACGCCGTATGCAGACCCTTTGGAACGTTCTTTAGTGTAATTGTGCTCATAAAGGAACCATAACGCATCCGTTTCGGATGTCAACGGTGCGTTTTTCCAATACCTGGAAAAAAAAGGCTCCGTTTTCCAAGGTTTGGAAAAACGGAGCCCAAAAGTTCCAACCATTGGAACCTCTGAAGCGGCTCACTCGGAGAGTTCGCCCTACCTAGACAACTGGAAAATATAGGTAGGGCGACGCCTCCGGCGGAGCCGTTCTATTCAGCTGCTTTTTCTTCCTGTTTCTTGGGCAGATTGACTTTGAGGTGCAGTTCGCGCAGCTGGGTGAAGTCGACTTCGCCCGGCGCGTTCATCAGCAAATCTTCGGCCCTCTGATTCATCGGGAAGGCAATGACTTCGCGAATGTTTGGCTCGTCTGCCAGAAGCATGACGATGCGGTCGACCCCGGGAGCGATTCCGGCGTGCGGCGGCGGCCCAAATTGGAACGCACGGTAAAGCGCTGGGAATTTAGATTCCACAACGGATTTATCGTAACCGGCTATTTCGAAGGCTTTGATCATCAGCTCAGGACTGTGGTTTCGAACCGCGCCCGAAGAGAGCTCCGTGCCGTTGCAGACGATGTCGTACTGGTAGGCCAAAATATCGAGCGGATCTTTGTTGAGCAGGTCGTCCATTCCGCCCTGCGGGATGGAGAACGGGTTGTGGGAGAATTCCACTTTGCCGTCGTCGTCGAGCTCGTACATCGGGAAGTCGACAATCCAGCAGAAGCGGAAGACATCTTTTTCGAGCAGGTCGAGTTGGTGTCCGAGTTCGGTGCGAACGTGACCCCCGATGTTCCAAGCACCTTTGAGTTTGTCGGCGATAAAGAACATGGTGTCGCCGTCTTCAACGCCGCCGAGTTCTTTAAGCGCGGCGATTTCGTCGTCGGAAAGGAATTTAGCAATGGGGCTTTTCACTTCGCCGTTGATCCAGCTGATGTAGCCAAGGCCCTTGGCCCCGACGGACTGCGCGAATGCGATCATGCCATCAAAGAATTTACGGGATCTGTCAGCGCACCCTTTGACGGCGATGGTTTTGACCACCCCGCCCTTTTCGACGACGCCCGCGAAGGCTTTGAAGCCGCAGGTGCGGAAGATTTCCGTCGCATCCTGAATGACGAGCGGATTGCGCAGGTCGGGTTTGTCCGTACCGTATTTATCCATGGCTTCGAGGAACGGGATGCGAACGAACGGGGTGCTGTCGATGGTCTTGTCGCTGAATTCAGAGAAGATGGCGGCGAGAAGTTTTTCGTTCACTTCAAAGACATCATCTTGCGTGGCGAAGGCCATTTCCATGTCGAGCTGATAGAACTCGCCGGGCGAGCGGTCGGCCCGGGCATCTTCGTCGCGGAAGCAGGGAGCAATCTGGAAGTAGCGGTCAAAACCGGAGGTCATGAGCAGCTGTTTAAACTGCTGGGGAGCCTGCGGAAGCGCATAGAACTTGCCGGGGTGCACACGGCTCGGCACGAGGTAATCGCGCGCGCCTTCGGGCGAAGAGCTGGTGAGAATCGGCGTCTGCATTTCCATGAAGCCTTCCGCGGTCATCAGTTCGCGCATGCGGGCGATCACCTGGGATCGAAGGATGATGTTGTTGTGCAGGCTTTTGCGGCGCAGGTCGAGGAAACGGTATTTCAAACGAAGCGCTTCGGAGCACTCCTCTTCTTTATTGACCTGGAACGGAATCACCTGTGATTCGCCGAGGATTTCCATCGTTTGGGCAACCAGCTCGATTTCCCCGGTGGCGAGTTTTGGATTCACAGCGGAGTCATCGCGGGCGACGATTTCGCCGGTAAAGCAGATCACAGTCTCTACACGCCAGTGCTCAATGTCTTTGTAGAACGGCGTGTCGGGATTGATGACAATCTGGGTGAGACCGTAGTGGTCGCGTAAGTCAATGAAGAGGACGCCGCCGTGGTCGCGAATGGTGTTGACCCATCCGGAGATGCGTACGGTCTGTCCAACGTGTTCTTTGCGAAGTTCTCCGCAAGTGTGTGTTCTATATTGATGCATGATATTCAGTTCCATTTTTTATTTGCAGGGGCGAGATGCATCTCGCCCTTACAGAAGTTCCATTAGATCTGGCAGCTCCACCTCGCGTTGCGTGCCTTCGTTCATGTCCTTAAGGACAAAAATTCCTTTTTCCAGTTCAATGTCGCCACGAATGATGACGAGCTTCGCACCATTTTTATTGGCGCGTTTCATCTGCGCTTTGACTTTGCGGTTGGTCAGTTCCATTTCGCAAGCGATGCCGCGCTGACGAAGCATCTGGGCCAAGAGCATATTTTCCTTCAAGGCTTCTTCGCCGAGCGAAACAATAAATACGGCGGGTTTGGGTGCAAATTGATCCGCGCCGATTCCATTGGATTGAAGCGCGGAGATCATTCGTTCGACCCCCATCGCAAAGCCCACGCCGTCGATCGTTTTGTTGCCGATTTGAATGCGGTAGCGACCACCGCCGGAAATCGCGTTCTGTGCGCCAAGGCCGCCGTGAACGACTTCCCAAACGGTGTGAACGTAATAGTCGAGCCCGCGCACGAGGCTTGGGTCAACTTCCACATCAATTTTGAGACTCCGAAGCGTCTCGATAACGGTGTCGAGATAAGCGCGCGACTCGGCGCTCATAAATTCTATGACGGGCGGCACATCGGCAATCACCTTCTGCACCGCTTCGTCTTTGGAATCGAGTAAGCGGAGAACATTGGTTTCAAATCGTAGCTGTGCCTCTTCGGGCAGTTCGCTTAATCGCGGACGAATCGCTTCGCGTAGCCCCTCGAGCACGGCGGCGCGATCTTCAGGAAGACCAATGGTGTTCAATCGGATTTTTGCACCGTCGAGTCCCCATGCGGAAAGGAGGTGAAGTTGCAACGCGATCACTTCGGCATCGGCCCGCGGATTGGGTGCACCAATGGCTTCGACTCCGATTTGATGAAACTGACGTTTACGACCGGCTTGCGGACGTTCGCACCGGAACATAGGGCCCATGTAGTAGACCCGAGCATTCGCAGTCTCTTCACTCCCAGCAGCCAACGTTCGAACCGCTCCGGCGGTTCCCTCGGGGCGCAAAGAAAGCCTGCGGCCGCCACGGTCTTCCAAACTGTACATCTCTTTGGTCACCACATCGGTGGTGTCGCCCAGCGAATGGGTGAACAGAGCGGTCTTTTCGAGGATGGGCGTACGGATCTCCTGAAAGCGGTAACGCGCGAAAATTTCGCGCGCACGTTCTTCGATCATCTGCCAGAAATAAATATCCGGCGAGGCAATGTCGGACATGCCCTGAAGGGGCTGAAAGGAACTTGAGGACATGGTAAAAGGTCTCTTAAATGCCGGTGATGCGTTGCTTCATGATTTTGCCGGGCTTGAATTTAACCACTCGGCGTTCAGGAATGGTGACGACGTCTTCGGGTTTGTTGGGGTTGCGGCCGATCCGTGACTTTCGAACGGCGATTTCAAAAACACCGAAATTCCGAAACTCAACGGTTTCACCTTTTTCCAACGCTTCAGTAATATGATCAAGCGACTTTTGAAGAACGGCCATAACATCCTGCTGGATTAGACCCGTTTCTTCTGCGATGCGAACCACTAACTCTCTCTTTGTCATTTTCCCTCTCCCATTCCATTTAGAATCGTCTTGGCTGTAACAGGTTACAGCACCTAGACAAGTGAGTTATCTTAGTGATGATCAGAATTCGGTCAAGTCCTATATCGGAAACCTTTACTAATGAGAGGCGATCCGGTGGAAGACCAGCGCCACGACAAGGCCCATGAAAGAGAACAGTGCGAGTGACTTGTTGAACGCATAAAAGGTGTCCTTCGGCTGAACCAAGAGAACCGGATCCCCTGCATCTACGTGTGTTGCGCGTTTCACCAGATGCTTCAAAACTTTCCCAGCCAACGCATCTTCGCCGTGAGAGGTTTCCATTATAATATCTGTATTTCTTAACGAGCAGGATTTCAACGCCTCACGCGCAGCCAGCACTTTTTCAAGTGCCACCTCGACTCCCACCCGCGTTTCTTTGGCCTCCGTAAATTCAGCTTCCGCTAATGCGAGGGCCTCTCGATACGAGTCATCATAAATCGTGGCTAGAACGACGGCTCCAGCAAACTCTTCACCTGGATGCAGCGGAAGCGATTTAATCACCCCTGAGACTTCCATAGCGACTTCGACGGTCTGCGGATGTTTTTCCAAAACCTTTTTGGAGGGGAACCAAGCATCCCGAACCGACCAGAGACAGAGGAATGCACAAAACACAGCCATGACCAAAAAGTCCTTGGTTCCCTTAATATTAAATCGTCCTTTTGCCATCGTACGCTCCTCTTTCAACTAATAGCTTTTTGAAAACACAACGCGGCCCTTACTCGGCTTACCGCTCACGATACATTCGCCCGAACCTGAATCCTCGTAATCAAACGGAATACAACGAATCGTTACAGACAATTCATCGTTAATCTTTTTCTCTGTCTCTTCCGTTCCATCCCAATGCGCCAAGGCAAACCCGCCAGCCCCCGTCTTAAAGAAATCGACGAAATCTTCCCAGCCATTAATCTCACGAGTATGCTCTGTGCGAAAGGCACAGGCCCGCTCGAAGAGTCCCTGTTGCATTTCTTCGAGCACCGAAGGAATGGAGGCGGCAAACTCTACACGATCCTGACCGTACTTTTCCTTCGGCCCCTTATCGCGGCGCGCCACAAAAACCGAATTGCTTTCCATATCGCGCGGACCGATTTCAACACGAACCGGAATACCTTTTTTGACCCAGCCCCAGCCTTTTTCGCCGGCATTCACATCGCGACTGTCCACCACAACCTCCACCGGTCGACCGGCATAGGTCTGCTCACGAAGCATCGCGGCAGTCTCATGGCAGTACTTCAAAATGGCGTCTTCATCGGCACCTTTCCGGAGAATCGGAAGAATCACAACATGGCTCGGCGCGAGGCGCGGCGGCATGATCATTCCGTCATCGTCGCCGTGCGTCATAATCATTCCGCCGATCAAACGCGTTGAAACACCCCAGGAAGTCGTCCACGCAACTTCCTCGCGGCCTTCGCGCGACTGGAACTTAATTCCCGAGGCTTTGGCAAAATTCTGACCGAGGAAGTGGCTGGTTCCTGCCTGCAGCGCTTTGCAGTCCTGCATCATCGCTTCGATGCACAGCGTGTTGACCGCACCGGGAAAACGCTCGCCGGCCGTTTTCTCACCCGTCAGCACGGGCATCGCCATGTACTCCTCGGCGAACTGTTTATAGACATTCAACATTTTGACCGTTTCTTCCCACGCCTCGTCTTTGGTTTCGTGGACGGTGTGACCCTCCTGCCAAAGGAACTCAGCGGTCCGTAAAAACAGACGCGTGCGCATCTCCCAGCGAACGACATTGGCCCACTGGTTAATGAGAATCGGCAAATCACGGTAGCTCTGCACCCACTTGGCATAGGTCGCACCAATGATGGTTTCGGATGTGGGGCGCACCACCAGCGGCTCATCCAATTTGCCGGCCGGAATCAACTTGCCGTCTGCGTTCTGCTCTAACCGATGATGGGTCACCACCGCGCACTCTTTGGCAAAGCCATCGACATGCTCGGCCTCTTTCTCCAAATAACTCACAGGGATAAACAAAGGAAAATATGCGTTCGAATGGCCCGTTTCCTTGAAAAACCGATCCAGTCCGGTGCGGATATTTTCCCAAAGAGCGTAGCCCCACGGCTTAATCACCATGCACCCGCGCACGTCGCTGTTTTCCGCCAATTCGGCGTGGCGAACCACCTGCTGATACCACTCTGGATAATTCTCTTCACGGGTCGGGGAAATTGCTGTTTTTGTCTGCTTACTCATCAATTTTGTCCTTTTTCAAAGTTTTCTTTTTGTTCCGCAATACGCTCCATAATCAACTCGCCGATTTTTGTGTAGGCCTCGCGGCCTTTCCCGAGGCGCTGAATTTCTTCGCGTGTGATCAATCGTCCAATGATCACGGTAATGGGCAGATGCTTCAAGCCCCCGCTACTTTTTGACCACGCGGCATACGATCCGTGAACATAAACCGGAAGCACCGGTGTTTGCCCTTTGGCGACGAGAAATCCGATGCCCGGCTTCGGCGGTTGCAACGTCCCATCCTCCGAACGCGTCCCTTCCGGAAACAACGCAACGGATGCGCCCCCCTTCAAAAGCTGAATCGCCTTTCGCATGGCCCGCACATCGCCTTTTTCTCTATCCAGCGCAATCACCCCCACATTTCGCAGAAACCACCCCATCAGAGGTTTTTTGAAAAGTGTGTCCCTCGCCATAAAATGGGTGGTGCGCACAAGGCGGGTCGCCGCGCCGACTGCCGGTGGATCGAGATAGCTAGAATGGTTCGAAGCCACAATCAATCCGCCAGCTTTAGGAATATTTCCTTCACCGATCACCTTTAACCGATTTGAAGTTTTCAGAAAAAGCTCTAAGAAATCACAGGCCACTCGATAGAAGCGCGGACTTCCGAGCACTTCCGTATGCGGCGTTTCTAATTCAGCAATGCGGTTCGAAACCGTCTGCGTAACCTCTTCGATGCTCTGCCCGGAGGTGTCGATCACATACGCGCCTTCCGCCACCATCAGAGGTGCCGTTTTGCGCGAAGAATCTTTTTCGTCCCGCCGCTGCAAGGAATCCATCACTTCCTGCGCCTTTTCGGTTTCCCCCTTCGCGACCAGCTCCGCATGGCGGCGTTTCGCCCGCTCCTCGGGGGTGGCGTCCAGATAAAATTTAAATGGAGTCTTTTGGAAAACGACTGAGCCGATATCACGGCCCTCAATAGAGATGGAACCAAATTTTTTCAGGGATCTCAATTTCTTCACCACAAAGGTACGCACGGCGGGAATGACGGCTACATCGGCCACCGCCTCGCGAACCTCTTTCCCGCGCAACTCATCATCCGGCTCCAACCCGTCAATGGAAAACACCACTGCACCATCGCGCACAAAAACATTCCACTTCGACTTTTTCAATGCCGACAAAACCTCTGTCGAATTCTTCGCCGATGCGCCGATGCGAAGAGCCGCCCACGTTACGCCACGATAAAACGCGCCCGAATCCACGAAGGTACAATCCAACTCCTTGGCCACCGCGCGTGCCACCGTGGATTTTCCAGAGGCCGCCGGCCCGTCAATTGCTATAATTCTCTTTTTACTCATTACACTCCTTCAAGCTGAGAAAGGTACTGTGCTGGGGTAACCACAGGTATTTCCTCTATCTTCCCCAAAACCAGTAAATCTTCATCCCCCGTAATCAAAAAATCCGCCCGTCCAGAAACCGCAAGCGACATAAATTTCACATCATCCGGATCGCGACATTCGACATGCAAAACCGGCTGCACCTCATCCACCTCTTCCGCAAGCATTTCAACTGAACTTAAGAAACTTGCCACATCGTTGGGAGAATACTTCAGTAATTTAACGATTTTGGGATACATCAAAACCCGCTTTAACTCGCCCATTGTCTCGCGGGAAACGAGGAAAACCGTCCGGTCATCCTCCACCAACTTTCGCAGCAGCGTACCGGATGTTCCCTTCGGAGTCATCAGAGCACTGACAAACACATTGGAATCCACAACAACCCGCATAGGACTATGCTCTCCGTGAGGCGTGTTTCGCTTCGTTGGCCAGCGCCATCGCCTCTTCGTCACTCATCAAATTCTCTCCGCCAAGAACATCCAGCAAATGAGCCTTGGCCGCGCGGCGCATCGCCTCCAACCTGCTCACCGGAACCATTGCTGCCAACGGCTTACCTTTACGTTCAATAATATACTCATCATGTCGAATGGACACCCGGTTCAGAATATCACCCAAGTGCCTGCGAACATCTAATGTTGTTACCGTAGTCATAACTGCCTCCAAAACATGCCAACTATGATAGTTGCCATACATCCGATGTAAACAACAAAACATCATAAGCCGCTTCTTATGAAACCTCGCCACCCAACTGTTCTAAATGGCTCCAAAACTCGGGATACGAGGTTGCCACGCAATCCACATTGTCGATCCGTACCGGCGCATTGGCAAACGTTGCCAGGATCGCCATTGACATCGCAATTCGGTGATCCCCGTGCGATGCCAGCGCTTCGTCCGGCGCGGTCAGCTCCGCCGGGCCGCGCACCGTCATTCCATCGGGATGTTCTTCCACCTCCACGCCAAGCGCGCGCAGATGAGCCGCTGTCACCGCAATACGGTCCGACTCCTTCACGCGCAGTTCTGCCGCATCGCGAATCACCGTTTCACCCTCGGCCAGTGCGCCGAGCGCCGCGATCATCGGAAGCTCATCAATTAAATTTGGAATTTCATCACCGGAAATTTCCGTTCCGCGAAGCGGAGTCCCGCGGACAAAGACAGTCCCGATCGGGTCGCCCTCTTCCTCGCTCATCTCCGTTTCAATCAGCGCACCCATCCGGCTCAGCACATCGAGTAATGCAGTGCGCCGCGGATTCAGGCCAACATCGCGAACAATCAGCTCTGCGCCGGGGCGCGCAGCGGTGGCGGCAATCCAGAACGCGGCCGACGAAAAATCGCCCGGCACGGTCAAATTACAGGCCTCAATCTCCGGGCCGTTGGGGCCGAAGCCCTGCAGGCTGATCTCCAGCCCGTCCACCGTCAGCGGAATTTCCAAGGCTTGGAAAAGTTTTTCGGTATGGTCGCGGGTCGGGCGCGGCTCAACCACCGTCGTCTTGCCTTCCGCAAACAGGCCGGCCAGAAGAACGGCCGACTTCACCTGCGCCGAAGCCATGGGAAGCTCGTAGCGGATTCCGTGCAACGGCGTTCCAGAAATCGTCATGGGGAGTGTTCCCTCCTCGCCTGTCAGCTCAATGGCCGCGCCCATTTCTTCGAGCGGATCTTTAATCCGACCCATCGGACGGCGCGAAAGCGATTCATCGCCCGTCATCGTCACCGTCATCTTCTGCCCAGCGAGCAACCCCGCCAGCAAGCGCGTCCCGGTTCCGGAATTTCCCATGTCGAGCGGATTAGCCGGTTCTTTAAATTTTCCGCCGGTGCCGGTGATCTTCAGCACATCGCCTTCGAATTTCGACGACGCCCCGAGCGCGCAAACCGCATGGAGCGTACTCATCGCATCTTCACCGGTCAGGAAGCCTTGAATCACAGAGGTGCCTTTCGCCAGCGCCGCCAGCATGGCGATACGCTGCGAAACGCTTTTATCGCCGGGAACGCGGAGTTCTCCGCCAAAAGCTGTAACAGGATGGATCGTTTTTAAATGCATATGATTTTGTAAATCCTCTTTAGGCACCAGACATCCTGCGGGCGCTAACCCAGAAGCTCCTTGCGTTTATCGCGCGCAGTGGCAAACCATGCAGACAGCTTTTCGCCGTCAGCCGCATCGATCAGTGAATTGAGTTCATCGAGATGTTCCTGAAAAACTTTCAGCGCGGACTTCAGCGCGGGCGCGTTGGTTTGGACAATATCGCTCCAGACCTCCGGCGATCCCGCCGCGACACGAGTGGTGTCGAGAAAACCGGTTCCGCAAAAAAGACCATCGTTCACAGAACGTACCAATGTCGCCGCGACCATGTGCGGCAAATGACTGGTCGTGGCCAAAATTTCGTCGTGTGTTTCTGGGCTCATCACGCGGACGCTGGCCCCGACACTTTTCCAAAGGTTGGAAACTTCAGAGACCGTTCCTTCAACCGCATCCGCCTGCGGAGTCACCACCGTCACCGCGCCCTTATACAAATTGGATTTCCCCGCTTCAATCCCCTGTTGCTCGGAACCACAGATCGGATGCGAGCCGACAAATACGACATCGGTTCCAGCGAGAAGGCCGTCCATTAAGATAGCGAGTTCAGCCTTGGTGCTTCCAACATCGGTCAGAACCGCTTCGGGGCTCAATCCAGACAAACAGGCCTTCGCCAGCTCGGGGATCTTTAAAATTGGAACACAGAAAACAACCATGTCCGCACCCTGGACCGCTTCAACCGGATCGCTGAAAACGGCGTCTGCCGCACCGACCTCCAGCGCCGCATCGCGAGTTTCGGCGCGGCGTGCATAGGCGCGGACCTCCACATCGACTCCGCGCTTCTTCAGCGCGAGCCCCAGCGAGGAGCCCATCAGCCCCAGTCCCATGATAGCAATTGTCTTCATCTGGTTGTTTTCACAAATCTAAATCCGCAACGCAGTTGCTTTCCAATGATTGGAAAGGTTCTACCGATTTTCTCCAACCATTGGAAAAATAAACGTCAGTTTTTCCCAGCCTTGGAAACTAGGATGTGGCGGGAAGAAAGATGGCAAAGACGGAGCCTTGCCCGAAGGTGCTTTGAACTTCGACACGCCCGCCGTGGACCTGCGCGATATGCTTGACGATGGCGAGACCCAGCCCGGTTCCACCCTCTTGGCGGCTACGGCCTTTGTCGACGCGGTAGAACCGCTCGAAAAGCCGGTCAAGATGCTCGGATTCGACCCCGTAGCCCTGATCCTCTACAGAGAGAATGGTTTCGCCCGCTTCAGCCCGCACATAAATCCTAACGGTTTTATCGTCGGCGCTGTATTTAACCGCATTGCCGATGAGGTTGATGAGTGCCTGCTCAATGAGAGGCTGACTGACTCGGACGCTGAGTTCTTCCGGGCACTCCACCCGAACGCTGATCCCTTTCTTCGTGGCGCGGCGCGAACAGACCTCAACCGACGAACGAATCAACCCAGCCAAATTTGCCGGATACACATCTAGCTCTTCAATGCTTCCCTGTTCGAGGCGAGAGAGTGTGAGCAAATCGTCAATGATGGCGTTGAGGCGGTCGGCGTGTTTCGCAACGATCGTGAGGAAGCGCTCGCCTTCGGCAGGATCGTTCATCGCGCCATCGAGCAGCGTTTCGACAAATCCTTTAATCGAGGTAATCGGAGTCTTCAATTCGTGGGAGACATTGGCCACGAAGTCGCGCCGCAGATTTTCGAGACGCCGCAGGCGGGAGACATCGTTAAAGACCACGACGGCGCCGACCCGCTCGCCCTGCACGCCGAGCAAGTTGGTGCCGCGCGCCTGCAGATCAAACCGTTCGTTGTTCTGCACCTGAAATTCGCACTCGCAGGTTTCCTGCGCTTCGAGAACTTCACTGATAAACTTCTGTAGCTTCACGTTCCGGAAGACCTCTTCGATACTGCGTCCGGTGGCTGTGGCAGGGTCCAACACTTGGAAAAAATGCGCGGCAGCTTTGTTGAGGCTGATGATGTGGCCCTCGGTATCGACCGCCAACACGCCCTCGACCATACTGGAAAGGATGGCTTCGCGCTGATTGCGCTCCTGAACCACCGAGCTCAAACGTTCTTCAAACTGAGCAGCCATGCTGTTCATGCTTTCCGCCAGAGAACCAATTTCGGCGGACCCACCGGGATGAAGCCGATGAGAAAAATCCCCGTCGGCAAAGCGCTCCGCCCCCTGCTTAATTTTTTCGAGAGGCTGAGAAATGCGACGAGAGATCACCAAGCTAAAAATTGCCGCCAACAAAAGAATGGCGAGACCGCCCCAGATGATACGCTGTTGCATTGGGTCGAACAGTTGTTCCATTTCCGAGAGCGGAAGAGCCGCGCGAACAACCCCAATCACCTCGTCGTCACGTAAAACGGGCACCGCGACATACATCATATTTTTCTTCAGTGTATTACTGAAACGGACCGATTCTCCGATCCGTCCGCTCAACGCTTCCTGTATTTCAGGACGGACGCGATGATTACCCATTTTGGACGGGGCTTTTTCAGACTCGCCCACGACCAACCCGTCGGGAAGAATGACCGTGATCCGCGCCGAGGTCTGACTCCCCAAACGATCTGTCGTCTGAGCAAGCTGGTCTGACCCGAATTGCCCCCGCATCTGCTCGCCCGCAAAAGAGGCTTGCACCTTGAGACTGTCCGAAGTTTGCCCTTCATAGAACTGGCGCAGCGCCGATGAAGAGAGAAAAAAGACGGCCGCCAGCGAAAGCAATGTGACGAGGAGATAACTCGGATACAGCTTCCAAAAAATTCGTTTGGCTTTCATCAAGCCCCGTCTCCGAACCGATAGCCGATCCCTCGCACGGTTTCGATCAGCGTGCCTGCCTTCTTCATCTTTTTACGCAACCCGACGATCTGCACATCCACGGAACGTTCGGTGACTGGATAATCTTCGCCGTGTACTGCATCGACAATTTGATAGCGCGTAAACACCCAACCGGGACGGCGGGCCAACAGATGCAAAACTCCGAACTCGGTGGCGGTTAGATCCACCGGTTTTCCGCCCACGGTGACTTGATGGCGTCCGGGATGAATTACGAGATCTCCGATACTGAGAACCGCTTCATCGGCAGGCTCGGGCGAGGTGTTACGCCGCAAAACCGCTTTAACGCGCGCCATCAGCACCTTAGGGCTAAAGGGTTTAACAATGTAATCTTCGGCCCCCAGCTCGAGCCCCGCGACAATATCGCTCTCTTCGCCGCGCGCTGTCATCATGAGGATCGGAATGCTGCGGGCCTCTTCATTTTGTTTGAGTTCCCGGCAAACCTGCATCCCGTCTTTTCCCGGGAGCATCAAATCAAGCAGGATCAGGTCGGGTCTCTTTTTCAAAACTTTTTTCAGCCCCTCTTCCCCAGACTCCGCCTCAGAAACACTGAACCCTTCGCGCTCGAGGTTATAACGAACGAGTTCGCGAATATCCTCTTCGTCTTCAACAATCAAAATATGGTTTTTCATAAGAGAGCTTTCTTGCGCGTCAGAGTAATGGAGGCAATAGGTCGGAGCCAGCACAAATCAATCGCACTCTGCAAGGTCTTTGTGCCGGACAATTTCACCACGCACCATATAGATGACGTCTTCACAGATGTTCGTGGCCAGATCGCCGATACGTTCAAAATTACGGGCGGCGAGGATGATATCCACATAAAGAGGCAAGCGTTCTGAATCATTCACCGCTGCTTCTTGAGCCAGCGTTCGAACCCTTCGGGTCAACTCGTCGGCACGGTCATCGCGGGCGCAAATGGCCAGCGCTTTTTCAGGATCAAGAATCACAAACGCATCTAGGGAGTCGTGGAGCATATCGCGAACATGCCGGCCCAGCTCAATCAGTTCAGAAGGAACATCCACTTCGGGATTTTGGCAAAGACGCCGCGTACGCCTGGCGACGTTGGACGCAATATCGCCGATCCGCTCCAAATCATTATTAATTTTGAGCACGGCGGTCACAAACCGGAGGTCGATCGCAACGGGTTGATGAAGCGCAAGGATTTTAAGCCCCTCCTCCTCCACTTCGACTTCGGCGGCATCAATTTGGTTGTCATTGTTAACCACCTGCTTGGCTTTTGCTTCGTCGCGTTCCCGCAGCGCATTAACCGTGAGCATGACATGCTCTTCGACCATCGCGCTCAAACTGAGAATCTGGCGCTTCAGCCGTTCCACTTCGTTCATGAATACTTGTGACATATTGAATCTCCTTTGGAGTGAATTTTGAAATTTGAAACTGGAAGCAGAAAACCCACCCCGCCCTTCGGGCACCCCTCCAATGGAGGGGATCGTCCCTTCTGCGGTTCCTTATTCTATATTCGCTATTTGACCTTCTTTTCCTACCCAAATCGTCCAGTGATGTAGTCTTCGGTTTGTTGCTTTGCGGGGCGAGTGAATATTTCTTTCGTTTCTCCAAATTCCACCAGCGTTCCTTCGTACATAAAGGCGGTCAGATCTGAAACGCGGGCGGCCTGTTGCATATTGTGCGTAACGATGATCAAGGTGTATTGCCCACGCAGCTGGGCAATCAGGTCTTCGATTTTTGCCGTGGCTTTGGGGTCGAGCGCGGAGGTCGGCTCGTCCATCAGCAGGATTTCGGGTTTCACAGCTAGAGCGCGAGCCAAGCAAAGGCGCTGTTGCTGCCCCCCGGACATGCCAAGCGCATTGGAGGTGAGGCGATCTTTCACTTCGTCCCAAATAGCGGCTTGGCGAAGGCTGTTCTCGACGAGCTCATCGAGTTGCGCTCGATTGCGGATGCCTTGCAATCGCGGGCCATAAGCGATGTTGTCGTAAATGGATTTTGGAAAGACATTGGGTTTTTGAAATACCATGCCGACACGCATCCGAAGCGAAACCACATCGACATCCCGGCTATAAATATTTTCGTCGGCAAAAACCATTTTGCCTTTGGCCCGGCACCGCGGGATGAGGTCGTTCATACGGTTGATCGAGCGGAGCATCGTGCTTTTCCCGCATCCACTCGGCCCGATCATGGCAGTGACGAGCCCTTTCGGAAATCCGCAGGTCACCTTTTTCACGGCTTCGAAATCGCCATAGAATACGGAAAAATCTTCCGTTTTAATATGATCGGACTTTTTGCCGGGCGTACCCTTTTCGTACTCCGCAAAATGCGCGGCCTTTTTCATTTTTATTTCTTCACTCATAAAACCTCCATGGGGAAATGGAATACTGGAATGATGGAACAATGGAATCGGAAAATTCCCGACCCATATTCCACGACTCTATTCATCCAATATCCCAACATTCCTTTATCCCAATATTCCAACATTCCGCTCTCCCTCCCCCCAACATTCCTTTATTCCATCATTCCACTTTCCCTATCCTCTCAGTTTTTTGGAGATGCGAGCGCGCATGATGATGGCGACGGTATTGAGCAACAGAACAATAGCGATCAACGTAAAGACCATTCCAAATTGGACGTGGCGGATTTCGTCAACGGCTTCGTGCTCGGTACAGAGATTATAAATATTCCACGGTAGCGCGGGCGTCGGTTGCGAGAGCGTTTGCAACGGAAGAAGCGGACGGCCTACGCTGACGGCGGCAGTGAAAATGATCGGCGCGGTTTCACCGGCGGCGCGTCCCATGCTGATAACCACTCCGGTCAAAATCCCCGGCAGCGCGGCAGGCAGAATGACGGTGAGCACCGTGTGCCACTTGCCCGCGCCGAGGCTCATGGCTGCTTCTTTATAGGCGCGCGGCACAGCGAGGATCGCTTCTTCCGAGGATCGGATGATGGTCGGCAAAACCAGTAGCGCGAGCGTGAGCGATCCGGCGAGAACGCTTTTCGAATCTGAAATGTGAATGGTGTTCAAAAAGAAGGCCAATCCAAAGAGCCCGAATACGATACTCGGAACGCCGGCGAGCGTGCTGATGCAGGTGCGGATAAAACTAATGCCGCGCCCTTCTTTGGCGTATTCGCACAGGTAAATCGCGGCGATCACCCCCATCGGAATGGCGAAGAGCATCGCGCCGAGAGTCAAATAAAGAGTTCCGAGAACCTCGGGGCCGATCCCGCCGAAAATGTGTGAGTCTTTGGAGGTGTCGATGAGGAACTGCCAATAGAAAGTCAACTGCGGCTGAAGCAGGGCACCGACGTTTTCTTCCAAGGTTTGGAAAAGCGGCTCCAGCGAGGTTCCAGCGAACTGTTCGAGTCGCGGGGTTTTCACCAACACACCCATCACATCGGGATTCGAATAGTCCCACTCTTCGGTCATCAGGATTTCTTGAAGCTTGATGTCTGCGCGGTCCATCCGGGTTGCGCCGTACTGCTGGCGCATCAACACGGGAGTTCGTGCGCCGGGCTCAGGCCCCAACAAGCTGGCAATCGATTTTTTCAAATCGCGAAGCGGTTGCTTATAGGGTTTGCGATCCGCACGCGGCAGTTCTTTCAGGTCGGCCTCGAACGTAGAAATCAGGTCGTAAATCGGCTGACGTGCGGCATCCGTTTGCGCGATGGCCTCCGCCATCTGTTCGGGGTTGCCACGGTTCCAAACATTGGACATCACTTTGCGATGTTCAATCGTTCCCCGGAAAACGAAAGCGCCAGCGCCCTTCCCGATGATCGGAGCCAAAATGACAACCAGCGCCATCGCCATCACAGCAATGGCAACCAGCCCCATGCCGGAGAAAGATCGATCTAAAAGTTTACGGGTCGCAAGACGCATTATGCATTCCTCCGGAATTCAAATGCAGAAAATTGGAATACTGGAATATGGGAATATTGAAACACGGGAAAAATTAGAGACTGGAAAGACATAACTCCTCCAGAGCTCCTGCTCATCTCTATTCCATTATTCCAACAATCCTTCATTCCACTATTCCAATCCCTTACTTACCCATTTTCTTCCGCGAACGGCGGACAATGGCCTCACTGACGAGGTTCATGATGAATGAAAAGGCGAGCAGGCAGAGCGCCATCGCAAAGAGGACGTGAAAGCGGGACGACCCGGTGACGTGGTCGGCCTCGCCCATATCGCCCGCGATGGTGGCGGTGAGTGTACGAACGGGTTGCAACACGTTGTACCACGGCGACGGCAACCGCGCGGAGTTTCCGGAGGCCATCCAGACCACCATCGTTTCGCCGACCGCCCGCATCACGCCCAAAATGACCGCTGCAAGAATTCCACTGAGCGAGGCGGGGATGACGGTTCGGACAATCGTTTCGGCGCGGGTTGCGCCGAGGGCATAACTACCTTCGCGCAGATCACGACCGGTCGCTTGCAGGGCATCCTCCGAAACGCTGACCACCGTAGGGAGCGCCATGATCCCGAGAATGAGGGAAACGTTGAGCGCATTGGTTCCGCTGGCAATCTCAATGGCCGACAGCGTCGCGCTTAGGTTCTTCATCAACACAAAGCCCACCGCACCGAGAAATAGAATACTCACCCAACGAGTCATTCGTTGGAATCGCTCCGGTGCACGACCTGCAATCAGATCGCCCAAGACAAAGATCGCTAAAACCAACACGGGGCCGATGACCAGCCACGAAGCCAATGAAAGAACCGCGCCGCCCTTCTCCTGTAAAAGAGGAGCCAAAACAACCAGTGCAAAAAATCCGTACGCCACCGACGGAATCGCCGCCAGAATTTCGATGACCGGCTTCACCACCTGCCGCGCTGAAAATGGAAGCACATCGCTCAGACAAACCGCGGCGGAAACACCGAGCGGAACCGCAACCACCACCGCGCCGAACGTCACAATCGCCGTTCCAAAGAAAATCGACATCGCACCGAACTCGGCCGGATGACCGGACGGATACCAGCTCGTCGACGTGAAGAATTCCTTAAAGCCCTCCAGTTGAAAAAACGGGATCGCGTCTTTGGCGATGAAATAGAAAATGAAGAACACCGCGAAAGTGGAAAGAGAGGTGATCAGAAAAAGAGACCCTTGCCCCAACATGGCACCCAAGCGCCGCCAGCGGCTGCTACTCGCGCTCATCACCAGGCTTCGTCTGGACGCTGGAGTTGTTGAACTGTTTTCTAACATGGGACAGAGAATGCCCGCCCAATGTTAGAAAACGATTAGCCCCGTGTTAGGAAGGAGTTATTTAACCGCGAATGAACGGCAAAGGGCGAGATGATGAGCAAGCGGCTTTTTATACTCCAGCCCGGCGTTGAAAACCGCGCGCTCCATGGGAGAAAGAAATCCACTGATAATGGCCTTGCCGAATTTGACCGGCAAGCGGCCATGCGGGGCATCCGCACCCCTCGAAGAAAGGAACCCGACTTTCGGCCGTTCGAGGAGCGCGCGGTCTCCAAGGAACTGCGGTTCTCCAACATTCATCACGACATCATAATTCTGCGGATTAAATCGGATATAATTGCGGATGGCCGCACTTTTACGCCATTTCTCTTCGGCAATCTTCCCCGCCTCATTAAGCACCATTTCCCCGTTGATGATCGCGCCGAACAGCGCCTGGCTTTCGTGCGTGTTGATGGTTACGAAATAGCCGCCCGGCGAGGTGTAATCTCACCCCTTCAGTCGGATGTTTTGACGGTGTTGTAGAAGGTTCCATCTTTTCCGCTCCCTGAAACATCGGCCAATCAGCATACGGGATTTCAACGGGAGCGGAAGGGAAAACAAAAACGCGGGTTTTCCAAGGTTTGGAAAACCCGCTCTTTCGGTTGTGTTGCTGAGGCTTAGTAAGCCGTTACCGGGACGAATCCGATTTCTTCGACGATTTCCTGTCCGTCTTCGGTCAGGTGGATGGTGACGAACTGGTAGACGGAGGATCCGAGTTTCGGATAGCCGCTGGTGTACATGAAGAGCGGGCGGGCAATCGGGTATTCGCCGGTCTGGACAGTGGCTCCGCTCGGGTAGACGCCGTTGACTTCGAGGGCTTTGACGGTTTTGTCGACGAAGCCGAGTCCGGCATAGCCGATGGCGGCCGGGGTGCTTTGTACGCGCTGGCGAATGGCGCCGTTGCTGCCGACGTATTCAGCCTTTCCAGTTATTTTCTGTTTGGCCATGACCATTTTTTCGAAGGTTTCGTAGGTGCCGGAGTTGGTGTCACGGCTGATGACAACAATGTTCAGATCCGGGCCGCCAACCTGTTTCCAGTTGGAGATTTTTCCGAGGTAGATGTCGCGCACCTGTTCGAGGGTGAGCCCTTTGACGGGGTTCTGCGGGTTGACGAGGATCGGTAGTCCGTCGAGCGCAACCACATGAGCAACGGGCTGGATGCCCTTCCCTGCGGCGGCAGTGAATTCGTTGTCTTTCATTGGGCGGGACATGTTGGCGACATCGCACACGCCGTTGACGAGGCTTTTGGCACCGTTGCCGCTACCGGACTCGCTGACGGTGATGTTCACGTCGGGATGAGCCGACATGAAATATTCGGCGAAGGCTTTGGCGATGGGGCCAACGGTGGTGGACCCATCGAGGACGATTTTATCTTCGGCGACGGCGCTGAGTGCGACGGCGGCGATGAGGATGCTACTGAATAGTACTTTTTTCATTTTAGAGTCTCCTAGTTTTCAACTGAGTTCGTTAGTGCGGACTCCGGCGGGAGGTCTTTCCTTTCGCCTCCAACTTCCGTCATCCGCTTTGTACGGTTCAGAATATGAAGACGACGTGTTAGGAGAGCATTAGGGGTTTATTAGAAGGCTGCGAGGATTCAAGCCGGAAGGCCGGGACGAACTTTGATGATTTTTTCGCGCTTGATGTGGACGGTGCCGGGTTTGGCGCCGCGCGGTTTGGAAACGTGTTTGGCTTCGGTACAGGAAACGGGAACGGTCCCCGCATTGCGCGCTTTGCTGTGCCACGCCGCGATGGCGGCGGCGGCTTTGATGGTGGCGTTGTCGGGCTTTTCCCCGTCCGGCCCCTGCAAAATGACATGACTGCCGGGTAGTCCGTGCACATGGAACCAAAGGTCGTTGGGGCGCGCGGTTTTGATGCTGAGCCGATCGTTATCGTCATCGGTTTTACCCGCCAGCACGTTCCACTCTCCGGGGAGTGTGTATTTCCAACTATCGGGCTCTGGCTGTTGTTTCCTCATAGAAAGAATACCGTATCAGAAACCTCAAAATTTCCAACCTTTGGAAACGTAGATGCGGTGCCCTCACCGCATTTCCCCTTTACGCTGGATATATCATATAATGATATATGTACCAGAAATATGGAGGGGGCGGTTTGCCGAAGAACACACAGAATTTTCCAAGGTTTGGAACTTTTGATTTCCTTTCTTCCAATGGTTGGAAAACCTCTGCGCCCTCTGCGAGGAACCATTTCCTCCAATGGTTGGAAACACACACACACCGCCCTTCAGGCACCCCTCCGCAAGAGGGGACTTTTGCGCTCTTTGTGCTTTTTTGCGGCTAACAATTTTCTCTCGTCGGCTCCGCCGGAGGCAGCGCCCTACCCAACATCACGTTGATCCCGCTACCAACTAATGCGAACACCGGTGGTGACACCCCAGCCGCTATAGTCGTCCCCGACGGAGTCGTTCCGGGCGATGTTGTATTCAACGCCGGTCTGCCACTTGAGCTTGTGGCCGTAGAGGAAGCAGTTCACGCCCAGGAAAAAGTCTTGAATATCCTCATACTTGCTACCGGAAAGCTTCTTCTTCGGATAGCGGCCTAATGTCGCGCTGGGGCCATCGGTGCTATGAACCATTGAGTACCGGAAAACCCCCTGCCACGTGTCGCTGAAGTCATAGAACGGCATCACCTGCAGGCCGATCAGATCGCTCTGGCCGGCATCATCGTCGCCTACAGCATAGGAAAGATCCGTCCAAAGGCCCCATTGCCCCCACTGCGACTTGGTAACAGCCGATACGATATCCGTCAGTTTTTTCGTGCCGACATCCCCTGAGTAATCCGGTTCATTGTGAACATAATCAAACCGCAGGTCTGTATTCTCATTCAGAGCATGTCCGATCGATGCCAGACTGAACCATCCGCTGTCGAAATCACCGAATTCATTTTCACCGCCGGACGAGAACCCGCCCAGCTTGTAGTCCCAGCCGTCAACGGTTCCGGAGGCACTGACCCCCGTGAAATATTCGGTGGTGAACCAAAGGTTCCCCGCCACAATGCTGCGTTCCAGAGTGAGGAGCTTTTTAGATGACGTCGCCCCATCGAGCGTAAATCCGGCAGACTGTTTCCCCACCTTCAGCTTGAAGGCTTTACTGGGAGACCAGCCGATGTAGGCATCGGTCAGGCGATTATAGAAATCGTCGGAGCCTATCTGGTTTAAATCGAGATCCGCTTCCACGTGAATAAAGAAATCATGGAACAGCGTTGCTTTGCCACCGACGCGGACACGACGCCAGGCAATATCGTCGAAGTCGCCGTGATCATCTGAGCTAAAATAAGCGGCCTCGCCCTGCAGGCGGCCCGTAAACTTCAGACTCTGCAACACCGTTGCATCGTCATTGTCGACGAACTCAGCATAACCCCAGATTTTATCATAAATCGAAGAGTCCTCCGGTTCCTGCGCGACAGCGGGCACTGTGAACAACAATCCAGCCAACGCCATTGCAACTATTACCAGTTTATACATACCTGAATCCGTTAGATAATTTATAAAAAACAGTTGTTACCTGTTGGGCTGGAACG
>CAYYYX010000002.1:41621-74929 GCA_964476065.1 uncultured Verrucomicrobiota bacterium | reverse complement strand
CGGCGCATCAGGGTTGTGTTGGTAAACAACACAAAGGCCTTCCCGCCGCTCTGCGCAATGAATTGCGGCAAAACTTTAATGATCGCCGCCTCAAAGTTTTTGGCGTCACTTGGCTCGGGCATTCCCTGCGGAAGGATCAGGCGCATCTGCTGAGAGTAGTTAAACGGCGAGCCGACTTTCAGTTCGTCGCAGTGGTTCGCGCCGATGCGGCCGCGAAACCAACTTAAATCCTTACCGACCGCCAGCGTCGCACTCGTCATGATGGCGCACGGAACTTCTTCAAAGAGCATGTCGTGCAGGAGTGGGGCCACATCCACGGGGGCCGAATGAATGACCGTCTGCTTGCGCGTGCGCCCTTCGAGCCCCGCCCAGTAGACGTGTCCTTCTTCGCTCTGCCGCAAAAATGCCGAAACCGATTCGTAAAAATAGTTCCCCTTCATCCATGTCGATTTCAACTCCGCCTTCAGCCCGGGATTATCCGTTGTGTCTTTCATGACACCGAGCAGATGGCCGTTGAGTTCTGAAATTCGATCCAATAGGTGCGTTTCAATCGCGGGCGGCTCGCGAAGGCGCACGGTGCTGTTGGCCTCCGACAATCTACAATGATTGCGAATGGTTTTGAAAAACCGGTCGCTCTCGTCCCAGATCCGGTTGACGATGTCCCCGCCCTTCCCGTCGCGCGCCACCGCAAACAGCCCCTTGCGATTGTCCTTGGTAAACAGGCGCCGCAACCAGTGTTCCACCGCGTAGCGAGAAATCCGGAGTCCCAAATGCCCCGCCGCGACGTTTTCCATCTGATGGGCCTCGTCGAAGACCACCATGCCGTAGTCTGGAAGAAGCGCGCCGCCGTCGGCGCGAACCGCCATGTCGGAGAAGAATAAATGATGATTCACGATGAGAAGGTTCGCCGCGTGCAGTCCCGCGCGCGCCTTCATGAAAAAGCAGCGATCGAAATCGGGGCACTTTTTGCCGAGGCAGTTTCCGTTTTCCGCACAAACCGCGCTCCAGACATCCGCGCTCGGCTGCGGATCGACCTCCTGACGACTCCCCTCCACCGCGGTATCCGCCCAGGCGCGGATGCGGTCGACCTCAAACACCTTTGAAGGGTCAAATAGATCGCCGCTCATTGAGCGGGCACGGGCAAGCCGTCGCAAGCAGAGATAGTTCGAGCGTCCCTTCACCAGCCGCGCCTTAAAATCGACTCCCAGCGCCTTCTGTAGAAACGGAACATCCTTTTCCATCAGCTGTTCCTGCAGGGTGATCGTATAGGTGGCAACGACGGCGCGCTCGCCGCGGGAAAGCGCCGAGAGAATCAGGGGAACGAGATAGGCGAAACTCTTGCCGACGCCGGTTCCGGCTTCGACGGCCAAGTGGCACGAATTGGCGGCCGCTTCTGCGACGGCGCGGGCCATCTGTTGCTGCTGGGGGCGAACTTCGAAGGGAAACTCATTGCCTTCATGCGCTTGCTCCAACGCGCCGCCGGGCGCAAAAAAGCGCTCAGTGGCGGCTATCGTTTCAGGATGTTCAACCGGACGGATCATTTGCCACAGCGTACAGGAATTTTTTCCAAACCTTGGAAACTTTCCGCCAACTTTTTCCAAACCTTGGAACTTTTTCCGCCAGTTTTTCCAATGTTTGGAAAAGATTATGGGTGCAGGCTCCCTCCTTCGCCAACCTCCGTCGCCAAGGCTATGGAGGTCAGGCGGCTACGGCGGACAGGCAGCCTGCTTCCAAGGTTTGGAGGATCCCATACCTCATGAGGTATGGGATTACATGATTTTTCCAATGCTTGGAAAACCACGCCATTTCCACACATTCAAATGTATGGGAATTCCAAACCCTGGAAAGATTGTTTCCAACCATTGGAAAACGTGCGCTCCTGGTCTCCAAAGCTTGGAACTCCCCATGAACAAACAATACTGACGGGGCTTACAGATATATCATATAATGATGTATCTACGAAAATTGGCACTGTGCTTTGAGAGAGAGGCGCGGATGCTTTTCCAAGGGTTGGAAACACCCGTTCAGGATTAACTCAACGCAGAAATTAATAGTCCGAAAAATACGATGGCTGTCCACACAGACATACGTTATTGCTACAGGGATACCCCGCAACCCAACACTCCACCAATCCAATATCCCAATCCCTACAGGCCGAGGAAGTGGATGGCGAGGCCGGACAGGCAGATGGCGGAACCGGCGAAGGCGTGCGACCAGCGTTCTAGATGATCGAAGCGCGCAAAGCTGACACCCCACGAGGCGACCATCACGATGCTCATCATCGTGGCGATGGTGACCCCACTGAAAACAGCGGCAACGAGCACGGTTCCGAACAGGCTCTCTTTGGCAGCCGGATACATCAGTAATGGGATCAACGGTTCGCACGGGCCGAGCACAAAAATGGTGAAGAGAATCCAGGGCGTGATGTTGGCTTTCTCGTGCGACTCGTGAGGATGAGTGTGCTCGCCCGTGTTGTCGTGAGTGTGAACCGGGGCACCATCGCCTTTCAAATGGAGATGCGTATGTGGACGGTTACGAACCCCGCGGTGAATGCCCCACCCTGCGTAGGCGAAGCCGAAGCCGATCAGAGCCCACGCCGCGAGATTTCCGCGAAAGGCCTCGAAGGCTTCGAGTTTCATCACGGCGATTCCAAATGCGATGCCGATCAGACCGAGCACAACCGAGCTGAGTACATGTCCCAGCCCGCAGGCAAAGGTGATCCACGCGGTCTTCGCTACGCTCCACTTTCGTGCGCGGGTCATGACGATAAACGGGAGATAATGATCCGGCCCGAGCAATGTATGCACAAAGCCCAGTGCAGCGGCGGTTCCGCACAAAATAATGATTCCCGGATTCACGCCTCTATTCTTCGGTTTCGGCAACCTCAGCGACTTTGCGCGGCTTGAGCTGCGGGAAGAGGATGACATCACGGATGGCATCGGATCCGCTCAGAAGCATCATGAGGCGGTCAATACCGATTCCCATTCCGCCGGTGGGTGGCATGCCAGTTTCGAGCGCGCTGAGGAAATCCTGATCGATCTTCGAGGCATCGCCGCCCGCCTGAGATTCAAAGCGGCGACGCTGTTCAAAGGCGTCATTGAGCTCGCTATAGGCCGGAGCAATTTCTTTGCCCCCGATGATCAATTCAAACACATCGACGAGCGTCGGGTCGTCGGTGCACGGTTTGGCCAGCGGAACGAGTTCGGCGGGCAGGCGCGTGATAAAGGTCGGCTGAATGAGCGTGCCTTCAATCGTTTTGTCGTAAATTTCGTGGGTGATCTTTTCGAAGTCAAAATCGTCTTCAATAACCACTTCGAGTTCGGCGGCTTTGGCGCGGGCATCTTCAACCGTTTTGTCGAACCAGTCATCGCCGAGGCTCTGCTTGATCAGATCGTGATACGGAATCTCTTTCCATGGGGTGGTCAAATCGATTTTGTTGCCCATCCACTCGACTTCGAGTCCGCCGAAAATCTTCTCGGCCAGATGGGTGACGAGGCTCTGAACCAGTTCCTGCATGGTGCGCATATCGCCGTAGGCTTCATACGTTTCCAGGACGGTAAATTCGGGATTGTGTGTGCGGTCGAGCCCTTCGTTGCGGAAGTTCCGGTTCAGCTCGAACACCTTGTCCATGCCGCCGACAATGAGACGCTTGAGATAAAGTTCCGGCGCAATGCGGAAAACCATATCTGTCCCGAGGGCCTGATAGTGTGTTTTAAATGGGTTGGCGGCCGCGCCGCCGGCGATCGCCTGAATCATGGGCGTTTCGACTTCGCAATAGCCGCGGTCTTCAAGAAAACGACGAATTTCGCTCAGGACCGCACTCCGTTTTTTGAAGAGGTCCATCACCTCTTCATTCGAGATCAGGTCGAGCTCGCGTTGGCGGTAGCGGGTTTCGACATCCTGCAAGCCGTGAAATTTTTCCGGCGGCTGCAAAATCGATTTAGAAAGGAGGGTCCATTCGCTGACACGAACGGTCTGCTCTTCGGTGCGGGTAATGAAGGTTTCGCCGGAGACACCGATCACGTCGCCGAGGTCGAGCAGTTTGAAGGCTGCGAAGTTTTCCTCGCCGATCAGATCTTTTTTGACCATCAGCTGAAATGTGGCGGAGCCGTCCGACAGGTGTGCGAAGGCCATTTTCCCCATTTTTCGGAGCGCGACGATCCGTCCGCAGGCCTTAATTTGCTGGCCCTCTTCAAAATCCGCGTGGAGTTTTCCGAGCGTTGCGGTGCGATCAAACGCATTGCCGTAGGCTGGGAATCCCGCCTCCGCGAGCTTTTCCATGTTTTCGATACGTTGCTGGCGATATTCGTTGTCTTGCATAATTTTCTCCTGAAAAGTGATGAATACTAATGATCAACCTGCCTTTACGCAAGGCAGGCTGAGCAATTTTCAAACATTAGACTCGAAGCGAAGTAAGCGGAGCGCGGTTCGCCCGCCAGGGCGACATCTTGTAAGGCGAACTGTGTCCAGCCGGGATTGCCCAACTCCTCTAAACCTCTGTTCCCCTGTTCAGAATCGAGATGTATTGCGTATAACCATAGAAGCGGTTGCGCTTCTGACCCGTCAGCTCCTTCACAACACCAAGCTCTTCTAGCTTCTTAAGGCTGGTTCCGATCGTTGTCAACGAGAGACCGGTTTTGCCTTTCAACCAGACCGGTGATGCAATGGGACGTTCCATCATGGCGTGATGAATCCCCAGCACCGAACCGGAAACACGGCCCAGCGTCTGAATCCGCTTCCGATCCTTTTCCGCCAACGCCATCAACCGCTGCACCGTATCGACAGCCTGCGTCGCAGTTTCGATCACAGCGTCGGCAAAAAACTCCAGCCAGGCTTCCCAATCACCGGACTGCCGCACCTCATTCAGCAGTTCATAATAACGTTGCCGATGCGTTTTAAAATACAGGCTCAAATAAAGCATGGGAGCCTTCAGCACCTTTTCATTGCACAGCAGCAGAGTGATCAGCAAGCGCCCGAGTCGTCCATTCCCGTCGAGAAACGGATGGATTGTCTCGAACTGAACATGGGCCAACGCTACTTTCAGAAGAACCGACGTATGTTCCGGCTGATCGTGCAGGAAAAGCTCAAGCGCTCCCATGCACTCCTGAACATCTTCCGGCGGAGGCGGAACAAAAACGGCATTGCCCGGACGGGTTCCCCCAATCCAGTTTTGACTGATCCGGAATTCGCCCGGCGTTTTATTGCTCCCCCGCCCTTTAGAAAGAAGCTTCTCGTGCATTTCCTTAATCAGACGGTTCGACAGCGGGAAGCCGCCATTCAGAAGGGCAAGCCCGTGATCCAGCGCGGCAACATAATTGCTGACCTCCTGGACATCATCCATCGGAACGCCCGGTTGCTGCTCCAGCTCAAAAAGAAGCAAGTCGGAAAGTGAAGACTGCGTTCCTTCGATCTGCGAGGAAAGCACTGCTTCCTTCCGAATGTAGGTATAGATGAACAGCGACGTTTCCGGCAGCAGGATGGAAACGCTGTCCAGACGGCCCAAAGCCAGCAGAGCCTGATCAAACTTCCCGCGAAGTTCCGCACTCCATTCGATCGGTGGAGCTGGAGGAAAAAGCGCCGGAACAAAAGCCTGCGCTTTTTCGCCCACCGTCGAAATCGTAACAAACCTGCCCTGCAATTTACGTTTCATAGCACTCTCCGAAACTTGGATCAAGAACCCTCGCTAATCCAAGATAGTGCCGAATCTTGGATTAAAGGCAATGCTTAATCCAGCTTAACGGGGGCCGATCGCCCCATCAAAACGGTTGAAAAGGCAAGAGATTGGGCGAGCGATCCGTCTGCTCATCCCTCGGAATGCTTCGCAACGTTTTGAGGGAAGCCGAGTATCAGCAATGGTTAGAAGAGCAGGTTACTGCCACCCCAAACCCGACTTCGGCAGGGATCGGCTGTCCCAAGGAGTCTGAAAAGGAAGAGGATCAAACTCACGAAAGCCCCAATAACAAAGGGGTTGAGGGGAGTGTCTGGCCCTTGGAGTCCCAAGGGGTCAAGTGGTGCCGAGGGAGGGAATCGAACCCTCACGCTGTTGCCAGCGCTGGATTTTGAGTCCAGTGCGTCTACCAATTCCGCCACCCCGGCTTTGTGAGAAGGTGAGAAGATAAGAGAAAAGGAGGAAGGATGAAACCTGAAACTTGAAAAATGTAGGGCTTCTTCCCCTCTCCACTCTTCAAGTCTCAGGTCTCCACCTTCAACCCTCTCCCTCTACTGGTCGTTCATTTCGTCGTAGAACTTCAAAAATGCGTTTTTCTGATCGCCTTCACGAACCTTAATCGCCGTGCGCGGATGTTCGTTCATCTGCCCGGTAATCATGTAAGGAACGCTATAGCCCCAGTCGACGGTTTCGCGCATCGGCACCATCAGTTTTTCAACGGCATCGATGATCGGCCGCTGGTGGAACTTGGGGTTCCGGAGGAAGCCGAGCAACAACTCAGTCGGGCAGTTGCCTGCGCCGCGGCCCATGCCGTCGAGGGTCGAGTCGAGCATAGTCGCACCGTTAATGGCGCAACAAATGGTGTTCACATACGCCATCTGCTGATTGTTGTGCGCATGGATTCCGATCTGCTGACCGTTTTCCATCGCACCTTTATAGCGGCGCATGAGATCTTCGATCTGCTCGTAGTAAAGCGAACCAAAGCTGTCGACCAGGTAAAGCATATCGACATGGCTCTTCCCGATCATCTCCAGCCCTTTATTGAGCTCGAACTCCGGCACCGTGGAAATCGCCATCAGGTTAATGGCCACTTCATAGCCCTTATCTTTGGCATCTTTGGCCATATCCATCGCGGCAGGAATCTGGTGGATGTAGCAAGCCACACGAATGAGATCGAGCACACTCTGGTCGGCCTGGACAATGTCGCTCTCCGTGGTTCGACCCACGTCAGCCATCACACTGAATTTAATGCCGGGATCCTCTTCACCGAAAAAGCGATTCAACGCATCTTCATCGCAGGATTTCCACAAACCGTACTCATCTGGGCTGAACATTTTTTTGTCCGCCTTATAGCCAAGTTCCATGTAGTCCACACCCGCTGCCACAAGGTTCTTGTGAACCGTGCGCACGAAATCATCGCTGAACTGGTGATTATTCATTAACCCGCCATCACGAACGGTGCAGTCGAGCACCTTCAGTTGCGGCCAGCAATCGACCGATTCACTGCTAATATCTTTTTGTTTTGTCATTTTCTTCTCCTTTAAATGGGTTCCGCCCTTCGCGGCCGTCGCCTTTTCCGCCATCCGCACCAGAGCCTCTTCCTGATCTTGGGTCTGTAGCGATTCAGAATATTGAATGCCCCCGACCTTCTGCCGCCAGTAGTAAATCCCACCGCGCAGCTTCAGATTTTTGATTCCTGTCCCCTCAAACGTACTCATAACGCATCACTAATGTGAACACCTTTTTGTTTTTTGATGCGCTTATGATGCGCCTTGGTGAGAAAATGTCAACCCTTCGGGTCAAATTATTCGAATCAGAATATGGGTGGCAATGCCCGCACGACGCAGGCCGCCCGCGTCTCCTATGGAGAAGACGCGTTGATCAGCGAGGACAGGCCGATCTCTTGTAGGAAATAATCGAATAGTCATCGGTCTCTTCGATTGTTTCCGTCGGCTCAAAACCTTCCAGCCATTGGCCATTGAAGAAGGTATCCCCCTCGACCTCTTGTTTCACCGTGGTCACCAGTAGCTGGTCGCACCGAGGAATCATCAGGTCATAAATCGTCGCGCCACCGCAGACGATCGCATCCGCCGGAACATCAATGAGATTGAAAATTGCGGTTGCCCCTTCAAACCGTGCGGCGGGATTGCGGGTCAGCACGAAAATGTCGCGCCCTTTCAGCGGCGGAAGACCTTCAAAGGTGGTGCGGCCGACCACGATCTTCCGATCCAGCGTGGTGCGCTTAAAAAACTGCAGGTCGCCTTTGCAGCGCCACGGCAGGCCGCCGTCTTTCCCGATGACTCCGTTTTCAGACCGAGCAACAATCGCAATCATTAAACCGCCACCTTGCCTTTGATGCTGGGATGGCATTCATAGCCCTCGAGCGTGGCATGCTTCCATTCCCAGTCGAAGATCGAGTCGTAGCCGTCCAGCATTAACGTCGGCGGAGCATAGGGTTCGCGACTCATCTGCTCATCCAGCTGAGCCAGATGATCTACATAAATATGGGCATCGCCGAGGAAGCCAATCAGCTTGCCGGCTTTCATGCCGCACTCCTTGGCGATCAGCTCCAACAGCAGGCCATACGAAGCAATATTGAAGGGGATACCGAGGAAAACATCACATGACCGCTGGTTCCAGAGAAAGTCCAGTACGCCATCGTTACAGAGCAACTGATAGGAATAGTGGCACGGGACCAGCGCCATCTGGCCGAGCTGCTGAGGATTCCAGGAATTCACTAGGATTCGGCGGCTGTTCGGATTGGTTTTCAGGGTCTCTATCGCACGGGCCAACTGATCGATTCCGCCGGTGAAGTTTTCGGCTCCGAAGTCATACTGGCCGTTAAAGTTTCGCCACTGGAACCCGTAGATCGGGCCGAGGTCTTGTTCCTCAGCCATGGCTTTATAGGAGGCCTCATCATGGCCGTAAGGCACTTTGGCTGGCGTGCACCAATCGTTCCAGATTTTGCAACCGCGCTCCTGAAACCACGATTTGTCGGTTACGCCTTTAATGAATCCCTCTAATTCGACCCGGAGGGTCTTCCATGCCATCTTTTTAGTCGTGAGCAACGGGAAGCCGTTAGCCATGTCGTAATCGATCATACAGCCACTGACGGAAACGGCCTTCGTGGCCGTCCGGTTGGCTTTCTTTTTTCCCTCTCGGAGGACTTTTTCAACAACCTGTTTGTATACCTGATCAATATTCATACGTCAGCGGCTTCATTGTTTGCTTTATTTAAAAGAGAAAAGACGCTAGCACGCCCGGCCGATGATTTGAAATTCCAAACCTTGGAAGAAATATTTGCCGCTCCCAGTGGTCTCTTCTTTTCGGGAATACGAAAAGCACGCTCGCTACGCTTCGGGTCCAGACCTTGGAACTTTTTCGCGCGATTTTTCCAATGTTTGGAAAAAGCAGAAAATCTGTAGCCGCGATCCGTGACCGCGGAATCTCGGCGGGGTCACGGCCCCCGCCCTACAATGAGGGAAAGACCGCCTGAGTCGCTCTACGTGGAGAGCATGTGCTGGCGGTAGTAGGCGAGCTCGGCGGCGGAGGCGATGATGTCGTAGTAGGCATCGTGCTGGCGCAAGCGGCGGAGGTCGGCTTCCGGGAAATATTTTTTTAGGGTCTGTGGGTCGTCTTTTTTAAACTCTTCTCCCCCGACCAGATCAAACCACTGGATTTTCAAGGCAGAGATGTCGAGTAGACGATAATGTAGACGGCTGGTGAAGACGGGGAAGTATTTGCGGGAAAGAATCCAGTCGTTATAAACACTATTCCCCGCCATGAGCGGGCGCTTCTGAATGGTCTTGGTCGGGGTGCCACACCAGCGGTCAAGATAGGCGGTGAGTTTCTCATCCACCTCTTCAACCGGTACGGCGGAGGTTGAGCGACATTTTTTGATCAACTCAGGAATGTTTTTCTGCACCCAGGCGCTGATCTTCGCATCCTCGGGAAGACGGATATACAAATTAAGATCCTCTTCGGGCGGCGTGATGCGTTTGAGGTCTTTATCCGTCAGCATGACGGAGACCTGAAGCAAAAGGGCTTCGTCGAGATCGAGGGAGGTGAACTCCGTATCGAACCAGACGTAGGCGGTAGAGGTTTTTTTTTGCATAACGTATATTTCCCAATGCGCTCTAAAGCGGCTTCCCTAACGGGTAAGCCGCCACTACAGATGCACTCTGTATGTAGTGCGTGTGACCCGAAGGGCACGCGCCGTTTTCATCATTCGGCGTTCAAAATGTCGAAGGTGTCAGAAGCAATGACTTTTTCTTCATCGGTATGGATGATGAGTGCGGCCACTTTAGAGTCGGCGGTGGTAATCATCGTCTCATTGGCTTCGTTAGCGGCGTTGTCCATCTTCAACCCCAAATAGGTGAAGTTTTCCAGAACCAGCTTGCGGATCGTCCGCTCGTTCTCGCCGACGCCAGCGGTGAAGACAATGCCATCGACGCCATTCAATGCGGCGGTGTAAGCCCCGATATATTTTTGAACTTCATAGACAAATTTCTCAATGGCCTGGGTGCACCCTTCGAGTCCTTGTTTATACCCGGCCATGGTGTCGCGCATATCGCGATTTCCGCACAACCCAAGCAATCCGCCCTGCTTGTTCATGAGCGAGCTGACCTGCTCCACGCTCATGTCCTGCGTCTGCATGATATGCAACGGGATATAGGGATCCAAATCGCCGGAGCGCGTGCCCATCAGAATACCAGCCAGCGGGGTCATTCCCATTGAGGTGTCGACGGACTTTCCGCCTTCAAAAGCAGTAATTGAACCGCCATTGCCAAGGTGGCACGTGATCAGCTTGAGTTCTTCCAAGGGTTTGCCAAGGGCTTCGGCAGCTTTCTCGGCCACGTACCCGTGAGACGTACCGTGGAATCCGTAACGACGGATTTTGTGAGTGGTGTACTGGGTTTTCGGGAGCCCGTAGAGATAGGCCTTCGGTGGCATCGTCTGGTGAAGGGCTGTATCAAATACGGCCACTTGTTTCATATCGGGAACCAGTTCGTACACGGCCTGAATGCCCATTAGATTCGGTGGATTATGAAGCGGGGCCAGCACGGAATTCTCACGAATCGCCTTAATTACATCGCCATCAATCAAAACGGACTTCGAGAAATCTTCTCCGCCGTGAACCACGCGATGCCCCACCCCGGCCAGTTCAGTGAGGCATTTCAGGGAATCCTTCTCCGGATCGGTGAGCAGTTCAAAAATCGCGTTGATCGCTTTTTTATGATCAGGAAGATCGAGGTAAAGATGTTCGCGTTCCTGGCCGTTGCGCTTGCAATCCACACTGGCTCCGGAAATGCCGATCCGATCGGCACCGCCCGCAGCCAGAACCACAAAGTCGTGATTCTCACCGGTGGATTCGTAGAGCTTATATTTGATCGAGGAAGACCCCGAATTGATGACGAGAATTTTCATTTTTATTTGTCCTGTATTAACAACCTAGCGCCTGAACCGCGGTAATCGCGGAAACACCCAAAATATCTTCCACGCTGCAGCCGCGCGACAGATCATTCACGGGCTTGTTTAACCCCTGAAGAATCGGGCCATACGCCTCGGCGCCGCCCAGACGCTGCACGAGCTTATAGCCAATATTCCCTGCATTCAGATCTGGGAAAATCAATACGCGAGCCTTTCCGGCAACCGCACTGTCAGGAGCCTTGGACGCGGCGACCGACGGAACAATTGCAGCATCCAGCTGAAACTCACCATCGAGTTCAATCCCTTGGCCCGGGAAATCCTCTGCAATAATTTTTTTCGCGGTTGCGGTAGCCTCAACCACCTTGTTGACCAACGGATTGCACGCGGAGCCTTTCGTGGAATATGAAAGCATGGCGACGATCGAGGGAATCTCAAATTGAATGGCGGTCTGCGCACTTTGAACGGCAATCTGAGCCAACTGATCTGCGTTCGGGTCTTCGACCAAGCCGCTATCCGAAAAGATATACGGAACATTGTCGCAAACCATGAAGAACAACGAGGAAACCATCCCGCCCTTACGAGCCCCTTTGATGATTTGAAGTGCCGGGCGAACAGTATCGGCCGTAGAATGAGCCGCGCCTGAAACCAAGCCGTCGGCATCGCCACACTGCACCATCATCATCCCGAAGTAGTTGACCTGCTTCAGCGTCTCTCTGGCCGTTTCGAGGGTCACCCCTTTGTGTTTGCGAAGCTCATAAAACGCGGAGGCATAGTCGTCGAGCTTTTCGGAGCGTTCAGGATTAATGACGGTAACGCCCGCGCCCGCCCGCTCGGCGGTGGCTTCATCGCCGAGAACCACGACCGTAGCGATTCCTTCGGCGGCAATAGTCTTCGCCGCTTCGGTCACCCGCTCATCGGCACCTTCGGGAAGGACAATGGTGCGGGGGTTGGCCTTAGCCTTTTCAATAATGTCGGTGATAAATGCGCTGCGACTCATTTTGCTAAACCTTTGCTTTTCTGGAACTAAAACTAAAAAAGACCTCTAAGCAATCTGCTAAGAGGTCTTTTTGTTCATCAGGAGTTCTCCGGATTATTTTTCGGCTTCGACCGGTGCTCCGGCTTCCATCCATTCAAGAATTGCCATCTCAGAAGCATCGCTCATGCGCGAACCGAGCTTGGTGATTCGTGTATAGCCGCCAGAGCGGTTTGCGAATCCCGGTGCGATCTCTTCGAAGAGCACCTTCACATGGTCGGGGCTTTTCAGCTTGGAAATGGCTTTGCGGCGAGCCGCCAGCGTTCCCTTTTTCCCGAGTGTGACCATTTTCTCAGCCAGTGAACGGGTCACTTTGGCTTTAGACAATGTGGTTTTGATACGGCGCTCTTTAATCAGGCTACAAACCTGATTGGCCAGCATCGATTCGCGATGTGCGCCTCGGCGACCGAGTTTAATTTTACTTACGCGGTGTCTCATGATGAACCTCTTCTTCTATAAATTATTCGTCGTCGATGGCTGGGGGATTGAGCAAGTCCGCATCAAAGGTCATGCCGAGTGACAGTCCCATATCGATGATCTTCTGCTTAATTTCGTTCAGCGATTTCTTACCGAAGTTACGATACTTGAGCATTTCGGCTTCCGCCTTCTGCGCCAGCTCACCCACGGTCACAATGTTCGCGTTGTTGAGACAGTTGGCAGCACGGACGCTCAATTCAATTTCGTTCACGCTGATATTGAGTTTCTTGCGAAGCTCTTCTTTTTCAACGTCAACCTGTTTCTCGCTCGCTTCGAATTCGATGATGTCTTTGTCGTAGCTGACGAAAATATCGAGGTGATGGCGAAGGATCGCAGCCGACATCGTCAGCGCATCGTCCGGTGTCAGGCGACCATCGGTCCAAACTTCAATGATCAGCTGATCATAGTCTGTGCGGCGACCCACACGGCAGTTCTCGATTTCGTATTTCACACGCGAAACCGGGGAGAAGAGCGTATCAATCGGAATCACACCGATTTCCTGTTCGTCCTTCTTGTTTCCTTCTGCGGGGCAATAACCGCGACCGACGCGGGTTTCGAGTTCAACCTCAAAAGAGCCATCGGTATCCAGCGTCGCGATGTGGTGATCGGGGTTCAAAACCTCAATCGTGTCATCCGCACCCTCAATGTCGCCAGCGGTCACTTCGCCCGGGCCTTGAACATTAATCGTCAGGCGCTGGGGATCGCGGGAATAGGACTTGAGCAAAACCTTTTTGAGGTTGAGAACGATGTCGGTGACATCTTCAACCACACCGGGAATGCTGCAAAATTCGTGGGGGGCGCCCTTGATCTTAATCGAAGAGATTGCGGTACCTTCCAACGAAGAAAGCAGCACGCGGCGCATGGAGTTTCCGATCGTACGTCCATAACCGGCTTCAAAAGGCTCGGCAATGAATTTCCCGTACGTATCAGTGGAAACGGACTCGTCTTTGACGACCCGCTTAGGCATTTCGAAACGACCTAGTCTAATTGGCATCTTTTTTTTCTCCCAGAACCGGGCATTAACCGGTTCGTATGGTGTTTATGTTTACAAATTCGTTATACGCGGCGCTGCTTCTTGGGGCGGCAACCGTTATGCGGAATCGGTGTTGTATCCTTAATGGCAGAAACGCGAAGGCCGGCGGACTGAATCGCGCGCACAGCCGACTCGCGGCCTGCGCCCGGTCCTTGAACCCGGATTTCAACTTCGTTCATGCCATGGGAAATTGCACCGCGCGCGGCTTCCTGCGCGACGGTTGTGGCGGCAAACGCCGTGCTCTTGCGGGATCCTTTGAACCCGCAGCGGCCCGCGCTGCTCCACGAAACCACCTGGCCGCGCATGTCGGTCAGCGAGACGATCGTGTTGTTAAAGCTGGTTTTAATAAATGCGATTCCGTACGGAACGTTCTTCGCACCCTTTAGGCGGCGTTTCGGTTTAGCGACTTCTTCCTGGTCGCCTTCGATCACTGCAAAAATATCTTTTTGACGCGATGGACGCTTATCGTCTTTTGCATCCGCTTTTGCCTCGGTCTTTTCAGCCGGAGCGGCTTCGGTCTTCTCAGCAGGCGCATCCGCTTTTTCAGCCGGTGCTTCAGCGGCTTCGGCCGTCTTCGCTTTTTCCTCGGTCTTTTCAGCCGGGGCAGCTTCGGTCTTCTCCGCTTTTTCCACAGCCTTCTTGGCTTTTTTCTTAGCGGGTTTTTCTTCCGCTTTTTCCACTGCCTTCTCGGCTTTTTTCTTAGCGGGTTTTTTCTCCGCTTTTTCCACTGCCTTCTCGGCAGGCTTTTCCGCCACAGCCTCGGCAGAGGCGGGAGCTTCAACAGGTTTTTCCTCAGCGACAGGCGTCTCGACGACGGGTTCTTCCGTCTTCGCTTCAGCTTCGCCGGACACGGCAACGGGAGTTTCCTCGGCGGCGGGCGTCTCGACGACGGTTTCTTCAACCGCCTCGACGACTTCTTCTACAGGTTTGGTTTCTTCAGCCATGAATCGTTTTCCTCAGTTTAAAATTATCGTACTGCCACTTTAGCGGCCGAACGTGCTTCTTTACCGCGAACTGCGCCGACCGTGCGAACCGGTCCCTTGCGAGTGCGGGCATTCGTTTTCGTCCGCTGTCCGCGAACGGGGAGGCCGCGACGATGCCGCGAACCACGATAGGAGTTAATAGAAATTAGACGGCGGATGTTCTGGGTTACCTTGCGGCGCAGGTCCCCTTCAATCACATAGTCCTCACGAAGAACCTTTGTAATCCCGGTCACCTGATCATCGGTCAGATCATCCGCTTTCATCGCGGGGTCAAGACCGGCTTTTTCGAGCACTTCACGCGACGTGGTGAGGCCGAGGCCGTAAATATAGGTCAGTGCGTACTCGAGACGCTTCCGGCCGGGGATATCAATTCCTAATAGACGTGGCATAATAAAACTGCTCCTTTAGCCCTGACGCTGTTTGTGACGGGGTTTTTTCTTATTAATGATATAAACACGCCCTTTACGACGGACAATTTTGTCGTCAGCGCTAATCTTTTTTACCGAAGCTTTAACCTTCATAAATTCACCTAAAGTAGTATTCGACCCGTACTCATGCTACAGGGCGACATTTCAACCTTCACACATTCATTGACTGCCGGGCACACCTTCTCCCGATCCCGCACCGCAATAAAAGCCGTAAACCCATGTCCATTGCTTAAAACTGCGCGGAAAGCGTGAGGTTCTATCACCGAGTCCAATCGGGCGTCCAGCAAAATAATCTCGCGCTCATTCATTTCAAAGGCAGGCATCATACCCGCCCGCCCCTCCTGCACAAGCCCGAATTCGAGAAAAATCACTTTTCCAAGGGTTGGATCTTTCGGGCCAGATTTTTCCAAACATTGGAAAAAACAAGAACATTCAACGCAGTTGGTTTCCAAGGTCTGGAAAATTTAATGGGTGCAGGCTCAGCCTGCTTCCAAACCTTGGAAGAATATGGACGCGCGACTCCGCCCTCGTCACCCGCCACTCATCACTCCAAACAAGTCTCCCTCCGGCAGAGCCGGGGCCTCAAAGCCGGCATCGACCGGCAGCTCCTTCAACTCCGAGGCCGCCACCGCCAGCTCATCGCAGCGTTCGTTTTCTGGATGCCCGCTATGCCCCTTCACCCAATGAAATCTCACGGAGTGTGTTGAGCATAAATCGAGTAGCTCTTTCCAAAGGTCGGGGTTTTTGGCCGTTTTGGAGGGAGAAAGTTTCCAATGGTTGGAACGCCAGCGCTTGGCCCAGCCCTTTTCCATCGCGTTCACAACATACGTTGAATCACTCGTCAGCGTCACCGAGCAAGGGCGCGTCAGCGAGCGCAGCCCCTCAATACAGGCCAACAGCTCCATCCGATTGTTGGTTGTCTTGCGAAATCCGCCCGAAATCTCCTTGCGGCGATCCCCAAACAAAAGAACCGCGCCGTAGCCGCCGGGCCCGGGATTCCCCTTGCACGCACCATCCGTATACATCTGAATCGGCTCACTCATCATTTGACGAGCTTCGTTCCATTGTCTTCAAAGGTGATGATGCGTTTTTTGTAGAGGCTGCCGATGGCGCGTTTGTAGGCCTTTTTGCTGACCTCAAACAATCGGTAGATCTCTTCGGGCGGGCTTTTGTCGGTGATCGGCATGAAGCCGCCCTGCGCTTTAAGGTATTTGACGATCACATCCGCGAGCGACGAAAACCGGTTGGCATCCATTTTCTGAAGCGTCAGGTTGATTTTTCCGTCGGGCCGCACCTCTTTGATATAGCCGTCGAGACATTGTCCTTTTTCCAAGGGTTGGAAAACTTCGTTGAAAAAGACCATCCCCCAGTGGGTGTCGTTGATAATGCATTTGTAACCCAGATCGGTTTTTGCGCAGACCCTCAGCTGAACCGTTTCGCCAGCTTCAAATTTCGCTGGGGTGTTATCGAGATATCGATCGAGCTTGGCCGAGGCGGCGATCCGTTTGCTGATTTGGTCAAAATAGATGCGCACAACAACCGTCTGGTCCTCGCGCAGCTCCACATTCTGCTCTCGGAACGGCACAAACAAATCTTTGGGAAGTCCCCAGTCGAGGAAGGCACCAATATCGGTGGCGGCGATCACGCGCAGGCAGGCAAACTCGTCGACCATCGCCAAGGGCTTCAACGAAGTGGCTGTTAGACGATCTTCCGAATCGAGCATCAGAAAAATATCGAGGATATCTCCCGCATGCCACTCATTCGGAATATAGCGATTGGGCATCAGGATTTCACCTAGGTCGCCCCCATCGAGAACCAGTCCGTGATCACAGGACCGCAAGACCGCTAGCCCATTCATTTTTCCAATTGTAGCCATTTAAAATCTCTCTATGTAAATGAAGAAACGCACGGTACTTCATTTTTCTGCCTATTGAAAGAACGCCCTCGGATGAGGGCGACCCAACACAATCAAGGAGGATATGATCAGAATAATTAAGGACAAAATAATTCTAAGCTGAAAGTTCTCCAATGTTTGAAAAACGTCAGAAGAGCCTACCCATTACCCTTCTCCCTCATCCCCATCGTCCAACCGCCGCAAACTTTCGGGCAGCTCCTTATAATTTTCCTGGGTTGAGACCTTGCGCCCGCTCTTCTTCTCTAGCTCCTTGCGGGCGTTCCCGGCCACCTTGCCGCCAGCGCGGGCGGCCTGCTTATTTTCAGGAAGCCCTTCCACATCGGTATTGCGAGCAATCTCCGTCGTCGAAGCTTCTCCGAGCATGGTGAAAATCAGCCCTAATTTAAAATCAGCCCAGTCGATCCGCCTCCTGCAACCAACGAGCCTCGGTGGTATTTAGTTTTTTGGTGACCTCAGCCAACTGAATATTGAGGGCGCTGTAATCGACATCCGGATCGCCTGCCCTGAGTTTATCGAACGGGCCGGAAGCCATTTGTTTGTGGATCTCTTGCTGAGCCGCATGCAGCTTTTCCATCTGCACTTCCATTTTACGCAAGCCCTGCTGCGCTTCGCGCGCAAGTGCGCGCTTCGCGCGCGCGGCCTTAGGCGTTAGGCTTTGGGCCGCAGGAACTTCTTTTTGGACGGCGGACTTCCTAGCTTCAGGTTTCAAGTTTCCCGTTTCACTTTTCTCCAAATAGTAATCGTAGCCGCCGGGGAAGCTGGTGATTTTCCCGTCGTTCACGGCAATGACGCGGTCGGCCGCGCCGCGCACAAAGGCGACATCATGGCTGACAAAGCAAACGGTGCCTTTGTAGTCGCGGATCGCTTTTTCGAGCCCTTCGCGTCCGTGGATGTCGAGGTTGGTGGTCGGCTCGTCGAGCAACAGGAAATTGGGCGGGTTGATAAAAATACGGGCGAAGGCGAGGCGGATTTTTTCGCCCCCGCTGAGCACGCCGGAGGTTTTGTTGACGGCATCGCCGCTAAACCCAAAGGAACCAAGCATTCCGCGCACATCGCGCTCCGGAACTTTAGAGTTGGCCTCACGAACAATCCCTAAAATGGTTTTTTCGGGCGGCATGGTTTCCGCAAAATTTTGCGACTGATACCCCATGATGACCTTGTGTCCCTCGCGCAATTTTCCTTCGCCCGCCTGAAGCGTTCCGGCAATTACGCGTAAGAGCGTCGTTTTCCCCATGCCGTTATAGCCGACAATCGCAATCTTCTGTCCGTTCTGAATATCGAGATCCACATTGCGGAAGATCCAGCGCTCGCGGTCGTAGGAAAACCCGAGATTTTCGAGCTGCATGATTTGCGCGCCGCAACGCGGCGGCGGCGCAATCCGCAAATTGGACGCGGCGGGCGGGCGTGGCGGCATGCGAACGGCATCGAGCTTTTCGAGCATCTTCACACGGCTCTGCACCTGCGCGGCCTTGGTCGACTTGGCGCGGAAGCGGCGAATAAAACTTTCGAGGTGCTCCTTTTGCTCCTCATAGTTTCGATAGGCGGCGGCCTGCTGGTGGTGACGCTGTTCGCGCTCCTTAATATAATAGGTATAGCCGCCCGCATATTTCACCGCGCAGCCGCCCTGAATTTCGAGGGTGCGGTCGGTGAGTGATTCGAGCAGGTAGCGGTCATGAGAAATCAGCAACATGGTTCCGCTGAATCCGCGCAGAAAACGCTGGAGCCACTCGACAGCCGGCAGGTCGAGATAGTTCGACGGTTCGTCGAGCATCAGGATGTCGGGCTGGGCAATCAGCGTGCGCACCAACTCAGCGCGCATCTGCCATCCCCCGCTAAACGACTGGAAGGGATTGTTGAACTCTATTTCCTTAAAGCCGAGTCCGCTGAGCGCGGCTTCGGCGCGGGCTTTCATTTCGTAGCCGCCGAGATGTTCATATCTGTGCTGCAGATCGCCGAGGCGTTCGAGCAGTTTTTCCTGCTCTTCGGAGGAAGCCTCTTCGAGCTCTTTCTCCAGTGCATGGATTTCCGTATGGATGGTTTTGAGCTCGGGAATAGAATCGGTGGCGTAGTCGATGAGCGAATCGTTTTGCGCGTAGGCGTGGAGTTGCTGATGCAAATGGCCGAGCCGCACATTCTTGGGCATCGAAACTTCACCGCTATCGGTGGAAAGCTCCCCGCTGATCAGGCTGAAGATTGTACTCTTCCCCGCGCCGTTCGGGCCGACCACGCCGACGTGCTCGCCCGCATTGATGCGGAACGAAACATCAACGAGAACCTCCTGCGCGCCAAAACGCTTATTTACCTGGATGAAATCAATCATATGGAAAAGAGTCGAATGTCAAAAGCTTGCCACGATGGAAGCGTGGTCGAAGGTTGAAAGTCAGGGAGCATACGAATTAAGCGATACCGCCTAAAGACAAAAGCAAGAAACAGTTTTCCAAATTCAACAGCGTAGCGCGGCGTCCCCACCGCGTTTCTTTGCGGATGTGAATGCGGGGGGGACACCGCATCTACAGAAAACGTTCCGAGCACTCGAAAAATCAACGCCAGACATGGACGCTGACGCGCTTGCGGCCCCAGTGCAGAGCCTGCTGATGGGTTTTGAAAAAGAGATCGATCCGTGCGGGGCCTTGAATGGCTCCGCCCCGATCTTCCACGCGGCACAGTCCATAGCCCGGAACATCCATGACGGTTCCAAAGGGATAAAAGCGCGTGTCGGCGGCCACCGTTCCTTTTTTTGCTTTCGTGCCGGAGGCGGTGATCCCCACCCTCTTCGGCTTACCTTTAAGTGGGCCGGAGGAATAAACCGGACGAAACGGTGGTTTCCAGCTTCGGTGCCAACTGCAGCACTTCCCGCAAGGGCAATACCCCGTCGTCTCGATGATCAGGGTCTGAGGCCGCACTCCGCGCGGCGGACGGATTCCGGCGCAGCCGGAAAAAACAACGACTATCGAACACAGAACACCGAACCGCAGAAGTACAATGGATTTCCTTCTCAAATCGACATTCCTTTCGTGGAGGTCGTCAGGATTCATTTTTCTCAATCTTCATTTCAATCTACTTAGCCCACGGACAGAATTGCATCGAGATTGTAGTAATTCGCACGGTATGTCTTCCCGTCCTCCGCAGTATGTGCATTTTTTGCACATACTGACTCTTTCACCAGCTCCCCAGAGTCGAAAATGTTCTTACGATGCTTCGTCACCACGCTTCGATCCACCCCGAACAAGTCGGCCAAACGTTTTTGAGTCAGCCAAACCGTTTCGTCGTGGAGAAAAATCTCCACCCGCACCCCATGCGAAGGCGTCGTATAAAGCAAAAAATCCGTCAGTGCATCGCGAATCTCTATTTCATGCGCACTCATGCTTTACCTCTATTTCTGACCGCTAAACACCCCATGATCCTTCCAAACGAACTATCCGGGAATTCCGGATAGTTGCCTGACCTGAAACGTTTCCAAGCATTGGAACTTTTTTACAGAATTCTTCCAGCCATTGGAAGCCCGCAATATTTTTCACAGTTAATTAACTGTGAAATATCCAATGTCTGGAAAGTAAAACGAGCGTCCCCGCTCGTTCATGAGCAAGCGAGACGCTTGCTCTACCTTAGGCCTTTTCGATGGAGATGATGCATTCGTGGCCATTGAGGTCGACGGGGTCGCCCTCGGCGTCGATGGTTTCGCAGGTGGTCGCGAGGACTTCGGACTGAATATAGTCTTCGAACGCGGCAACCGCTTCGTGCACAACACGGTCCGAGGAGATTTTCAGGTGAATGCGATCCGTGACTTCGAATTCCATGGTTTTGCGCATCTGCTGAACTTCTTTGATGAGCTCGCGGGCGAGCCCCTCGCGAACGAGGTCGTCATCGAGTTCAAGATCGAGTGCCACCACGAGTGCGCCCTGCGTCTGAACAGCGAGCCCTTCTTTGGGGCTGTGTTCCACAAACACATCGGCAGCGGTCAGCTCGACGGCTTCTCCATTCAACGTAACGGAAATGCTTTCTCCGGAAGCAATCGATTTCATTTCCGTCTCTGAAATAGAAGAAATCGCCGTAGCGATTTCTTTCATCTGTTTTCCGAACTTCGGGCCGAGCGCCTTGAAGTTGGCTTTGGCACTGATTTCGGCGAGGCCGGATTCGTCGGATCCGAAAACCACTTCGCGGACGTTGAGCTCTTCGACAATGATGTTTTTGAGTTCATCGACCTGGTTGAGCAGATCGCTATCGCGGCTGACGACATCGAGACGGCGAAGCGGTTGGCGAACTTTGATCTTGCTGTCTTTACGAAGCTGATGACCCATGCTGACGACATCCATGACGATGCGCATCTGCTGCTCGAGATCCTCATTACGGGCGACGCCCTCGGCGGTCGGGAAGTCGCACAGGTGAACGGAGTCGGGGGAAGAGGCCGGAGAACAGAGGTCAGAGGACAGAGGACGGAGGTCGGAAGATCCAAGGTCAGACTCCTGACTTTCGACTTTTGACAACCCGAACTGCGTGAGGTTCTGATAAATCTCTTCGGCGATGAAGGGGGTGAATGGCGCGGCGATTTTGCACAGCTCGAGCAGGACGTGATAGAGCGTAACGTAGGCCTGCTCCTTATCGGTGTCGTCGCCGGATTTCCAGAAGCGGCGGCGCGAACGGCGAATATACCAGTTGGTCAGGTCTTCAATGAAGGCAACGAACGGGCGGACGGCGCGCTGGAGGTCGTAGTTATCCATCGCGGCGGTGACTTCCTGGCAGAGATTGGCCAGCGAGCTTTCGATCCACTGGTCGAGCAAGTTATCGCTCTGCCCCGGCTGGGTGCCATCGGGCTTCCAGTTATCAATGTTGGCGTAGGTGACAAAGAAGCTGTAGGAGTTCCAGAGCGGAATGAGTAGATGGCGAAGCGAGTGCTTCACACCCTCTTCGGCGAAGCGAAGGCTTTCGCCTTTCACAACGGGCGAATTGATCATGTAGAGACGAAGCGCATCCGCGCCATACTCATGCACGACAGTCAACGGGTCGGGATAGTTTTTGAGGCGCTTGCTCATTTTGAGACCGTCTTCGGCAAGAATGAGACCGTTGACCACGACATTCTGGAAAGCCGGTTTTTTGAAGAGTGCGGTGGAGAGCACCATCAGGGTGTAGAACCATCCGCGGGTCTGATCGAGCCCTTCGGCGATGAACTGCGCCGGAAAGTTGCCGTCAAAATGCTCTTTGTTTTCGAAGGGATAGTGATGTTGCGCGTACGGCATGGCACCGGACTCGAACCAGCAGTCGAGCACTTCCGGTGTGCGCTTGTAGGTTTTGCCATCCTTTTCGATGAGGACGTCGTCGAGCACATGCTTGTGCAGATCGTCGACTTTCTGTCCGGAGAGTTTTTCCAACTCTTCGGCAGAACCAATACAGAGAATATCTTCGGAATCGTCGACATTGATCCACAGAGGAATACAGGAACCCCAGAAGCGATTGCGGCTGATGTTCCAGTCTTTGGCATCGGCCAGCCAGTTGGCAAAGCGCTTTTCACCGACATGGCCGGGCATCCAGTGAATCTGCGCATTATTGGCAAGCATCTCTTCGCGCATATCTTCGACGCGGACGTACCACGCGTCGATCGCGCGGTAGATGAGCGGTGTGTCGGTGCGTTCGCAGAAGGGATAGCTATGCTGAATGGTGGACTGATGGATCAGTTTTCCTTCGTCCTTCAAGCGCTTGATGATCGCTTTGTCGGCGTCTTTACAGAACTGCCCTTCGTAGTCCGGCACCAGCGACGTAAATTTGCAATCGACGTCGAGCGGCTCAACGAGCGGAATGTCGGCGGCGCGGCAAATGCGGTAGTCCTCTTCCCCGTACGCGGGGGCCATGTGCACGATTCCGGATCCATCTTCCGTGGAAACAAATTCATCGGTGAGGATGCGGAAGGAGTTTTCATTGTCTTTGAAGTAGTCGAAGAGCGGCTCGTAGGTGAGGCCCGCGAGATCAGCGCCCTTCATCTTTTTGAGCACTTCGTACTGCTCCTCCTTTTTGTAGTACGAACTCAGGCGGGCTTCGGCGAGAACAAATACATCGCCGCTTTCGGTGTCGCGGACGGCGACGTAGTCGATCTCCGGCCCGGCGCAAATCGCGAGGTTGGACGGAAGCGTCCACGGGGTGGTGGTCCAGACCAGTGCGCAGGCGTTTTCAATTTCGAAGCCATGAAGTTTGACGCGAACGGTGACGGAAGGGTCCTGCACATCCTGATAGTTTCGGCCCGCCTCGAAGTTGGAGAGCGGCGTGTTGAGTTTCCAACTGTAAGGCATGATGCGGTGAGCGCGATAGATGCGACCCTGTTTCCAAAGTTCGGAAAACACCCACCAGATGGTTTCCATGAAATCTTTGTCCATGGTTTTGTAGTCGTTGGAAAAATCGACCCAGCGACCCATGCGGGTGACGGTCTTCTCCCACTCTTCCACATAGGTGGACACCATGGAGCGGCACTGTTCGTTAAAGACATCGACGCCAGCCTCCACAATGGCGGGTGCACCGGCGAGGCCGAGGGCCTCCTGCGCGAGGGCCTCGATGGGAAGTCCGTGGCAGTCCCAACCAAAGCGACGCTCGACACGATGCCCGCGCATGGTTTGATAGCGTGGGACAATATCTTTGATGGTACCCGCCAGCAGATGACCGTAGTGCGGCAGACCGGTGGCGAACGGCGGGCCGTCGTAAAAGACGTACTCCGAATCCGCCGGGCGGTTGGCGATCGATCGCTTAAAGGTGTCGTTCTCCGCCCAGAACTCGAGGATACCCTCCTCCATCTTGGCGAAATCCACTTTGCTTGAAACCGGTTTAAACATTTTTTTAGTTCCTCTGAAATTTTGACGGGCCAATTTAGCGGTCCGACCTTCCGAAGACAAGCGTTAGGATGAAATTTGGAACTTGAAGGTAGACTGTAAATTCTCTTCCAGATTGTAACAGGAAGAATTCAACGCAAAGGTGCAAAAGAACGCTGAGAATCGCAAAGAACCCCCCTCTGCGAAACTTTGCGGCCTCAGCGACTTTGCGTTGAAAAAACCCGTCAGTACTGAGTCATATTAATTGGCGGATTACTCTCCATCCTTCTCAAACTGGAGAGCGGCGGAGTTGATGCAATAGCGCATTCCGGTGGTTTCGGCGGGGCCATCATTGAAAAGATGTCCCAAATGCCCGCCACACGTTGCACAAAGAACTTCGGTGCGGGCCATTCCAAGACTCCGGTCTTCCCGTAAAATCACGCGATCTGTTTGGGCGACATCGTCAAAGGCGGGCCAGCCGCAACCGGAATGATATTTGTTGTCCGAAGTAAACAGCTCCACCTTGCACCCGGCACAGCGATAGAGCCCTGTCTCTTCGTGATCGGTATAGAACCCAGTGAAGGGTCGCTCAGTTCCCGCCTGCCGCAACACCCGGTATTGCTCCGGCGTGAGTTCAGCGCGCCACTCCGCATCTGTTTTTTCTACGGGAACATTCATAGGCTCCTCCTTTTGGTTTGTGCAAGAACACAAGGTGAATGGAATGATGGAATAGAGGAATATTGGAATGATGAATTTCAAGAAACTTCCTTTGCACCGCCGGTCAGTCGTTTTCATACCCATACAATACTCCAGTATTCCTCTATTCCAACATTCCGCTCTCCAGAATGGAGAGCAATCTCCCCGTGTCCGTAAAGTCCTCAAAAACAAAATCGGCACCTGCTTTTTCCAAGGTTTGGAAATCGAAGCCGCCGGTAGCAACGGCGATGGAAACCATTCCGTTGGCTTTGGCGGCATTGATGTCGCTGGGCGTGTCGCCGATGAGCACCGCACGGCTGGGTTTTCCGGCGCGCTCCCACGCATGGCGGGCGATTTCCACCCGGTCTTCGTGGTCGCACCCGCAACCGAACCCGCGTTCGTCAAAGAACTCCAACAACCCCGCATGTTTCAATTTGAGCTTGGCGGTCGCCTCAATGTTTCCCGTAACAATCCCCAGCTTCCACCCGGATGATCCGGGATGCCTATTGTTTTTCCGGTCATTGGAACGCGGCGGGGACACCGCGTCTACATTTTTCCAATGTCCGGAAAGTTCGGCGAGAATGTTTCCAATGTTTGGAAAAACCTCGGGCGGATTTTGCTTCATTTTCTCGTCAAGCGCGGGCGCGAGGCATTCAAAAAAAGCCTGCTCCATTTCAGGGGTGGACCGCTCGCCGCGCTCGGCGCAAATTTTTCGAAAGACATCCAAATCGGTCGCACCGTGGAAATTAATATGCTCGACGCTCTGCTCCCAGCCGAGGGCTTCATCGAAGGCCTGACGGAATGCCGCACGCCCCGACCCGCGCGCATAGAGGAGCGTGCCGTCGATATCAAAAAATATCCATCCGTGTTCTTTTGCCATATTGCTCTTTCAAACCCCGGTCTGAGTTGGTTAAATCTCCAGCTTCTTTTTGAATTGTATAGCAGGAAAGCAGGATCGCATGTCCAAAACATATAAAATTACTCTTTTGCCCGGCGACGGGATCGGCCCGGAAGTGATCGCAGAAAGCGTCAAATTACTCGACGCCATTGCGGAACGCTCCGACTTTAACTTCGACTACACCGAGGCCTCTGCGGGCGGCGCAGCCATTGATGCGCACAACGACCCCATGCCGCAAAGCACCATCGATATTTGCAAAACCTCCGATGCGGTCCTGCTCGGCGCGGTCGGCGGCCCGAAATGGGATGAACTGACCGGGGCAATGCGCCCGGAATCCGGATTGCTGAAGATCCGCAAGGAACTCGGTGCATTCGCCAACTTGCGCCCCGTCGCGGTTCCGCCGTCACTGGCAGAATCCTCGCCGCTTCGCCCCGGCGCCGTAATCGGCGTTGATCTGCTCACCGTGCGCGAGCTCACGGGCGGCATCTATTTTGGCCAACCCGTTGGCAACGATGGCAACGAAGCGTTCAACACCATGCGCTACTCGGTGGAAGAGATTGAACGCGTGGCCCGCGTGGCCTTCGAATGGGCGCGCAAACGCCGCAACAAAGTGATGTCCGTGGACAAGGCCAACGTGCTGGAAGTCTCCCGCCTCTGGCGCGACACCGTGAAAGCGCTACACGAAAAAGAGTTTTCTGACGTCGAACTCGACCATATGTACATCGACAACGCGACGATGCAGATGGTGATCAACCCGCGTCAGTTCGACGTGATCCTGACCGGAAATATTTTCGGCGACATTCTCTCCGACACCTCCGCCACGCTCGGCGGATCACTGGGTCTTCTGCCCTCTGCCAGTATCGGTAGCGGCATTGGTCTGTTTGAACCCGTCCACGGCTCGGCCCCCGATATTGCGGGTCAGGGCAAAGCCAACCCGATTGCGATGATTCTCTCCTGCGCGATGATGCTCGATGATTTCAACGAGAGTGCGGCAGCCACCGCGATCCGTGACGGGCTTGAAGCGGCACTGGGGCACTCCCTGCGAACCGCGGACCTCTGCCACGAAGGATACACACTGGCAACCACGACGGAAATGGGTGATCTGATCCGCGATGAGACGCTGAAGCATTTGTAAGAATGTCGAATGCTGAATATCGAACTAGGAACCGCAGAAGTTAAGTGCTTCTAAACTTCGGAATTCGACATTCGTTATTCACTGTTCTTCGGTTCAGCTTAACGGCCCATGGATCCCTGTTGCGGCACACCTGCAGAATCCGTACTGGAACTGACGATCAGGGCGACAACGCCTAGGATTACAATCAGCCCAACGATAAAAACAACGAAGAGCTCTACTTTATGAACCTCCTGACGGCGCCAGAAGGTAAACCGTCGCCACCAGCTGCTATGCAGATCTTTGACCTCTGGTGCATGATAGTGCATCTGTTTTGAGGTTGTGAATGAGACCTGCCGCCAGCTATTTACATCCAACTCCAGCACAGCAAAAGAAGAAGACGGCATCTTCTCGACAAGGCTATCAACCAGATGATGCAACAAAGAGCTCATTCCAGGGTTATGCCCGATCAGCATGACGGTGTCGCACGAATCATCCAGTCGGTGCACAACGAGAAGAATCTCACGCATCTCTGCTTCGTAAATCTCTGGCTCAATCTGCAGACGTTCTTTCGGAAGCTTCAGTTTCTTTTGAAAAATTTCGGTCGTTTCACGCGCGCGGCGAGCCGGGCTGCTCAGAACCAGATCCGGCGCAATTTGAAGCGCGGCAAAACGCCCCGCCGCATCTGCGACCTCATGACGACCCTGATGGTTGAGTGGATGATCCACATCCAACACACCCTGCTTTTTATGGCTAAAGGCCCCGTGCCGAACTATGACGAGTGTTTTCATCGTTCCCTTATTTAACGGTTGCGCCGCTAGATGGCAATTCTCCATCGACCGTAATCAGCTTCAGCTGATCGCCAACCGAAGCGCAAAGAATCATTCCCTGCGATTCAACCCCGCGAATTTTCGCAGGCTTAAGGTTCGCGACAATCACAACGATTTTCCCGACGACCTCTTCCGCGCTATAGTGCTGAGCAATCCCTGCAATCAGCTGGCGTTTCTCTTCGCCGACCTCAACCTGAAGCTTCAGTAGCTTATCCGCCCCCTCCACCTTTTCGGCTTCCAAAATTTTTGCCGTGCGCAGCTTCACATTCATGACGTCATCATAGGTGATGACCCCTTCGGGGGTTTCTGTTTTCTCGGTCACGGGTTTTTCCTTTTTCAATTTTTTCGGAGGCTCTTTAACTTTAGGTGCCTCGACGCGCGGGAACAAAGGTGCTTCTAAGGGGATGATCGGAGTTCCGGGTGTCAACACGCCGAACTCACTCAGTTTATCGAGCTGAGGAACGGCCTCTTCCATTCCGAGGGAGTTGCGCAATTTCGCCATCCGTTCCGGCATCACGGGATACAGAAGAGCCCCGCAGATGCGCAGGCATTCCAGTGCATTATACAGCGTGATGTTTACAGATTCCATCTCTCCACTTTTTGCCGCGCTCCAGGGCGCACGCTCCTGCAGATACACGTTCACTTCTCGAACCGCGCGCATGATTAGCGCAAGCCCGCTATCCAGCTTCATCGTGCTGATGCAATTATGCATTTCCTGCACAGCGGTTTGAGTCGCAGACTTCAAAGCCCCATCCGCACCGTCGATTCCGGCCGCTGGCGCAGGAATTTTCCCGTCGCAATAGCGCTCAACCATCGTGAGCACACGGCTGGCAAGATTTCCAAGATCATTGGCCAAGTCGCTGTTATAGCGCTTCACAAAGGCCTGCTCCGTAAAGGAGGCGTCCTGACCCAGCGTCATTTCGGCGACTAAGAAATAGCGGAAGGCATCGACCCCATAGCGCTCGATCATTTCCATCGGGTTGACGACGTTGCCGAGCGACTTACTCATTTTGGTGCGACCGGTCAGCCACCAGCCGTGCGCGAAGACGCTCTGCGGAAGCTCCACGCCCATCGCCTTGAGCATGGTCGGCCAATAGACGGTATGTGTGGTGAGAATATCTTTACCAATCAGCTGCTGAGTCGCGGGCCACCACTGGTTGAATTTTTCATCGTCAGTTTTGTAACCAATGGCGGTGATGTAGTTGAGGAGTGCATCGAACCAGACATAGGTGACAAACTCACGGTCGAACGGAAGCTCGATTCCCCAGGACAGACGGCTTTTGGGGCGCGAAATACAGAGATCTTGCAATTCGTTATTCTTCAAGAACCCGAGCGTTTCATTCGCGCGGAAAGCGGGCTGAATAAATTCGGGATGGGTTTCAATATAGTCGATGAGCCACTCGTGATAGTTACTCATCCGGAAGAAATAGTTGGCTTCCTGAATCGCATCGACCTTTTTGCCGCACTCGGGGCACTTGCCCTCGACGAGATCCTTCTCTGTAAAGAAGCGTTCGCATCCGACACAGTACCAGCCCTCATACTCAGCACGGTAAATCTCGTCGCGATCAAAAAGATCCTGCAATACCTCCTGCACAATTTTTTTGTGGCGCGGCTCGGTCGTGCGGATGAAATCGTCGTTTGTGATCTCCAACCGCTCCCAAAGCTCCTGAAAACGAACGACGGTTTGGTCGCACTGCTCCTGCGGGGTGAGGCCGTTTTTTTCGGCGGCCTGCTGGACCTTCTGGCCGTGCTCATCGGTACCGGTCAGAAAAAAGGTGGGCGTTCCGAGCAGTCGATGATAGCTGGCAAGAATATCCGCCAGAATCGTTGTGTACGCGTGGCCGATATGCGGTTGATCGTTCACATAGTAAATCGGCGTCGTTACGTAGTATGAGTTTTTTGACATCGTGTAAGACATATACTGAAGACTCCGCTCACTTCCAATAAGGTTCTCGTTCGTTTTTAGTTACCACCGAGGATGATTTTCCACCAAACCTTGATCGCGCTGGCCAATACAACAACCAACAGGATGCGATGAATGGTTTTTGACTTTAGTTTTTTGCTATATCTCGCGCCGATCTGGGCGGCGGGAATTGCTCCGAGAATCAGAGGAAGAGCTAGAGGAAAACTCACCTGGGCCGAAAGGAGCTTTCCAACAGATCCCGTCAACGCCCCGATGAATACAATCCCGAGACTCGTCCCGACGGTCACCTTCAACGGAACACGTAATAGGGTAATCATTAACGGGATTAGAATAAATCCGCCCCCCGCACCAACCGATCCAGAGACAAATCCGACAAACACCCCAATTAAAACGCTGGGAATCAACCGGAATTTGAATTCCTCAACAGGCGCGTCGTCCGATTCCTGCTTGCGAGCCAACAACATGAAAAATGCGACCAGCACCAGCAGGCCAAAAAAGATCAGTAGCGTGCGATCGGCCATGTATTTAGAAAAGTAAGATCCCCCCAGCGCGCAGATTCCCATTGGAATTCCGACGCTTAACAGGACCTTCCCGTTCACGAAATTATTTTTCTTATGGATGATGATCCCAGAAACGGATGAAGCGAGAACCTGGAGCATTGAAAGTCCGGCGACCTGCTTCATGGTCAAGTCCCCAACCCCGAGCAGCGGCGGAACGGACAACATCAGTGGAATCATCACCACAGCGCCGCCCAGACCCAACAGGCCGGACAAAAATCCGCCTAACAGCCCAAGAATAAAAAGTGTTATGCCCATAAAGTCCTCAAACAGGTTCAGCCAAAAGAAATAACACGTTACTGAAAGCCTCTAAGGTTGGAAACTGTTTCCTTCACTTTTTCCAAACCTTGGAAAAGTTGAAATTCAAAATAGGTAGCGTAAACTCCCTTCTTATGAAACGTGGAGTTAAACTCAATAAAAACGGTGCAGATTTCACCGTTCACAGCACGACAGAGCGACTCTGGCTGATGCTCTTCGATGAGCCCGACGCCGAAATGCCCGCGCGCGAAATCGAAATGACCCGTACCGAGGGTCTTTTCCACGCTCACGTTTCCGGCTTGCAGGCGGGCTCCTTTTACCTCTACCGCGCCGATTCCGACCCATGGCTCCTCGACCCCTGCGCAAAAGCCGTCCACACCCCGAACCGCTGGGGCGAACGCGATGGCTTCACCGCCGGCGTTTTTCCAAGGGGTGGAAAAATGTTCCCCAAAGGAGTCATCGTCTCCGATGAGTTCGACTGGGGCAAAGACCGCCGACCGAACATTCCCCTTCAAAACTCCGTCATTTACGAGGCCCACCTGCGCGGCTTCACCGGCGGCGGAAGCTACCTCGACTTCATCGAGAAAATTCCGCATCTCAAAGAGCTCGGCATCACCGCCGTCGAATTTCTCCCCCTCTTTGAATTCAACGAGCTCGAGTATTTTATCGGGTGCGCAAATCGCAAAAACTTACTCAATTTCTGGGGCTACAGCACCCGCTCCTTCTTCGCCCCCATGAGCGGCTACGCGCACTCCGCCGAGCCCGGCGCGGCGGTCGCTGAATTCAAAACACTCGTCAAAGCGCTACACGCCGCCGGAATCGAAGTCATACTCGATGTCGTTTTCAATCACACCGCCGAAGGCGAAAAAGACGAGGGCATCTATAATTTCCGGGCTCTGGACGAAGAGGCCTACTACATACAGAGTCCGGAGGGCACCTATCAAAATTGGAGCGGATGCGGCAACACCTTCAACGCCAACCATCCGGTCGCCAAACAGTTCATCATCGAAAGCCTGAAATACTGGGCAAAAGAAATGCACATCGACGGCTTCCGCTTCGATCTAGCCACCGCACTCTGTCGCGGCGAAGACGGCGAACTCCTTGAAAAACCGCCGCTTTTCCAAGCCTTGGAAAAAGAGCCTGCGCTCAAAAACGTCAAACTGATCGCCGAAGCGTGGGACTGCGGCGGCTATCAAGTTGGCCACTTCCCCGGCAAACGCTTTTCGGACTGGAACGGGAAATTCCGCGACGATGCCCGCCGCTTCTGGAACCGGAACCACGCCGTCGGCGACCTCGCCACGCGCCTGACCGGCAGCGCAGACCTCTATAAACACAAAAGTGGCTCCCCACTCAAAAGCATTAACTTCATCACCTCACACGACGGCTTCACCCTCGCCGATCTCGTTGCGTACGAAGAGAAACACAACGAAGACAACCACGAAGAAAATCGCGATGGCGAAAACCACAACGACAGCGTCAACTTTGGCATCGAAGGCCCCACGGACGACCCGGCCATTCAGGCTCGCCGCCTGCAACAACAGAAAAACCTGCTCGCCACCCTCTTGCTTTCGCAAGGCGTACCCATGCTCACCGCCGGTGATGAATTCGGCCGCACACAGCGCGGAAGCAATAATGCCTACTGTCAGGATAATGACATCTCATGGGTCGACTGGAGCCTGCTCGAAACCAACCACGAGCTGTTCAGCTTCACCAAGCAGCTCATCGCGCTCCGCAAAAAACATCCCGTTCTTCGCCGCAAAACATTTCTCACCGGCAACGGCGACGTGGAATGGATCGGCCCAAACGGAACCGAAGTTGATTGGCATCACGGCCATGCCATCGGCATGCGGCTACTCGGGAAAGACGAACTTCTGATCCTCATCAACAACGAGGATCATGACGTTTCGTTTGAGGTTTCCAAGGATTGGAAAAAAAAGTTGAGCACCGCACCGACGGAGGGCTTCACCCTGCCGCCACACAGCCTCGCCGTCTACTCAACGTAGAGCAAGTATCCCGCTTGCAACTAAACGAGCGAGACGCTCGTTCTACTTTATGGCTTCGCCGATAAGCCCTTGGGCAGAGGCGGTCGAAATCTTAACGGAAACGACGGTTCTTTTTTGTTTTTCCCCTTCGGCGGAGCTCAGGGCAGGCAACCCTTGGAAACTCGTGGAGACGTAGTGTTCCGAACCGCCGGAGCAAATGCCGCCTTTGTAGCCTTCGACAAGCACATCCACCGTCTGCCCGATAAATGTCCGGTTAAACGTGGTACTCATTTCCTTCGCGAGATCGACGAGCCGCTGATGACGCCCCTGCGCGACGTGCGGATCAACAGGGTCTGGCATTTCGGCGGCACGGGTTCCGGGCCGCGGCGAAAAGGTGAAAATGTGCATCTGCGAAAACCCAATCTGTTTACAGAATTCGAAGGTTTCCTCAAACTCCTCATCCGTTTCACCGGGAAACCCGACGATCACATCGGTGGTAATCGCGGGATGGTCGAGGACAGCACGGGCGCGGGCGACGGCGGCGGCGTACTCATCCGAGGTGTAACCCCGCCCCATTCGCTCCAGCACCGAACTGGAACCCGACTGAAGCGAAAGATGTAGATGCGGCATCACGTTGGGCGACGAGGTCCAAACCGCGAGCAGTTCATCTGTCAGCTCCGACGGATGCAAACTCGACATGCGGATTCTTCCAATGCCTGGAACATTTAATATTTTAGCCAATATATCGTATAGCGATACATCCGTCCCTCGACCATAGAGGCCGACATGGACGCCGGTAATGACGATTTCTTTATAGCCATGCTTCACCAACGTTTCGGCTTCGGCGACGGCGGCGGCAATCGACTTGTCGCGCGGCATTTTACGAAGACAGGGCACAATGCAATACGCACAGGCCGCATCGCACCCATCCTGAATTTTCAAAAATGCGCGGGTCTGTTTGCCGAACGTTTCAACAGGAAGTTCATCCGCATTTTCCGGCAGATGAAAATCTGGATTGGGCAGAGAAAAGGTCTGAAGCTCATCGGCGAGCATCTGTACCCACCCCGCTCCGGCGGCGACGCGCGCATCCACGTGCTCCAAGTTCGCAATAATCTCTTCGCCGGCGGCGCAACCGGTCAAAAAAACCGCGGCACCCGGATTTTTTCGGATCAGGCGGCGGAGGGTCTGGCGGGATTTTTGAACGGCGGCAGCCGTCACCCCGCAGGTGTGCACAACGACCAGATCGGCCCCAAGGCCTCCGGCGGGGCAGGCCCCAAGGCCTCCGGCGGGGCAGGCC
>CAYYYX010000002.1:0-41521 GCA_964476065.1 uncultured Verrucomicrobiota bacterium | reverse complement strand
GGCCCCAAGGCCTCCGGCGGGGCAGGCCCCAAGGCCTCCGGCGGGGCAGGCCGGGCCATTCGCCTCGCGCAAGCCAAAGCCTTCGAGCAGGCGGGCAATTTGCCGCGCGTCGTACTGGTTGACTTTGCAACCCAGCACATCGAGGGCATACGTATTTAGAGATTTGGGTTCAATGTCCATAAGATATGGACAGAATGTAGAATATCGAACAAGGAATATTGAACTCCGAAGTTAAAAAACTTCTACACTCTGCGGTCGTTGCCGTTCACTTCGCTCACTGCTTCCTTTGGAAGCCCCTGCGCGAATACGCTTGTGTTCGATATTCCCTCTACTTTTCGACGCGAGTGGTTCCGTTGCGGGTCGTCAGCACACGAACCCGATCACCCACCACGAACATGACATCATTAGCCTGCACCACCGCAATCGCTTTTCCGCCATCAAGCTTTACAGTGATTTCAAGGCCGTTGAAGTCGGTTAGTTTTTCTTCAGCAATGTTTCCGGCGATTCCGCCCAGTACTGCGCCACCCAGAGCCGCGAGGGTTGACCCTCTACCGCCGCCGATGGTACCGCCAGCCACGCCGCCAATAATCGCGCCGCCAGCCGTTCCGAGACCGGATTTGGCACCTTCAACCTGAACCTCTTTAACAAACTCAACTACGCCGAGCTCAACGGTCATCACCTGACGGGCTTCATCGCGTGCATACACTTCGCCGGATTTACTGGAGACACAACCCGCCAATAACAGGGCTGCCATTAAAAGTGAAATAATACGTATTGCCTTCATAATCTCCTCCTTCTTTCTAAAAGGAGTGTACCCCTTTTTCCAACCTTTGGAAAAAAAGAAACGGCTTTTTGCCACTCCCCTTCAGGTCGTTTCTTTTCGGAATACCAAAAAGCACGTTCGGAATACCTCAGGTCCAAAGGTTGGAAAAAGCCGTTTTGACACCTCAAAAAGAGGTTCTGTTTAGTCTTCTTTTTTCAGGTCGCGAATGCCCATGCTTTTGATTTCGAGCAGACGAGCGAGAACCGCTTTGCGACGAATTTTGAGTTTGCCTTGGTTTTTGGACGATTCCCAATTGGCCACCGTCGGAAGGCTTACCCCGGCGAGTTCAGCAAAGGCCTTCTGCGAAAGGCGCAGTCGCTTGCGCATGGAGCGAACGCCCGCGGCGGTGATCCATGCGCGTCCGATATCCTCTTCCGGCTCCGGTTGCGGCATTGTCGCGCCCAGTTTTTCAACCTGACGGATGATGTTCTTGTTTTCTTTTTCCAACTCGGCCACCTGACGGCGAAGGTCGGCGATATATTTGCGCTGGCTCGCGTTGACAGATTTAATCGGCGCGAGTGCCGCTTTGATTTCGCTCCGTGAAATCCGAGCAATCTCTTCTTTCAGTGCTTTCATTACATTAGCCATACGAACTCCTTTTTATTTATCCACAGACACTTACGCATCTTTTTTCTTTTTGATCAACATCTGCGCGATCATAAGCACCTGACTGGTCGTCCAGTAAAGGACGAGACCGGAGGGCATGGAGTAAAAGAAGAAGAGCATCATGATCGGCATCATGACGGCCATCATCTTCTGCTGCTGAGCGTCGCCCGCGGTCGGGGTGAGCTTCTGCTGCCACATCATGGTGGCGGACATCAAAAGCGGAAGAATGTTGAGTGAACCGACAATGGGGATCATGCCCGCGAAAAGATTCTCGGGCTCGGAAAGGTCGCTGATCCATAGGAATCCGGAAAAGCGCAGTTCAATGGCGCTACGCAACACCGCGAAAAGCGCAATGAAGACGGGAATCTGAATGAACATCGGCAGGCAGCCGCCCATCGGGTTGACTTTGTTCTCTTTATAGAGCGCCATGGTCTCCTGCTGGACGCGCTGCGGGTTGTCTTTGTACTTCTCTTTGATTTCCTTCATCTGCGGCTGAAGCGCCTGCATGCGTTTCATGCTCTCCGTACCCTTGTGCGTGAGCGGCCAAAATATGACACGGATGATGACGGTGAGAAGTAGGATGGCGATTCCGTAATTGCCAAACGGAGCAAAATGAATCAAACCCCAAAGGAGTGCCCTTTTGATTGGGTACATCACCGGATTCATGAATTTCCAGAAGCCGACGCTTTTGAACTCCATCACCGCGGTTTGTTCCATGCCCTGCGTTTTAAGGAATCCAAAATCTTTGGGGCCGATATAGGCTTGAGTTGAGCGGGTAAAGGTTTCGTTCGCACCGATCAGTTCTGGGTCGAACTGAAGCGCGGCGGAAACTTCGGACGGGGCCATCTTTTTGCCTTCGCCTTCGCGGCGAACCGAAAGGTCAAAAGCTGCGGCGCCGCCTTCGGGCGTTAGAATCTGAACGAAGAATTTACTTTTGGCGGCGATCCAGCCCGCTGCCTGCGGCGCAGTCGGCGCAACGGGTGCGATCATTTCCGGAGTGGAGGTGAACTGCTGGAGACCCTTCGCCATCTTCCGAAACTTCTTTCCGAAGTGAGTGACGCCGGCGGCGGGTGCAAAGACGTCCACGCCCAGCGTGGTCATACCTCGCATGGCGGTGGTGTTCGTCGGGTTACTCATGGGGCCGGTCGGCAGACGCAATTCAGGAAGTGCCCAGGGAATATCACTGTTGTTAACGAACGAGTCTTCAACCGTCAGCAGATATTCACCGTCCAAAAAGATAAGACGCTCAAAAACCCGCCCCTCTCCGAGCGAAGCCGTATAGCGCAGGCCTTCACCTTCGTATTCAAGCGTTCCGCCAGAGAGCGGCAACCCGTCATAACGCAGCGCGGGCGCGGCGGCAAAATCGAGAACGACCGGGCCACTGTCCTCTTCGTTGAGCTCAGGATAGTCCTTGAGCACGGCGGAAACCACGGCGCCTCCGTGCGAAGAGACGTTCAGTTCGATCTGGCCGTTGGAAAGAATCAACTGTTGTTCCGGTGCGAGATCTTCAATTTCTTCCTGTAGACGCGACGTCCCCGTCGCGTTTTCTTTCACCGATGTCGGTGCCGCCAGAACAGGTGCAGACTCTTCTGCCGCTTGAGGCGACGGGGACGTTGCCTCTACGTTCTCTTCCACAGCGGGCTGTTCGGGGCGAGGGAAATATTTCTTTTCAATCGCGGGATAATATTTCCTCCAGCCGAACATCATGACGACAAGGATGGCGACGATTATAAAATCATTTTTTTTCATATGTTATACTCTTTCGTTTCTGCCGTCGGCAGATCCGCCCTTGGCGGAAAAATTGTTGAACCCGTTCAAGTCGGCTTCTGACTTCTGTCTTCTGATCTCCGTCCTCCATGGCCCGCCGAAGCCTTTCGGCGAAGGCGGCTGGTTTCCGGCACAGGATCAACCCCGCCCGAATTCCATGGATGGCATCGACTGATGCGCTTGAGGCTCAGCCAAAGACCGCGCATCATGCCATATCTATTGAGCGCTTCAATCGCATAATCAGAACAAGTGGGATAAAAACGGCACGACTTCGGGAGCCAGGGCGAGATCAACATCTGGTAGCCCCGAACCAACGCTATGAGCAGGCGCCGCATTATTTTAAGAGTCCCATTTTCGAGGCGAGCCAAAGCAATTCGGATTCCACCTCGGCCTGCGTGGCCTTTAGGATGTTTCGTCGGGCAATGATAACGAGATCCACACCTGCCACGTCGGAGCCTCCGGGCGAAGACGGGTCGCCGTGGAATTTGTCGCGATTCGCACGAAACGCTTCGCGCAAACGACGACGGCCCAGATTGCGATCGACTGCGCGCTTACTGACTTTCTTGCTCGTCACCACGCCAAGACGAAGGGCTGCGCCCTCGCCTTCGCGAAGCCAGAGCACCATCAAACGCCCGACAAAGCTTCTTTTCTGCGCAAAAGCCTCCCTGAATAGAGAGGCTTTCGTCAGTCGCTGTTTTTTGGAAAGGGTATTTCCAATCACCGGGAGTCCTCCGGCTCGTTGTTTATGCGTCGGAAACAGTCAGGATCTTGCGGCCTTTCTGACGACGACGTTTCAGAATGGCACGACCATCAGCGGTTTCCATGCGTTTGCGGAAGCCGTGTTTACGAGCGCGTTTCAGTTTTGAGGGTTGCCATGTACGTTTCATTGTTCAAATCTCCAGAAATTCTAAAAAGAGCGGAACACCCTACCAATTCGTTCCAAGGTGTCAACGCTTATGATTTAAAATTGATGATTGCAGATTTTCGATTTCTACAATCTGAAGATCGCTGCCCATAATTTCGTAATCCACTTCATGACTGATCATTGTATTCTCCAAATCCGCGATCACGGATCGCGGCTACATTTCCATTAACCCAGCAATCCATCATTCCAACGCTTAGAACGCCGCGGCGGTTCCAATCTTGGTATTCAGGGCGGCCTCGGCGATAGAGCGGCCATCCATGAGAATGGGAGTCCGGCGCTCACGCCAGACGCGGCGCTTGGTTTTTGCGACCAGATTATGCCCCGGCATCACAAAGAGAAGAATCCCCTCCAGCTTGGATAAAAGCCACATCAGCGGGTAGATCAGCGTGCCGAGGGCAACCAGCTTCGTATAGTGATAAAATGCCTCCGTGTCGGCATCGGCCGTCGGCATATTGTAGGGTCCTCCGGCCAGCTTGTTTGCGGCCGCTTCGCACAGCAACCCAGGCACTTCGACGCAACAGGTCGAATAAGAAGCGGTTTCGGGCACATCAAACCCGTCTTTGAGAACATCAAAAAAATCGCCATTGGCATATCCGGAACGCGCCATCCCCCTGCGTTTCCAGGACAGGCCAAGTATTGAACGTATCGGACAAGCCCCGAGGCAAAATGCCATTTTACGCGACACGCTGATGATTAGCCGCCCATCCGTTTTGAGAACGCGGTGGCACTCCTTGATAAAGGCCCGGTCATCGCGCATCCGCTCCAGCGCATCGACAATCACCACCGCATCGAAACTCTGATCGGGGGCGTCAATGATTTCGTTCTGGAGAACCCGCACATTGTTTTTCACAAAATAGCTCAGCGCAGCCTCTGCTTCCGCGTTGGGAACGAGAGTTGTCCAGATCCCGCCATCCAACTGAAGCTGCTCGCTGATCACTCCGTCGCCCGCACAGATTTCCAAACAGTGCTGATTCGAAACTGCACCGAGGAGCTGCTTGATTTTCTGAAGCCGCATCTGCCGGCGGATCGACCGTTTAAACAGTTTTTCCTGCCAGCGGACCACTTCGCTCGAGAGATTTTTATCCATTGCCTTCATAGAGGCGGACTATAGGCAGGGAAAGGGGAGATGGGAACAGAAAAAAATCTGGAGTGCGGACGCAAGCGTAGCGCGAGGCCGCTTTGAAAAGCTCCGTCGCATTTCGTTTGCCGGAGCACTCCGAAATTAAGCTCTCACGAGCAACGCGGCATAGGCCCCGTCGGTGCCGGACTTCGGCGGAAAAAGGCGCTTGGCTTTCACAAGGCGAAACTCGCTATGCTCGCGCGCCCAACGGTTCACCAGCTCTTCGTTTTCTTCCTGCTCCAAACTACACGTGCTGTACACCAACCGTCCGCCCGGCTTCACCGCTTTGGACATCGCGGTCAAAATCTTCCACTGGGTTTTCTTGAGCGTTTCAATGCGGTCGCGCGTGATGCGCCAGCGGGCATCGACTCGGCGGCGGAGCACACCGGTATTTAAACAAGGGGCATCGACCAATACTGCATCGAAGGTTTTTCCAAGGGTTGGAAAACCCTGGGTGGCATCGCCTTTGATAATTTCAGCAAAATCCCATCCGGTGCGTTTCAGCGTATCGGCGAGCGTATCCAGACGGTCGTCGTGCACATCCATGGCAACCAATTCGCCCTCGCCTTCCATAAATCCGGCGATCATTGCGGTTTTTCCGCCCGGCGCAGCACAAGCATCCAATACGCTCTCGCCCGGTTGCGGGTCGAGCAGCTCCACCGAGACGGATGTGGCAGGATCCTGCACCGTAAACCAACCCTCTTCAAAACCGGGCACCTTCGGCACCGGCACACCGCGCGGAAGCGTCACAAAGGCGGAAAGGCATTTGAACGGATGCGGCGTGGCATCAATCCCGGCCACTTCCAGTTCCTTCATAAAATTGGCGGGCGTAACGCGTTCGGTCTCGATGCGAAGTATGGTTTCGGCCGGAACATTGTTCCACTCGCAAAGCTTCCGCGTATCGCTTTCGCCATACTGCTTGGTCCAGCGATGAATCAATTGTTCAGGATGTGACGTGCGGATTTCATCCGGCTGACGCGTCAGGTTTTTGAGAATCGCCTCGCGCTCATCCTGCACATTGCGCAGAACGGCATTGATCATGCCTGCGGCGCGCACGGCATCTTCATGGCGACTACTCTTCACCACTTCGACCGTTTCGTGAACCGCGGCGAATTGCTCGACATGATCCATGAAACAGAGCTGGTAGATGCCGACATAGAGCGCGGCGAGTACAAAATTTTCTGGACGACGCGGCACGAACTTCTGCGCAATATATTCCAGCGTCGCCTTGCGGCGCACCACGCCGTAGACCATTTCAGTGATAAAGGCACGGTCCTCTTGGACGGTCGCCAACAGGCGATCCGGAAAACTTTCGTCATCCATCCACTGAGCGATGATTTTTGCAGCGACATATCGACTATTTGGTTTTCTCATAGGGCGGGCAGTGAACCGAAAAGTTCCAACCATTGGAAGCGAATTATAAATGAATACAAAAAACAGTCGACACAGTTAGTGGCATATGCCAAAAACAACCCATGCCAAGACCTCAAATAAAAAGACAGATCGGTTGCCGGGCTTCCTCGACCTATTTCAAGCCGCGCGGCATCCCGATGCGTGAACTCGAAAGCGTCGAACTGGCCGCCGATGAACTCGAAGCCATCCGACTGACTGATCTGGAAGGAATGTATCAGGAACAAGCCGCCGAACAGATGGGTGTCTCGCGTCAAACGCTGGGTGCCATCTTGAAACGTGCGCATAAAAAGGTGGCCGAAGCCCTTGTTTTGGGCAAAGCCATCGGCATTGAAGAAAACCAACACGGAGGAAAGTAAAATGCCAGGAAGAGACAGAACAGGACCCATGGGCGCAGGACCGATGACCGGACGCAGCATGGGAGTCTGCACCCCCAGCTTCGGCCGCGGAAGAGGCCTCGGATGGAGAAGCGGAGTTTCTCCAGCCACACCCGCTACAGAGCTGAGCGAATTGAGAAATCAGATGGATCGACTTCAACAACAGATCGATACATTGGAAAGCAAATCATGAAAATAGCATTTACCTCTGTGGGGCCGTATCTATCCTCCCCGCTCGATACCCGATTTGGCCGGGCTCCCGGCTTTCTAATCGTGGACAGTGAGACCCAAGAGACGACCTACGAGTCCAACGAACAAAATCTGAACGCTGCACAAGGCGCCGGAATTCAGTCGGCGCAGAATGTCGCGGCCACCGGAGCGAAAGCGGTTGTTTCCGGCCACTGCGGCCCGAAGGCTTTCCGCATCTTGAATGCATCAAAAATTGCGATCTACCCCTCCTCTGCCGCCACCGTACAGGAAGCATTGGATCTGTATCTTGAAGGCAAACTGACGGAGGCAGAGGTTGCGGATGTGGAAGGGCACTGGGTCTAATGACATTGTTGATTGCCGATTTTAGATTGATGATTAGCGAGAGGAGGACGTCTGCACTTCAATCGGAAATCTACACTCTTCAATCGGCAATACGATGGTCAACGCGAAGACTCTCTCATAAAAAATAAGCTCAATAACAGGAATCCCCTATGCGCACCTCTTTAGATTGTATTCCCTGCTTCGTTCGCCAAACGCTCGATGCCTGCCGGATGGTTACCGACGATCCCGCAATTCATGAGCAGATGCTTCGCGAAGTGCTGCAATGGATTAGCAAAATGGATCTGACGCTCTCTCCGCCGGCTCTGGCGCAGCGGATTCATCGCCGCCTCCGGGAAATCACCGGGGTCGACGATCCGTATGAAGCGGATAAAGCGGCTCATAATCAACTGGCGCTTGATCTGCTTCCCCCGCTGGAGAAAAAGGTTCAGGAGTCCAGCGACCCGCTAATGGAAGCGGCCCATCTGGCCATCGCCGGGAACATCATTGATCTCGGAGCCAAAAGCGGCCTGAGTGAAATCGATGTGCTCGATGCGCTACAGCATGCCGCCGACGTAGAACTGACCGGCGATCTAAAGACCTTTCGATCGGCCGTTTCCTCCGCTAAACGGATTCTTTATCTGGCAGATAATGCGGGCGAAATTATTTTTGACCGCCTGCTGATTGAACAACTGGGAGGGGGCCGGGTGACCGTCGCGGTTCGCGGGCACCCCATTATTAACGATGCCACCCGCATCGACGCGCAGACCGCGGGTCTCGACGAAATCACGACGGTCATCGACAACGGCTCCGATGCCCCCGGCACGATTCTAGAAGAGTGCAGCGATGCCTTTCAGCGCTGCTTCCAGGAGGCCGACCTGATCATTTCAAAAGGTCAGGGGAATTTCGAAACCCTCGGCGGCTCCCCCGTCCCGAACCTCTTCTTTCTTTTTAAAGTGAAATGCCCGGTGGTGGCAGAGGCCTCCAAATACCCACTGGGAAGCCACGCGCTTCTCCACAACCGAAGGATCTCATAATATGAAACTGGCGATTGCATCGGGAAAAGGCGGAACCGGAAAAACCACGCTATCGGTGGCGCTGGCGCAGGTCTGGGACGGACCCGTTCAGTTGCTCGACTGTGACGTGGAAGCGCCAAATGCGTCGATTTTCCTAACCTTGAAAAACCCAACCGAACAAACGGTGACCGTACCGGTTCCGCGGGTCGACTCCTCGCTCTGCACCGGATGCGGACTCTGCGCAAAACACTGCCAATTCAACGCACTGGCCGTGGCCGGGACAAGCGTTCTGATCTTTGACGAACTGTGCCACAGCTGCGGCGGTTGCACGCTCATCTGTCCTGAACAGGCAATCACCGAGGAACCCCGCCCTATCGGAAAAATCCGAACCGGAAAGTTGGGAACCATCCAGCTAACCGAAGGCCGACTCGATATCGGCCGTGCGATGGCGCCGCCACTCATCCGCGCGGTAAAAAAAGCCGCCGACCCGGCGCGACCGGTTCTCATCGACTGTCCGCCCGGCACGTCGTGCCCGATGCTCGCCGCCGTCCACGGCGCGGACTACGTGATTCTGGTGACGGAACCGACGCCGTTTGGACTCAACGATCTGAAACTGGCCGTAGAAACCATGCGGAAACTGGAGATCCCGTTCGGCGTGGTCATCAACCGCTCCGATGCCGGCGACGACCGGGTGGTTCAATACTGCACTCAGGAAAAGATTCCTCTGCTCCTGCAAATCCCCGAATCGCGAGCCATTGCGGAAGCGTACTCGCGCGGCGAGAGTATTCTAGCGGCGGCACCAGAACTCCATCAGGCTTTACAAAAAATGATTAACTCCATCCGAAAAAAGGAGATTCCATGAAACTAGGAATCATCATTACACAAACAGATCCAGAAGCTGTTTTTAATGTATTAAGACTGGCGCTTTATAGTCTGAAAGAAGGCGATCATGTTAAAATTTTCCTTTCAGGTTGCGGCGTCGAAATTGACCAAATCCAAGACCCGGCGTTTGACATTAAATCCGTTACGGAATCCATTCTCAAAGAAGGCGGAATTTTCTTTGCTTGCGGAACCTGTCTGAAGTTTCGGCAATCGAATAGCTCTGAAACCTGCCCGTTTTCCACACTCAAAGATCACTATGAAATCGTCCGGGACTCAGACCGGATAATTACAATTTAGGTTATCATTCCTATGAAAGAACTAATCGTTATCAGCGGAAAAGGCGGGACGGGCAAAACCAGTGTGACGGCGGCGCTTGCGGCACTCGCAAAAAATGCAGTGCTGGCCGACTGCGATGTCGATGCCGCCGACCTTCACTTGATTTTAGATCCGGACATCCGCGACCGGCACAAGTTCTACAGCGGCAACGAAGCCATCATCCGCCCGACGGACTGCACGGCCTGCGGACTCTGCGAAACGCTCTGTCGCTTCGACGCCGTCAAGCCGGAGGGAGACGCATTTTCCATCGAACCCTCCGCGTGTGAAGGGTGCGGCGTGTGCGTTCAATTCTGCCCAGCAAAAGCGATTGATTTTCCGGACCGCCTGTGCGGCGAATGGTTCCATTCAAAAACCCGCTTCGGCTCGCTCTTTCATGCCCGACTGGGCATCGGTGCCGAGAACTCCGGCAAACTGGTGAGCACCGTCCGCCAACAGGCCAAACAATTTGCGCAAGCCGTTCAGGCGGAATGGATCATCGTAGATGGACCGCCCGGAACCGGCTGCCCGGTCATCGCATCAATCACCGGTGCGGATGCAGTGCTAGCGGTCACAGAACCCACCCTGTCCGGGCGGCATGATCTATTGCGCGTACTGGAACTGTGCAAACATTTTAAAATTCCTTCGTTCGTTTGCGTCAACAAATGGGACATCAATCTGGAAATGACAGAAGCCATCGAAGAAGCCGCATCTACTGCCGGCTCGACGATTTTAGAGCGAGTCCCATACGACAAATCCATCACCGAAGCCCAGATTCAGGGCAAAAGCGTGGTGGAACTGAACGACGGACCCGCCGCCACAACCATCAAAGATTTATGGGAGAAACTATGTCAGAATGTGAAGTAACCACCGAACCCTCCGCAATCGCCCTGCGCATGCAGCAGATTAAACACAAGCTGGTCGTCCTGTCCGGAAAAGGCGGCGTCGGCAAAAGCACGGTGGCCGCCAACCTAGCGCGCTCCATGAGCGCCAAAGGCTTTAAGGTCGGCCTGCTCGATGCCGACATCCACGGCCCCAGCATCCCCACCCTCTTCAACCTCGCCGACAGCACCGCAAAGCAGTTCGGCAATGAACTGATTCCGCTCGAAGCAGACGACATCAAGCTGATGTCATCCGGCTTCTTGATCGCCGATCCCGATCAAGCGGTGATTGTCCGCGGCCCGATGAAAAACAAACTACTGGGACAAATGCTTGGCGATGTTGACTGGGGAGAACTCGACTATCTCATCATCGACTGCCCTCCCGGCACTGGCGATGAACCGCTCGCCATCTGCCAACATATTGACCTGCCCGACGGTGCCATTGTGGTGACCACCCCGCAGGAGGTCGCCGCCGCCGATGTGCGAAAATCGATTCAGTTCTGCCGAAAGCTCGATCTTCCAATCCTTGGAATCATTCAAAACATGAGTCAGTTTTCCTGCCCGAAATGCGGCGAACCGATCTATCTATTTGGCAAAGACGGCGGTCGCCGGATCTGTGAAAAATTCAACCTCGCCTTTCTCGGCGACATCCCGATCGACCCCGCTGTAGGCGTCAGCGGTGATGCGGGAGAATGCTTCCTGAAGAAACATGCCGATTCCACCACCGCTCAAGCTTTTCAGTCCGCCGTTGAACAGATCGACATGGCTCTGAAACGTCAACACCCCACGGACGAAGGTGAATGCGATAGTTGCTGTAGCGGATGTTCCAGCAGCGAAACCTGCCCAACCCATGCGTAAGTCTATGAATGTTCTAACCATCACCGTTTTAGTCGAAAACACCGCGGGAAAAAATGGCGTGCTCGCGGAGCACGGCCTGGCCTATTTGATTGAAACCGGCTCGGAAAGATTCCTATTCGATACCGGACAGGGCACGGTGCTGGAAAATAATATCCAGAAACTGAATCTGGATTTAAGTAACTTGTCCGGAATCATTCTGAGCCATGGGCACTATGACCACACCGGCGGTCTGCGCACGGCCCTCTCGCTGACGGACGCTCGAACTGTGTACGCCCACCCAGCGGCCACCGGCTCGAAATTTTCGGCGAATCCGGAGGGCGGAAGCCATTCGGTCGGCATGCCGGAGGTGGATCGGCAGGCACTTCTGCACGCCGAATGGATTCGAGTTGAAACGCCCGTCGAACTGCCCGGCGGACTGCGGCTGACCGGACCGATCCCTCGCGTCACCGATTTTGAGGATACCGGTGGAGCATTTTATCTGGATGCCGACTGCACCATTCCGGATGAGCTGCCGGATGATCAGGCCGCGTTTATTGAAACCGCAAAAGGAACCGTTGTGATTTTGGGCTGCGCACACTCCGGCGTCATTAACACCCTGCACTTTATTCTCTCTCTGACGAACAACCGCCCCATTCATACTGTTATCGGTGGAATGCATCTGCTTCACGCCGATGAAAACCGGATGGCCCGCACCCTCGACGAACTGCGCCGGATGAATATTCAACGGCTCTACCCATGCCACTGCACTGGAATTTCTGCCGTTGCCCGACTATGGAATGATCTACCCGGCACATGCCACCCCTGCTTTATTGGAACCGTAATCAAAATTGAGGAATAGAGAGACATGATCAAACTATACACCAGCCGTAACTGCCCGATCTGCGAACAAGTGAAAACCGCCCTGAAAGATCTGCCACATACTCTTTTATCCACAGAAGAAAACATGGATGATTTAATTAAAGAAGTGACCACCCGAGACCTCGATCACAAACAAATCCGGCAAGCCCCTGCCATGGTGGTTGCCAACTGCGACCAGGTCTGGACCGGAGCCGACTGCCTCATTGCCATTGAAGACAAAGAATGGGAAGGATAACCGCGATGCAAACACACACCCTCTTTTTCTCACCAACTCAAACCGGAGCGACCGTTGCACAGGCCATTCAAAAAGGAATGCAACCGGAGGCCGGCGAATCCATCGACATCACCAAAGCCGCGGTCGAAAAAAGCTTCACCGCTGACGATGTCGTACTCATCGCTATGCCGATCTACTCGGGCCGCCTCCCCGGCGTGGCCGTCGAACGGTTTAAATCCGTTCGCGGCAACGGAGCCAAAGCCGTCGCCATCGCGATCTACGGCAACGCAAACGTTGGCGATGCGCTGCTCGAACTGACCACCCTCTGCACCGAACAGGGATTCGAAGTAATCGCCGCCGCGACCTTCATCGGCGAACACTCGTTTACCATGAAAAAGTTCCCGATCGCTGTCGGACGTCCCGATGCCGAGGATCTGAAAAAAGCGGAAACCTTCGCCCTGCTCATCCAGGAAAAACTTGATACGGGCGGCCCGTTCACCTCGCCAACCGTACCGGGCGCTCATCCGTACAGTAAAGACGCCATGACTCCGCCCGGCGTTGCAGCCACCCGTGTGATCCTTAACAACTGCACCCGGTGCGGATTATGCGAAACCTTTTGTCCAACCGGAGCGATCACGATGACCGCGGATGGCCCACAAACCGATGACTCCAAATGCATCTGGTGCGCCGCCTGCATCAAAGTCTGCACCAGCCATGCCCGAAAATTCACACTGCCAAAAATTACCGAAATTGCCGAACGGCTTCACACAAACTGTAAAACACGCCGGGAACCCGAATGGTTCCTCGCTTAACCCTAGGAGAACAACTATGAGAATTGCTATTCCCACGGCCGATGGAGCCCTTTGCATGCACTTCGGTCACTGCAAAGTATTTTCAATCTTTGACGTCAATCCCGACACGCGAGAAATTATTTCCCGTGAATACCTGACTCCGCCGCCGCACGAACCCGGCGTTCTTCCCGCATGGCTTGGCGAACAAAAGGTCAATCTCATCATCGCAGGCGGCATGGGACAACACGCGCAGCAGCTATTCACCGCGCAGAACATCGACGTCGTGGTCGGGGCTCCGACCGCCGCGCTCGAAGAGGTAGTGAAAAACTATCTTGCCGGCACCCTGTCTGCCGGCACCAACACCTGCGACCATTAAGAAGAAGAGGCCTGGACGCGCAGGCGGCGATACGAAAAGTTGCCCCGCTACGCCACACGCAACGAAGGCGCGCGTCTAGAAATGCCGTAACGGTTTGGAACAAACCCAAATGGATGATGGCTCAAAAACACAAGTAGGTTCTCAACAACAGGAGAATTCACCCCATGAAAGCAAACGTTAATCCCGATCTTTGCATCGGATGCGGTATTTGCGAACAGATCTGCGAGGCCGTTTTCAAAATGGATGGCGATGTGGCAAAAACAAAGGGGGAAGATATCCCTGCCGAGGCGGAGGCCAGCTGCCAAGAAGCGGCGGAAGCCTGCCCCGTCGAGGCCATTGCGATCACGGAATAAACGGCTTTAGAAAAACCAGAGCGCGTTCACCACAGAAAGAAAGGGAGAAAGGGGGAATGATTGCGTTTGAACCCATGGGTCTCATTCGGTCGCCCTTTACAGAACCCAACGGCATGCCGATCCAGCCGACGAGCGCGGCGCGCGGACTCTTTGCCCCCTGTGCCCCCCGCAGACCCAATGCCTTCGGCCTCTCGGCTATGAAACTAAATCGGATCGAAGACGGACCCCCTTTGCTCGACATAAAACCCTGCGTGCCGGAATTCGACACGCCACCCGATGTTCAAACCGGCTGGCTCGAGCAAGAAAAACACAAGGTCTCGCAGCACGAGACGGACGACCGGTTTACGGAGAAACACGAAACGAGAAAAAGATGAAAAAATACCAACACCTATTTGGACCGGTCCCGTCGCGCCGCTTCGGACGCTCGCTGGGCGTTGACCTAACCCCGTATAAAACCTGCAACTTCGATTGCATTTTCTGCCAATTGGGACGAACCACAGTAAAGACTATGGAACGGCGGGAATATGTTCCAACCGAAAAAATCCTCGAAGAGCTTGGCGACTGGATCCAATCATCCGGCGAAGCGGACTATATTACCCTCGCCGGATCGGGGGAGCCCACGCTGCATTCCCGGTTTGGAGATATCATCGAATTTGCCCGCAAGGCTTCGTCCATTCCCGTTGCACTCCTCACCAACGGGGCCCTGCTGGGAAATGCCGAAGTGCGAAACGCCGCCTCAAAATCCAACATCGTCAAGATTTCGCTGAGTGCCGGGGATCGGGATTCGTTTCAATACATCAACCGCCCCCATCCGGATCTTGTTTTTGAGGATATAATCAAGGGAATGCAGACCTTCCGTAAGGAATTTACCGGCGAACTGTGGCTAGAGGTTTTCATGCTCTGGGGCGTGAATTCCACCCAAAAGGAAGTTTCACAAATTGCCGAGCTGGCCCAATCGATCCGCCCGGACCGAATCCAACTGAACACCGCGGTGCGTCCCCCTGCGGAAGGCTTTGTCCATCCCATGCCAAAGGAAAAGCTGGAAGAACTCGTGGACTCTTTCACTCCGCCCGCCGAAGTCATTGCGGAATTCAGTTCCGACTTTTCCCCATCGACCCAAGCCAACGAAGAAACCATTCTCGCCATGCTCCAACGGCGTCCCTGCACCGCAAAGGAAATTTCCACCGTGCTCGGCCTCCATCCCAACGAAGTCTCCAAGTATATTGGGAACCTGGAGCGAACCAACCAGATCCATGCGACGGCGGCCCCGGGCGATCCATACTACACAGCGCCATGACCGGTTTGCAGCTACAGGAGATCAAGGAATGGTTCGCGAACTATATCGGAACCTTTGCCGCCACCGATGGCACCCTACACCCCTTTCTCCAATTAAAGGCGGATCATAGCCAACGGGTGGCGGACAATGCTCGGCACCTGGCGGAAGATCTGGGAAGGAACCCGTCGGAAGCCAACCGAGCGGAAGCCTTGGGCTGGCTCCACGATCTGGGCCGCTTTTCACAATTTGCCGAGTTCGGAACCTTTACCGATGCCACCTCAGTCAACCACGGAGAACGAGGATGGGAAATCGTTCGAGACGCCGGGACCCTCTCCCCCTTAAGGACCGAAGAACAAAATGCCCTCCTCGAGGGCATCCGCTACCACAACGCAAAAACCGAACCGGCCCATTTAACCGAAGAGAGCCTGCAATTTCTCAAGCTGATCCGCGATGCCGACAAGCTGGACATCTTCCATATTGTTCTGGCCTCCGTCCAACGGGACGGGTTCCAAGACCTGCCCCGCATGTTGCCGCAAGTGGTGCTCGACGGACCACTAAACCCTCTCGTCATCCAAGAAATCCAAGCCCACCGATCCTGTTCCATCACGGAAGTGCATTCCCTCACAGATTTCCTGCTCATGCAGCTCTCCTGGATCTATGACCTGAACTATTCCGCATCCCTCCGCCAGATCGTCGATCGAAATCTTATCGATGCCTTTGAACAAGCACTCCCGAAGGAACAACCGATCCGGGAAATCGTCCAAGCCGCCCGCCGGTTTGTAAAACAAAACCCTCTTTCATAGGAAAACTTTCCACTCCTCCCTCTTGACGGATTTAGTTTTGGGTATATATTCATAACTAGAGAAGGAAAACGCACATGCCAAGACCGCACAGAGGACGACGAATCGGACACAGCCCGAACTCGATGTATTTCAAGCCGGCAGGAGTTCCTGCAAGGGAATTGCGCACCACGTCTATTCTTCTCGACGAGTTGGAGGCCATGCGATTGGTCGACGGCGAAGGGCTTAAACAGACGGAAGCTGCGGGGGAAATGGACGTTTCACAGTCCACGATTGCGCGTCTGCTGGCTGCAGGGCGAAAAAAAACCGCCCTCGCCCTCGCCCACGGCGAAGCGCTGAAACTGCAACAAGGCGATGCACCGCTCGACTTCCAACAACCGAGAGGTTGCGGAAAAGGACCCGGTCGCAATCAAGGCCAGCCAGCCGGGAACCCAATAGGACGCGGAACAGGAACCCCGCGCGGAGGCGGAGGCCCGTGTCGGGGTGCAGGTCGCGGAGGCGGACGAGGAAGATAAAATAAAAATCATGAATAACGAACCGATGAATAACGAAAGCGGAAGAAGCCCTTTTGCCCTCAAAATTCCTTGTTCGATATTCAAAGTTACAACGGAAGGAGGCATCTCATGCCAGCAGGAGACAGAACAGGCCCAGAAGGAATGGGATCGATGACAGGACGAGGCGCAGGAGTTTGCGCCGGAAACAATACAGGGACAGGAACCTTCGGTTTCGGACGCGGTTGCGGCGGAGGTCGCGGCATGGGTCGGGGCCAAGGCTTCAGATTCCGCGCAGCGGTACCGACCCGCGAGGAGCAACTCGAAGCCCTAAAGGCGCAAGCCGCCGGACTTGAGTTGCAAACCAAGGCACTCAATGAACAAATTGGGGAACTTGAATCCGAATAAAACACGAACCACGAAATACCTAACACGGCGGCCGGTCCTCCATCGCTCGAAGAGCGACGGAGGAAGCCGCAACCAAACAAACGATCTGCCGATTACGCAGATGTGCGCAGATTTTCTTTCCCCCCGCCTCTGCATTAATCAGCGTTTATCTGCAGACAAACAATTTGAAGGAAGTTATGAAAATTACAATCGCAAGCGGTAAGGGCGGAACCGGAAAAACCACGTTCGCCACCAATCTGGCTTGGAGTCTGGCGCAGGCCGGACAAAATATCCAACTCATGGATGCCGATGTCGAGGAGCCCAACGGCCACCTTTTCCTGGATCCCACGTTCACGGAAACGAACCCCGTCTATGTGAAAAAACCCGTATGGAACACCAACCTGTGTACCGGCTGCGGAGCGTGCGCCAAGGCCTGCACCTACAACGCGCTGGCCGTGGTGAACGGAAACGTACTGTTCTTCAACGAACTCTGCCATGCCTGCGGCGTCTGCTCCCAGGTCTGCCCGTCCCGCGCCATGACAGAACAGCCGTTCGAGATGGGCAAGATGCGCGTCGCTCCGAAAACCAAGGGGTTCTTTTTTGCCGACGGAGTACTCAATCTAGGCGAACCCTCAGCGCCCACGGTAGTAAAAGAGCTGAATCGACGGATTGATCCGGATGTGGTCTGCATCATGGATGCCGCGCCCGGCACGGGTTGCCCCGTGGTCGAGGCGGTGGACGGCGCAGATATGGCCGTGCTGGTAACAGAACCGACCCCCTTCGGCCTGCATGATCTTAAACTAGCCGTCGGCCTAACCTTGAAAATGAAGATCCCCACCGGGATTGTCGTCAATCGCTCGGACGCAGAGAGCGACCTGATTTCGGACTACGCAAAGGAGGTCGGGCTTCCCATCCTTGGAAGAATCCCATTCAAGCGCGACTATGCGGAGGCCTACTCCAAAGGCGAAATCATTGCGGAGGTCTTCCCCAAGCTGCAAGAAAACCTTCTCTCGATCTTTAAAAATATCCAAGGGTTGGAAAATACCGAAGCCCCGACGGAACCAGAAGAGTCCCCCGTGACCCTTACCTCCAAACCTCGGAAGAATATTGAAAAAGGCACGGCGAACTCGTTTAAAGAAATCGCGGTGATCAGCGGCAAGGGCGGCACCGGAAAAACCACGGTCACGGCCTGCCTGCTCCAACTCGCGGATCAAAAGGTGATGGCCGACAACGATGTCGACGCGGCCGATTTGCACCTGTTGCTCAACCCTTCGACCTATGAAAGCCAGCCCTTTTTCGGCGGCAGTACATTCAAGATCGACCCAGAACGTTGCATCGGCTGCGGCGCGTGCGAACGCGCCTGCCACTTCGATGCCATTTCCCAAACCTCGGAACAATGCAAACTCGCAAACATGCCGCTCTACAAGATTGATGAAATGGCCTGCGAGGGATGCTCACTCTGCTCCATCGTCTGCCCAGCCAACGCCATCTCATCCGAAACAAACGAAACCGGGAATCTCTATCTTTCAGAAACCGCAAGTGGCCCCGTGGTCCACGCGCGTCTAGGCATTGCCGAAGAAAACTCCGGCAAGCTCGTCAGCGAGGTGCGGCGGCACGCCGCGCGAATCGCCACCGAATTGCACTACCCACTGATTATTGCCGATGGCCCCCCCGGCACCAGCTGTCCGGTCATTGCCTCGATCACCGGAGCCGACCACGTGCTGATCGTTACGGAGCCGACCGTCTCCGGCGTACATGATCTAGAGCGGGTCTTGACGCTAAGCCACCATTTTGACGTCCCCACCTCGGTGGTCATCAACAAGGCCGACCTAAACCCAGATCAAGCCCGGCGCATCCACCAAATGGCGGAGAAGGCGCAGTCCCGAGTCATCGGCGAAATCCCATTTGACCGCAACATCCACGATGCGCTCATGGCAGGAAAAACCGTAATCGACTACGGGAAAGGTCCCGCCGTCGAGGTGCTGAAACAAATCTGGACGGAACTGCGCAAAGAGATGAACATCTCTTCGTAAATGAACGTCTTTGAAATAGCAGCCAATCGATACGAGTCGTGGTTTAAAAAAATCCCACCACATACCCCTCGGAAGTCACCGCCATACAGGCGGCACGTCCCTCCATGAGGGGCGGATTCGTTGCGATTTCAGGAAGGCAGCCATTATGACCCAAATCGAACTGTGCCTAAAGCACCGCCTCAAAGTGAAGGGATCAGCAACCCTCCGCTTCCAGCCAGGAGTGAATGTGCTGCTCGGCCCCAACGGGTCCGGCAAAAGCACCGTGCTGCGAGCGCTCCATACCTGCCGCGAATGCCGGATCAAAAACCCGGACAACTCGCCAACACTCTACTTCAACCCAGAAACGATGAATCCGCACCACCCCGACACCTATCCATCCGACGTGCGCGAAATGATCCTCAAGACGCGCGGCATCTTTTCGTCGCACGGCGAGATTTTGCGCGCGGTACTCTTTTCCCTTCCCGTTCGCGAGGGAGCAGTGCTCCTGGTGGATGAGCCGGAGACCGGACAGGATATCGCAGGCGTGGAGCGCATCCGCGAAGGCTTCGATAAAATCGTCGCCAGCGGCGGGCAGATCATTGCCGCCTCGCACCATCCGCTGATCCTGCGTGGCACCCACCTCATCGAGCTGATTCCGGACTATGCGAACGTTCTGCACCAAGCCTTTTGCCCCAACCAAGAAATAAACAACCCAAATGGATGACCGTAAACATAAATTCAGAACCAGCAATGTGGCCTCCGTTGCAACGGCGCATTTTTTGCACGATGTCTACTCCTCGTTCTTCGCGCCGCTGATCCCCCTGCTGACGGAAAAGCTGGGATTCACCTATGCCATGGCCGGCATGCTTTCGGTGGTGCAGAAACTGCCGTCCCTGCTCAACCCGCTGATCGGGATCATTGCCGACCGGGTGGTGATCCGCTCGGGCATCATCGCCGCGCCGCTGCTAACGATAATTGCGATGAGCTTACTGGGGCGGGCGCCCTCGGTGGCGATTCTCGCGGTTCTCATGTTTACCTGCGGCATCAGCGCCGCGGTATTCCATGTGACGGCGCCGGTTTTGATGCGGCGCGTTTCCGGGAACCAAATTGGGCGCGGCATGAGCTTTTTTATGTTTGGTGGAGAAATGGCACGAACAGCGGGGCCGCTGATCATCACGGCCGCCGTTTCATGGTGGGGCCTAGAAGGAACCTGGCGGCTCATCCCCGTTGGGCTGGTCGCATCCGCGCTCCTCTTCTTCAACCTGCGGACCATTGACAAAAAACACATTCACAGCTTCCAGCAAACGGACAAGACCCCGCTGAAAAAAACCATCCGCGACGTAATTCCTTTTTTTGCTCTGATCACGCCAATCCTTCTTTTTCGCGGATTTTCAAAAACGGCTCTAAGCCTCTTCCTGCCCGCCTACATGGTTGAAAGCGGCTATTCAATAAAAGTCGCCGCCATCGCACTAGCCTTTCTTGAACTCTCCGGTGCGGGCGGAGTGTTGCTCGCCGGAAGCCTATCGGATCGGGCGGGACGAAAAGATGTGCTGTTGGTCATCATGCTGCTTAGTCCTCTTCTGATGTTTCTCTTCACCCTAACCTCCGGCCCCCTGCAATGGATCCTGCTCGGCCTGATGGGGCTGATCTTTTTTGCCAGCACCCCCGTTTTTATGGCCATGATCCACGATCTCAACTCCGACCGCCCCGCCTTCGCCAACGGACTCTTCATGACCGTCAGCTTCGCCGTCGGCTCCATCGTCGCCCTGCTCGTCGGATTTTCCGCCGACCGCTACGGATTTATTCCCACCTATCAAACCACCGCCGCTCTAAGCTTGTGCGCCATCCCATTTACCTTTTTCATAAAGGACAAGTCGCGAGGATAAGGAAATCGGAGATATTCAAAAATGAAGGCATCGCCAACTCGGCCAGAAAAAAAAGACTGCGGTAATGAGGAGATCACCCTGCCAGGCGTCTCCATTTGTCCGGGGATTTCCATCGGTCAGATCCACAGGGTGGATGTCGACATTTCCATTCCGAAAACCCGTATTGATTCGGGACAAATTACCTCCGAACAGACGCGCTACACTCAAGCCGTCGACGCTGCAAAACAAGATCTACGCAACCACGTGGAGAGCATGCACTCGAACTCCTCCAGTGAGTCCCAAACCCTCTTCGAAATCCATCTGGCCATTCTGTCCGACGAATCCTTTCACGATCTGGTGCGCAACGAAATCGAACGGCAAGGTCTATGCGCCGAGTTTTGTCTAAATCAGGAAGCTCAAATCGTGATCTCCAAATTCAACCACATGAGGGATCCGTATCTACGATCAAGGGGAGAGGATATCCGCGACCTGGCCCAGAACCTTCTGACCATCCTCTCGGGGGACCCCCAAGAGCACCAGCGCCCCCGTCAGGCCACCGACATTCTGATCTCACGGCATCTGCACTCCTCCGAGGTGATCCATATCCACCAGACCCAAGGGCTGGGCTTTGCGTGCGAAAGCAATGCGTTGTCCTCCCATGCGGCCATCCTATTAAAGGGTTTCGGTATTCCATCCATTGGAAAGATCGATGCCTTACTCGATCGCATAGACGAAGGAACTCCGGTGATTCTGGATGGCGACCGCGGAGTCCTTATTGCCAACCCGTCTATCAAAACGCGCAAGGAATACACTGTAAAAAAAGAAGTCGCGAGCCAGAGGACCGCCCCCTCCTCCCCGCAGCATTGCACCACCCGCAACGGCGAGCGGATCACATTGCGGGCCAACATCGAAAAGCCGGAACAGGCCCAGCTCATGTTGGCCCACGGCCTAGGGGGGATCGGCCTGTTCCGAACCGAATTCCTGATCACACCCGGCGATCCGGTGCCGTCCGAGGAAGAACAATATCTCGCCTACCGAAGCGTGGTGGAAACCGCCACCGGGCGCCGAGTGAACATCCGGACGTTCGACATCGGCGGGGACAAACAAATGGGGCTCGCCTGCCGATACACCGGTCATAACCCCTCGCTGGGCATCCGCGGAATCCGGCGGCACCTCATGGTGGAACCCGATGAATTGCGCATCCAGTTGCGGGCGATCCTTCGCGCGGCGTGCGATTCCGACACCGCCCTGCTGATTCCCATGGTAACCACGCTCGACGATATTGCCCAAACCAAACAAATTCTCGCAGAGGTTAAACAGGCCCTGCGGAAGGAAGGGGCGGAATTCCTAGATTCCATCAAGCTGGGCGTCATGATCGAAACCCCGGCGGCGGCCATTGCCACACGCGATATTCTTTCACGGGTCGACTTCATCAACCTCGGAACCAACGATCTGCTCCAATACTTCATGGCGGCCGATCGCGACAATGAAGAAGTCGTGGACTACAACGACCCCACCAATCCCGCCTTCCTGTGGCTGCTGGAATTCATTCTGGCCGAAGCCGGAAAAACCGGTCGCGAAGACGATGTCGCGATCTGCGGGGAAATCGCCTCGAACCTAGAGATGATCCCGAAACTTCTAAGGATGGGCTATCGTTCCTTTAGCATTGCCCCCATCATCGCCGACTCCTTCCGCACGTTGTGCGCGGAGGCACCCACACAATGATCTCCGTCATAAAACATGCCCTAATGATTACCAGCTTTGTCGCGGTGATGATGCTGGTGATTGAATACCTGAATGTCCTATCGCGGGGGGAATGGCAGGACCGGATTTCAAAACGGCCTTGGGGGCAGTATCTGCTGGCCGCCCTTCTGGGTGCAACGCCGGGATGCCTCGGCGCATTTGCCGTGGTGTCGATGTATGCCCATCGCCGGCTCTCGCTGGGCGCCGTGGTGGCCGCCATGATCGCGACCAGCGGCGACGAATCCTTCGTCCTGTTTGCCATGGTTCCCCGAACCGCATTCCTGTTGACCGGATTGCTCTTCGTAATCGGGATCAGTGCCGGTGCCCTGACGGATTTCCTGCTCAAAAACCGCAAGATGGACAAGCTGTCCTGTAGCCAGGACATGACGCTACACGAGGAGGATCATTGCCACTGCCTTGATTTGAAACAACTCCCGCTCCAATGGAAAAACTGTTCGGCCACACGCGGAATCCTGACCGGAACATTGCTGCTCTTCTTCTTTGCGCTGGTTTTCGGGCAGGTTGGCCCTGCCCACTGGAATTGGATTCGAATCACCCTTCTATCCACTTCTGCATGCGCGCTTTTCATCACAGCCACGGTTCCGGATCATTTTCTCGAAGATCACCTGTGGAAACACGTCGTGCGCGAGCATGTCCCGCGCGTCTTTGCATGGACCTTTGGGGCGTTGCTGATCATGCACTTCCTGATCGATCGATGGGAGCTCGCCGACACCCTTCGCAGCGGAAAATGGATTGTGCTGGGGGCGGCGGGATTGATCGGCATAGTCCCCGAATCCGGCCCCCACCTCATCTTCACCACCCTCTTTGCAAAAGGCCTCGCCCCTTTCAGCGTGTTGCTAACCAGCTCCATCGTTCAGGACGGCCACGGCATGCTCCCCATGCTGGCACATTCCCGCCGTGCCTTTCTAATCATCAAACTCATCAACCTATTGGTGGGTCTGTCCATCGGCGCCCTGCTCATGGCAACGGGGCACTAAACGCAAGGATAGATGTGAACACAGTCGAACAAACCATTCAGCTCAGAAATGGCCTCCAGGTATGGGTCCACCGGATCGGAACCGGCGATGGCATTCCGCTGCTGACGCTTCACGGCGGGTCTGGGTCTGGGCATGACTGTCTGGAACCGCGGGAAAAGCCCGCCAATTTAAACCACGTACCCGTCGGCAGATTTTCAATTGTAAAAACAGGGGGAAAGAGCAAAGTGATTGCGTTCTAGCCCACCCAAGGAGGAGACCCGTTCCGTGTCGATCATTCACCCAACCGAAGCCCTGCACGGGTTTGAGCGCGACCGCCACTCCGGTGATACCTCACCGGAGCGGCGCAACATGCTCTGCGGAATTTTACACGGGGCCTTCTTCCACATGGCGACCGCGTTCAGCGATCCCTACGCCATCATCCCGCTGTTTCTGGCCGGATTCACCACCTCCCGCACAACGATTGGCCTGATCGTCAGCCTGACTGAGGCCGTCGGCGTTTTCCCGCAGCTCGCGGTCGCCCGGACGCTCCTGCGAAAGCCTGCCGCCGCCAAGCCCCTCATGCTCATCGGCATCTGGATGCGCTGCCTCGTCTGGGGCGGCATCGCGACGGCAACGCTTTTGCTCCCCCTAAACAGCGGATGGATTCCACCTCTTTTTATCGGACTGATCGCGCTTTACTCCTTAGGCGGCGGCATCGCGGTGCTGCCCCTGCGCTACGTCATCAGCGAAACCATTCCCCCAACCCGAAGAAGCAGTTTCTTTGGTGGCCGACTCATCACGGGCGGTTTGCTCGCGATACTGGCGGGCCTCGTGGTGAAACAGGTGTTGAAAAACGAAGCGCTCGTCTGGCCCCGAAACTACGGCATTCTGTTTTTCTGTTCTTTCGCGACACTCGCCCTAGCCTACATCGCTATGTCGAACCTTCGGTTTCCAAAGGTTGGAAAAACCTCAACGACGATAAATGGCCCGCCCTTCGGCCCCCCACTCAGACACATCGCACGAGACTATCCCGTTCTCAAACGCTTGATTGCCGTGCGCCTGCTCTCCGGCGGACTGCCACTGACCCTTCCCTTTCTAACGCTCTACGCCATACAGGAACTCAACCTCTCCCTCGGCTGGATCGGGCTTTTCATTATCGCACAAAAAACGGGAGCCATCCTGAGCAATCTAGCCTGGATGCCTCTAGGAAACCGGAGGGGAACCCGCGCCGTTATTTGGGCGGGTCTCGGGTTGGCGGTTCTGGGCATGGGCATCATTCTTCTTGCACAAACCGGCCCCGCACTTCTACTGGCCTTTGCGTTGACCGGCGGCGGTGCCAGCGCACTGCTCGTTGGCTTTAACGGATATATCCTGGAACTCGGGACCCCGGAAATCCGCCCGCTTCTTTTTGCGCTGGAAGGCACCCTGATGATGCCGCTCTACTTCATGCCACTGCTCGGCGGCTATCTGGCCGACCAATTCGGATATCGCCCGCTGATCGGCATCGGAATCGCCCTGCTCCTCGCGGGACTCCTCGCGGTTCGCACGCTATGCGAACCCCGCAACGGAACCGCCACCTGCGGACCCGCAAACACTTGAACCGAAGGAGAAAAAAATGATTCATTTTGAGCCCATTGGCATCATCCGATCACCCTTCTCCGACCGAAAAGGCATGCCTATTCAACCGGCGGGCGCGAAAGGGGTGAAAGGCCGAGTCGAGGTGTTCGAGGAATACCGCGCCGCATTGAAGGATCTTGAGGGCTTCTCCCACATCATCCTGCTGTACCACTTTCACCGTAGCCAAGGGTTCACGCCGCAGGTCGTGCCGTTCATGGATTCACAACCTCGCGGACTCTTCTCCACCCGCGCGCCCAGAAGGCCCAATCCCATCGGACTTTCGATTGTACAGCTGAACCGGATTGAGGAAGATGTGCTACTCGTCGAAAATCTGGACATTCTCGACGGAACACCCTTGCTCGACATCAAACCTTACGTGCCGGACTTCGACGCGCCATCCGATGTTCGAACCGGTTGGCTGGAACAGGTGAAACACAAGGTCTCGCAACAGGAAGCGGACGACCGATTTATCGAACCCTCTGACCGCCCGATTAAACGCCTTTTTCAACATCCTTCTTCAGATGCTTAATCAGCGTGATTTCGTGCCGATACCCAATCAGCCGTTCGACTTCCTTACCGTCCTGAAACACGATCGTGGTGGGAATATTGGTCACACAAAATCGTTCGGCTAATGCCGTACAATTCTCGATATCGCATTTACCAATCTTCACCTGCCCCGTTAACTCTTCGGCAGCCTTCTCGATCAGGGCCGCCTCTTTTCGGCACTCCACGTCCCGTGGATCTCCAAAACAAACCACACTCAAACCCTCACGGGTTTCCGTTCCGAAATTTGCATCGGTAAACTCGATTTTCTGCACACTCATAAGCGCCCCCTCTCTTCGCCGCTATACTAAAACCACAACCGGTCTCAGACAAGCTTGTTGGGAAGATTTTATATTCCGAAAGCCTCGACTTGACGCAAGGGGCGCGAAGAAACGCCCTGTCTAAAACTGGTCGGTTTTCAACATGATCAGCGTGCATGCTTCTTCTGCAGGGATGCCCTGCTCTTTAAGCGCGGTTCGCAAGGCGGGGTTTTCCGTGCCGGGATTGAAAATCACCCGCGCTGGATTTAAGGAAACAATGGAATCGATCAACGGGGTGGAATGGAGGGGGGAAACATACAGGGTCAGCGTATCCACACACTCCTCGATATCCGCGAGTGATCTCGCAACGGGCAGGCCCGCAATTTCTTTAATGGCCGGATGCACCGGAATCACTTGGTGCCCCTGTTCCTTAAGAAGGTGAACGGCCTGGTTCGAGTAACGCTCGGACTTCGGGCTTGCTCCCAATACCACCACGATTTGTTGATCCTCTCTCATTATAAACTCTCCTTGTAAATTATCCCTGCCGTCCACAGGTCGTGCGTAACAGATTTCCAACGGTTGGAAAACAGCCATTCTGCCGAAACCCTTTCGGCGACATCAAGGTTAAACATGGAAAGGAACGCGCGGCTCCCTTCCATGCTTAGCCGATAAAAAATGGTTTTTACGTTTTATATATTGACATATTTGAATTATTTAATATGTTGGTCGTTCAGTTTAATCAAAAAGGAGCAGAAAAATGGCAGCCAAAGAACTCAATGACTCATCGTTTGCAGAAGAAATCAAGTCGGACGTTACCCTGGTGGACTTCTGGGCCCCGTGGTGCGGACCGTGCAAAATGCAAATTCCAATCCTGGATCAAGTGGCTGAAAAAATAGGCGACAAGGCGACCATCGCCAAAGTAAACGTCGATGACTTCCCCGCCCCGGCCTCACAGTTCGGTGTGCGCGGAATTCCCACGCTCATTCTTTTTAAAGACGGCGAGGTGGTTCAGCAGTTTGTCGGCGTCCAACAGGAAAACGTGCTGGTTGATGCGATCGAAGCCGCCCTATAGAGACCGGGATTGAATTTTAAAATTAAGGTGTGAAAAATGACGAGTAAACTACTGATTGGACTATTGATCGGGGGCGCAATTGGCGCACTCATGGGACACTTTGGAAAATGCACTTCGGGGAGTTGCCCTCTCACAGCCAACCCCTTCCGAGGCGCAATCTATGGAGCCATAATGGGCGCACTTTTTGCGTTCTCGTCCGGATCGACAACCCGAACAACATCTAATTATAAAGAAGAACAACCGCCCCCCGGCGAAGGACTGATTTATATCGGCACGCAAGAAGCGTTCGACAAAACCATCGTTCAAGCGACCCTGCCCTGCCTGGTCGACTTCTATTCCGACAGTTGTCCCCCGTGCCGACGGCTCAGCCCCACAGTTCATGAACTGGCCGAGATCTACAAAGGACGCGCGGTGGTCTGCAAGGTCAACACGGCCACCGCACAAGAGTTGACAGCCTCCTACGGCATTCAGGGCATCCCCGCCGTGCTTTTTTTCAAAGACGGTCAGGTGGTTGAACGCCTAACTGGACTCAAAAAGAAGGCCGCCTACGAGGCGATTCTCGACACCCTGATCCAACCCGAAATCGGAGGAGAATAAAATGGCTGCAGGAATCAAAGATATCAAAATCAGCTTTCCCGGCGGAATGCGCGTCGATGCGCATTATGACGGACAAACAGTTCAAACCGACCAGTCGGTTGAAAACGGCGGCGAAGGCTCTGCGCCAGAACCATTCGATCTATTTTTCGTTTCAATGGCCACCTGCGTTGGAATCTATGTGCTGGAGTTTTGCACCTGTCGCGATCTCAACACCGAGGGTCTCGGCGTTCAACTGCACTCCACATTAGATCCCGAGGAAAAACGCTATCCAAAAATCGCCTTTGACATCACCCTGCCCACCGGCTTTCCGAAGAAATATAAATCAGCAATCTGGCGTACCGCCAACCTCTGCACCGTCAAAAAACATATTTTGAATCCGCCGGAATTCAGCATCACTCTGGACGGAGAAGAGGTATGAAAAAAATAACTAGTTGTATCCGCCAAGGGAAACTCAAAGTCGAATCCCTACAAAAAGCGGCTGAAACACTGAAAATTCTGGCACATCCGCAACGATTACGACTGATTGAAATCCTCGAGCGCGAAACCGAAGTCCCCGTACATGAACTCGTTGAGGAAACCGGGCTTCCGCAGGCCGTCGTTTCGCAGCATCTCAACCAGATGCGCCGTACGGGGCTGCTCTCCGCCCGCCGCCAGGGCAAAGAGATGTGGTACTCCATCACCGACCCGCGCGCGCTTTCCATCTTGAACTGTATCTGCACCAACTGCTCCGACGGAGATTTCGAATGAAACTTAAACTAACTAATTTCAGCCTGCGCTTCCCGTGGGTCGTCGTTTCTCTGGTGATTGTCGCCACCCTGTTTTTTGCCCTGCAATTCCCCAAGGTAACGTTCGATAACGATCCGGAAAACATGCTCTCTCCGGATGAGCCCATTCGTGTTTTTCACAATCAGAACAAAGCGAACTATGACCTCTACGACATGGTCATTGTTGGGGTTGTAAACACCAACCATGCTGACGGCGTGTTTAACGTCGAAACGCTCGGGCGAATTGATCAATTAACCAAACAGCTGCTCAGCTTACGTCAAAATGCCGACGGCCTTCCTGAGATCACCGTTCCTTCCTCGTTCGCCCCCGACCTGCAGCCCGAAAGCGCGATCAAGCGAATGCTGGCGAAAGTCTTCCGGAACGATGTGAACCGGCTCTTTGATGACAACGGCGAAAGTGCCATCGTCAAAGCGGAACTCATCAGCCCGTCCGTGGTCGACAACATCAAACAGGCCGAAAAAGGCGCGCTCAAAATTGAATACCTCATGGAGGAACCGCCCGCCACGCGTGCGGAAGCACTGACCCTTCGCGACGACGCGATGAACAACCCGCTCTACAAAGGCACGCTCGTCTCCGAAGACGAACAAGCCATCGCAATCTATATTCCAATCATTGAAAAAACCTACAGCTACAACGTCGCCAACCTCGTCGAAAAACTAACCGCCGACTGGCCCGCCGACGATCAGGTTTACATTACCGGCCAGCCGGTCGCGCAGGACACGTTCGGCGTCGAAATGCTCGTCCAGATGTCTAGCTCCGCCCCGCTCGCGGGACTCGTCATTTTCCTACTGCTACTTCTCTTCTTCCGCCGACTCTCTCTCATCATTGCGCCGATGCTCGTCGCCATCGCCAGCGTCATCTGCACCATGGGGCTTCTGATTGGGCTCGGCTTCCACGTTCACATCATGAGCTCGATGATTGCCATCTTCCTCATGCCCATCGCCGTGGCCGACTCCGTCCATATTTTGAGTGAGTTCTTCGATACCTATCATCGCTTCCGCGACAAAAAAGAGACCCTGCGCTACGTCGTCGGACACCTCTTCATGCCGATGTTCTACACCAGCCTCACCACCATTGCTGGGTTCGCATCCCTTGCCTTCACGCCGATCCCGCCCGTCCGCATCTTCGGCGCACACGTCGCCTTCGGGGTCGCGCTCGCATGGCTCCTCACCATGACGCTCGTGCCCGCCTATATCATTCTCTTTGTTCCGAAAAAATCGCTCGACCGCGCTTGCCGTGTACAGGATCAGGAGAGTTGCGACGTCAAGGCCTCAACCCTCAACCGCCTGCTTGAAAAACTCGGCGCTTTTTCGTACACGCATTGGAAATTGATTCTAATTCTCAGCGTGTTCATCGTCGCCGGCTCTGCGGTCGGAATCCAGCGTATCCACGTCAACGACAACCCCGTCAAATGGTTCACCAAAAACCACCGCATCCGGATTGCCGACGACGTACTCAACCGCCACTTCGGCGGAACCTACACCGCCTACCTCACGCTGGCCCCGGAAGTCGTGGAAGCCTGCGGCTGCGCCGAGACCCTCGTAAAAATGGCGGATGCCGCCCAAGAGCGCTTTGCCGAAAAAATCCCCGCACGGACCGCACAGCTCATCAATCTGATCGACTCGCAGCATAGTCTTTACAGCAACGTCAAAACCTGTGACCCCAGCAAATGCTTCGTCCACCTCATTACGGAAGCAACCCGACTAGATGAACAACTCAGCGGCCCCTGGCAGGCGTTAGCCGACGACATCAACTATCTGGACTCTGCCGCCCTCGGGTCCGCCGAAATATTCTTCCAAACATTGGAAGTCGGTAGCACCGACAGGCTTTCTGTTTTCCAAACATTGGAAAATAAAATGGGTGGAGGCTCAGCCTCCTTGGAAAAATTATCCGGTGAACCTCTAAGAGAAGCGGCGCTCCAGATCACCGATGAATACACCGATCTCTCCTTCGTCGACTTCCTCTACGAAACGCGCGCCGAAGCCACCGCCCCGCCGCTCAAACAACCGGAAATGCTCCGCTGGATCAGCCAACTTCAGGCCCATTTGGCGGAGTTTCCAAAGGTTGGAAAAACCAGCTCCGCAGTGGATGCACTCAAAAAAGCATCCTACGAACTGCAATACATTGACCCGGCGATTGCCCCCGCTGAATTGCGGACAGGCATTGAGGCCAAAAACAGCGCACACTTCAGCGTTCCCGGAACCGCCGCCGCCTGCGGACAGGTTTTCATCCAGCTCGAAGGCATGAAGAAAAAGGATAGCCTCTTCCATCTGGTCACCCGCGACTACCGCGAGGCCAACATCTGGGTGCAGCTCACCAGTGGTGACAATAGTGATATGGCCGCCGTCGCCGAACAAACCACCGCATTCATCGCCAACAACCCACCGCCCGTTCCGATGAAAGTCCAGTGGGCGGGCCTCACCTATCTCAATGTGGTTTGGCAGGACAAAATGGTCGCGGGCATGCTCTCCGCACTCGGCAGCAGCTTCATCGTGGTTCTCATCATGATGATGGTTCTGTTCCGCTCGCCACTCTATGGCCTACTCGCCATGATCCCGCTCACCGTCACCATCACCTTCATCTACGGGCTGATCGGCTGGATGGGCAAAGACTACGACATGCCCGTCGCCATCCTCTCCTCGCTCACGCTTGGGCTGAGCGTCGACTTCGCGATCCATTTCCTCCAGCGCGCCCGAGAGCTACAGAAAAAACTCGGTAGCTGGGCCGAGGCGATCCAGGAAATGTTCAAAGAACCCGCGATGGCGATCAGCCGCAACGCCATCATCATCTCAGTGGGATTCCTGCCGTTGCTCTTTGCACCGCTCTCGCCCTACCGCACCGTTGGCTTCTTCCTCGCCACCATCATGGCCGTCTCCTGGATCGCCACGCTCTTTATTCTCGCCGCACTCATCACCGCACTGAAGAAGTACCTGTTTAAAAATTAACATCAATAAAAGAACCTGCCCGCGAAACACGCGAAAGAAGCGCGAAAAAAAGCTCAGAATCTGTTTCGCGAAAATTTCGCGTATTTAGCGGGCAAAAAAACGGAGAAATGAAATGAAAACACTCGTTACAACCATTCTATTACTGGCATCCGTTCAGGCCTTCGCCCTGACGGTGGATGAAATTGTCGAAAAAGCGAACCAAGCCGCTTACTACTCCGGAGACGATGGGGTTGCCGATGTGAAAATGGTCATCACCGATGCCAGCGGAGGCGAACGCATGCGTGCCTTCCGCATCCTGCGCAAAAACACGGGCGAGGGAACCCAGAAGTTCTATGTCTACTTCAAGGAACCGGCCGATGTACGCCGCCAGATTTTCATGGTCTGGAAAGAAGTCGAACAGGGGAAAGACGATAGCCGCTGGCTTTTCCTACCCGCGCTCAATCTGGTCAAGCCGATCGCGCCCGGTGACAAACGTACCAGCTTTGTCGGCTCTGACTTTGTCTACGAAGATGTCTCCGGCCGCGCCCTCTGGGAAGACACCCACGAGTTAATCGAAGAAACCGATACGCACTACCTCATCAAAAACACACCGATCAAGCCCGGCGCGGTCGATTTTAGTGAGTACACCGTTTGGATCGACAAGCAGACCTTCCTGCCGATGAAGGCGGAATACCTCGATAAAAACGGAAAGCTCTTCCGACGCGTCGAAGCGACGAACGTTGAAACCATTCAGGGCCATCCGACCGTGCTCGAATCGCGCGTCGACGACATCGCCCGTGGCGGCCACACCATCAACACCTTCAGCAACATTCAGTACGACACCGGCCTAAAAGAAATGATCTTCACCGAACGCTTTCTCAGACGCCCGCCGCGCGAAGCCACACGGTGAGAATGGAATGATGGGATGTTGGAATGATGGAGTATTGGAATAAAAAACTACCTGCAAATCACATGAATGAAAACGAATCTGACATGTCAAAAAGTAGCACGAGCGTCTCGCTCGTTTTCCCCCGTGGTGGATCTGCCAAAGGCAGAAAGCAAGCGGGACGCTTGCGCTACATTTCTTTTCGTGACTTTTTGTGGCCAACGCCTGAATCAGTCCGAAGCAACTGAATAGAGAAACCGCAACCCAAAAAAGGAGAGAACCATGGAAGAGAACATCATACCTATGCCGAGAATCGGCGACAAAGCCCCAGCCTTCAAGGCCGTCACCACACAAGGAGACATCGACTTCCCGAAACAGTATGAGGGAGAGTGGGTTATTCTTTTCAGCCATCCGGCTGACTTCACCCCCGTCTGCACCTCGGAGTTCATCACCTTTGCTTCGATGGAAGATCAATTCGCTGACGCCGGTTGCAAGCTGGTGGGACTATCTATTGACGGGCTCTACAGCCACATCGCCTGGCTGCGCACGATCAAGGAAAAAATCGAATACAAGGGCATGAAGGATGTCGAAGTGAACTTCCCATTGATCGAAGACATCACCATGGAAGTCGCGAAAATGTATGGCATGATTCAGCCGAACGAAGACTCTACCAAAGCCGTTCGAGCCGTCTTCTACATCGACCCGAAAGGCATCATCCGAGCCATGATCTATTACCCACTGAGCCTCGGCCGCAACTTCGACGAACTCTACCGCGTGCTGCAGGCGCTGAAAACCGCCGACGAATTCGACGTGGCGACTCCGGCGGATTGGCGCCCTGGCGACGACCTGATCATCGGCCCGGCCGGCTCCTGCGGAACCGCCAAAGACCGCATGGACGGCAAAGAAGACATGGTCTGTCAGGACTGGTTCTTCTGTCAGAAGAAAATGGATAAAGAGACCGTGCTCGCAGCCGTCGCCAAAAAATAAAACGCCCTCCGCCGGGCGGCTCAGCCGTCCGGCGGAAAACTTGAAACTAGAAATTTGAAACTTGATAGATGATAGATGATCGGCTCCGCTGGAAGCGTCGCCCCACCCGTCATGGCCAGAAGTAAAGGTAGGGCGAACCCTCTGGGTGAGCCGAATCAAAGGAGACAAACGTAGAAATGAAAACCCTGACCTTTATCGCCATTCTAGTTTCAAGTTTCACCTTTCAGGTTTCAGGTCTCGATCTCAACGGTTTTGTCGATGCACGAACTGGCATCCGCACGCAAAGCGACCCGAACGCTGATCAGGAAACGTTGAGCGAACTGCGGCTTCAGCTGAGCAGCATTTGGTATCACGATCTATTCACGCTGACGGCCCGTTCCGACTTTGTGTACGACGGCGTCGCAAACAATCACGACCGTATCGATCTCGAAACCGGAGAAGGCCCCATTGATCTGCGCGAATTCAATATCCAGTTCACACCGTTCGACTGGATGGATGTAAAAATCGGGCGGCAGATTCTGACATGGGGCACCGGCGACCTTCTTTTTGTGAACGATCTTTTTTCCAAGGATTGGAAATCGTTCTTCTCAGGGCGCGACGTAGAATATCTCAAAGCGCCGTCCGATGCCCTCTTCATGAGCTTCTTCCCCTCCTTTGCCAATATCGATGTGGCCTATATCCCACGCTTCGATGCCGACCGATTTATCGACGGCGAACGCTTCTCCTATTGGGGCGGCGCAGGCCTGACCGGCGCCAATCTGCGGACCGACAAGCCAGACGACTGGTTCACCGACGACGAAATCGCCGTGCGCATTAGCCGGAATTTCCAAGGGTTGGAAACAGCCCTCTATTTCTATGACGGCTTCTGGAAAACACCGCAGGGTTTCGATCCGCTCAGCGGACAAAACACCTTCCCGAAACTCACGGTCTACGGCGCCAGCGCGCGCCGCGCCCTTTTCGGAGGCATCGCCAACCTCGAAGCGGGATATTACGACTCGCGCGAAGACCGCGACGGAACGGATCCGTTCATCCCCGACAGCCAAATCCGCCTGCTAGCCGGTTACGAACACGAACTGGCCACGGACCTGACCGGCGCCGCGCAGTACTATCTGGAACACACCCCGGATACCGACGAAAACCGTCACGTCCTTACCCTGCGTCTGACGCAGATGCTGATGAACCAGAACCTGACCCTCAGCTTCTTCACCTATTGGTCGCCGTCCGATCACGATGGGTATATCCGCCCAAGCGCCGCCTACAAGCTGACCGACAACTGGAAGGTCGAAGCCAGCGGAAACTTTTTCTTCGGCAGAGAAAACCACACCTTCTTCGGCCAGTTCGAAGACAATAACAACATCGGTCTCGCCGCCCGCTACAGCTTTTAGAAAAACTTGATCCTCATGACTGAAACAGAAAAAATCGAACTATCCGAATTATTCAAAGCGCTGGCACACCCTGTTCGCCTCGGGGTCATGGAGCTTCTGGGTCAGGGGGCAAAAAACTCCCACGAATTATATGAGGCACTCGGATGTAGCCAGTCGGTCATGTCGCAACAACTTAAAATTTTAAAAACAAACAAGCTGGTCACCTGTCAGATGAAGGGAACCAGCAAATACTGCTCCGTCGGCTCCTCCTACCTGCAACTACTTATTGAATGTGCACAGGAAACTCTGCACGAAAACAAACGTCCCACTCATTAGAAGAAAGAACATCGCATGCTCAACCATCTCAAAAAAATCCAAAAACATCTGATCGTCGTCATTCCCGTTGTCATGGTCGCAGGCTTTTTAGCCGGATTGGCCATGAATCCGGCGCCACTGAAACAGCTCATTATGCCGCTTACGTTCCTGATGGTTTATCCCATGATGATCAATCTTCAGCTCAAGAAAGTTCTTGAGGGCGGCGACTTTAAGGTGCAACTGGTGACTCAGTTGATGAATTTCACGGTCGTTCCACTCTGCGCGTTTTTGATTGGAAAGATTGCATTCCCAGAATCTCCCTATATTGCGCTCGGCCTTCTTCTGGCTAGCCTTCTGCCCACCTCGGGAATGACAATTTCCTGGACCGGCATGGCGCGTGGCAATATGGCGGCCGCCGTAAAAATGACGGTGTTCGGCCTACTGATCGGCTCCATTCTGACCCCGATCTATATTAAATTTCTGATGGGAACCACCATCGAAATCCCGATGGCCAAAATCTTCAAACAAATACTCATCGTCGTTGCGCTCCCCCTGATTCTGGGAAATCTCACCCAGCGGTTCATGATTCGCCGCTACGGCATGGCGCATTACCAAAAAGATCTCAAGCCGATCTTCCCGCCCTTCTCAACCCTCGGTGTGGTCGGAATCGTTTTTGTAGCGATGGCGCTCAAGGCGGAGTCCATCGCCTCGAATCCCGCGCAACTGATCACATTGATCATTCCACTACTCGTTCTGTATGGCCTCAACTTTTTACTCAGCACGCTGGTTGGAAAATTCTTTTTTAATCGGGGCGACGCCATTGCGCTGGTTTACGGAACCGTCATGCGCAACCTGTCGATCGCCTTGGCCATTGCGATGACCGCTTTCGGCAAAGAGGGATCAGAGATCGCGCTGATTATTGCATTGGCCTACATCATTCAGGTTCAATCCGCAGCGTGGTATGTCAAATTCACCGACCGGATCTTCGGCCCGGCACCGGATGCAACCGTAAGAACACTCATGCTTGAAGGAGTCTTTTCTCTACACCTTTCCAACACCCTAAAACAAGCCCTCCATTTGCTGGCAGAGGAACACATTCACTCGTTTGTCGTGCTGGATGATCAGGAGAAACCGGTTGGCATGTTTTCCACCGCGAATGTTCTGGATGCTCTGGCCGATGGAACTGTGCAGGAGACCCTCCTGTCGAATTTAACACTAGAACCCGTGGTATTCGCTACCGCAAAAACTCCGCTGAAACAAGCCCTCATCGCAATGAAACGAGCCCACGAATACAAGGTGATTATTGTGGATGATCAGGGCTCTCCGGCCAACGTCTTAACCCAAGAAGATATCATTCAACACATGAGTGAGAAATAGATGAGGAATTTTATGAAAACAAACTTTAAGTATTCAACATTTCTGATCCAACCGATCCTGGGAGTTTTAACCTTGGCCACCCTGTTGATCGGGAATGCCGCTTGGGCTGCACCCGATACTACGACTGAAGGCTTACCGCTTAACGAAGCCATCGAAACCGCATTAGCAAACAACCCAGGAATTGCGGCTCGAACCCATGAACAGCGTGCGATAGATGCCCGTTACGACATGGCATTCAGTTCGCGACTTCCACACGTTAACCTGCACAGTTCCATCGCACGATATCATGAAGATCGCATGATTACCCCGCGCCGCCCTGGAGACGGAGATACGTTGCAATACACGGATCAGCCGTTCACGGGCGATGTGGTTGTCCGCATGCCAGTATTTACGGGCGGACGGCTCATCAACGAATCCCGCGCTGCAAAACTATTATATGATGCCGCCGGACACCAACTGGCCCGTAATCGTGAAGAGTTAGTTTTTAATGTCAGTAGCATTTTTTATAGCATTCTCGCACAGCGTCATACCCTCGAAGCGCTTGAGTTTTCTCAAAAAACGTTGCAGGAGCATTGCTCGCGAATCAAAGAGCTGATTCGGGCAAAAAAAGCGGCCACCGTTGATCTGTTGCGAACAGAAGTCCGTTTAAGCACTCTGGAGTATCACCTGACCCAGCAAAAAAACATTCTCTCAATTCAGAACCGCGTCTTAACCAATCTGATGGGTGTGCCCTATACAACGAACGGATCTCCGGTCGTTACCGGGCACCTTGAGCCGAGTACAGAAACCGTTCCTAATATTGGAACCAGTCTGAACAACGCATTGCTTTCGCGACCCGATTATCTAGCCGCACAAGCCACGCTTTCAGCCAGAGAGCGCGAAATGCGCGCCGCCCGCGCCTTGCGAAGCCCCTCGGTCTCAGTCAAGGGAGCGTGGGGGAATCAATGGGACACCCATGACTCCGATCAAAACAACGAAACCAGCAGCATCATGCTGGAGATTGATCTTCCTGTTTTTGCCGGCGGATATATTAGTGCCAACGTCAGAGAAAAACGGGCCATTCAATCCGCGGCATTTGAAAAACTTCGCCAGCTCGAATTGCAAATTCAACTGGACGTGGAAACCGCCGTTTTAAACATCAACTCATCCTCTGAACGCGTACTCGCCACAGGGAAAAGCATTGAACAAGCCAAAGAAAGCCTGCGAATCGAACGTGAAAAACACGCCTATGCGAAAGGATCCGTTACCGATGTGCTAGATGCGCAATCCGCATTGCTGGAAGCTCAAATGAATTATTATCGCTCATTAGCCGATTATAAAATCGCTCACGCCCAATATCGGTTGGCCGCCGGAGAAAACTTCTAAGAGGAGACGCTCCCATGTTTAAAAAAATATTACTGGCTGCCGATTCATCGCCCGCAACCGAGGTTCTGGTTTCCTGCGTCGGCGAATTACGCAACCTCGGCAGCACACACGCGCTGATTGCACAATACTTTATGATTCCCGAACGGGTCGCTTTCCCTGCGGAAATTGAAGCCCGCATTCGGCGCTCTCTGGAGCCTTTCGCGGAGAGCCTGAACCAGCTGGGAATTCCTACGGAAATTATCGTTGAAGCGGGACTGCCCGGTCTCGAGATCCCGCGTTTGGCAGATCAAGAAAACTGCTCGCTCATGGTCATCGGGTCTCGGGGCCACAACTTCACCAGCGAAATTTTTCTAGGCGGTACGGCGGCAGAAATTCTGCATAGAGCCTCTCGACCCTTGCTGATCATTCGAATGAATGCGGATCTGAACACAGATCAAACCCTCCACGCCGAAAAACCCTGCGATTTTATGCGACACATCCTATTCCCAACCGACTTCTCCAACCATGCGGAATATGCATTTGAATACCTGCTCGAAATCGCAGCCCAAGGGGCCAAACAGATCACCCTCCTTCACACGCAAGATATGACCCGGTTGAAGAAGCATCTCGAACCCCGACTCGACGAATTCGATGCCATTGATCGGCAGCGGCTCAACGTGCTGAAAACCCGACTTGAGGCCGTCAGCAACTCCGTTATTTCCGTAAAGCTTTGCCACGGCTCCCCCATCGAAGAAATTCTCAAAGAAGATCAACACGCAAGCCTAATCATCATGGGAACACATGGACGTGGCTATATTAACGAGCTGTTTATGGGAAGCATCAGCCACAACACGGCTCGTCACTCATCCGCCCCAGTCTTCCTCATCCCCAAACCATTTAAAAAGCAGTAGAACCTTTAAAATACAAGGAGAAACATCCCCATGAACTCACCCCGACTAAAGAACAGAATCCGCGAACCATTTACAACCCTCCTGCTTGCCGGAACGATGACAACCGTAGTCGTTGCAGGACTCAGTGGTTGCGGCCCAAAACAACAACCAAAACCATCCTCCGGCAGCCGGGTTGTCGCCGTCAAAGCCATCGAAACCCGTCTCGAGGAACAGCTGTTAACCACCGGCGATGTGCTGGCCATGAATACGGTTTTACTCAAATCAACGGTGGAAGGCCCGATCGCGTTTTGTCCCTGGCGAGAAGGCGATCGTGTCGAAAAAACCGGGCAAAAGCTGATTGAAATCAACCGCCCGCTCTACACCCATGAGCTGGCCGGTGCCGAAGCCGCCCGCGCGGTGGCGCAAGCAAAACTAGACGATTTGAAGGCGGGCTCCCGCCCAGAAGAGATTGCTCAAGCGCGTGAGGCCATGCTTCATTTCACCGATTGCACCAAGTTTGCCAAGGCCGATCTGGACCGCGTTAATTCACTGGTCGAAAGCGGCGCACTCCCTGCCGAAACTCAGGAAAAAGCCCATGTTGATTATATCAAATGCAAAACACAGCTCGAATCGGCAAAGGAACAGGTGAACATGCTAGTGGATGGGCCGACCCAAACAGAAATTGCTGTGGCACAAGCAACCGTTTCTGAAGCGGTCGCCCGGCGCGATCTGGCACAGGCCAAACTGGACGAATGTCTGATTTCCGCCCCCTTCGCCGGAATCATCACGCAGGTTTATGTGCGTCCCGGTGATATGGCCGTTCCACGCCAATCCCTCTTGAAGATAATGGATCCAACGAGCTTGATCGTTCGTGCCGGCTTGCCGGAAAGTTGCGCAACGTATCTGCGCCAAGGAGCGGTCGCAACAGTGCAGCTGGATGCCTACCCGGGGAAAACCTATCACGCAAAAATCGAACGGATCTACCCGCGCTTGGAAAGCAATTCTAGAACCCGCCTGGTTGAACTGCGTATTACAGACCCCGTGGAGTTAATGCCGCGCATGTTTGCCCGCATCTCTCTCACTGGGCGAATTATTGAAAATGCCGTTGTCGTTCCCTCCCAAGCCCTTGTTGCCACGCCGCGCGGCGAGCAGGTTCTGTTTGTTGCCCAAGACGGAATCGCCGTTAAACGACAAGTGACTCTGGGTCTCGAGCAAGGGGATCGGGTGCAAATCCTCACCGGTGTTCAACCCGATGAATTCGTGATCACAGTGGGAAATTTAAACCTCAAGAATGGTGCCAAAATCAACACCGCCCCCGTCGCAAAAGCCAATACAGAAGGTGAACAACAATGAAACTCACACTGGCCGCACTAAAACGCCCAGTGGCTGTCACCGTACTCGTGGTTGCATTATTTGCAACGGGACTCTTCAGCCTGTCTCAAATGGAGGTGAACTATCTCCCGAACATCTCCTATCCAATGGTCAAGGTTCATGTCTGGTGGCGCGGAGCAACCGCAGAGGACATAGAAACCAACATTGCCGATCCTCTGGAAGAGGTCATCTCAACCGTTGACGGTCTTGATTATATTGAATCGTCCAGCATTGAGGGCATGTATACGCTGTTAATCAACTTTTCATATGATGTCAATGTGGAGGTTGCCTTCCAGGACGTTGTGGCGGCCATGGGGCGCGTCGCAAAAAAAATGCCGCGCGATATGGACCCGCCGGTCGTGATTAAAGCCGACCCGTCCCAACTGCCTGTCATTGAGGTGATGATTACCTCCGACACACATGACCAAGTCGAACTCTATGAATGGGCCGACACCTGGTTGATGGATCGACTGGCAACCGTACAAGGAACTGCCGGCGCAGAAATTGTTGGCGGCGTAGAACGCGAAATCCGTGTTCATCTGGATCCGGAACGACTGCAGGCCTATCAGCTTTCTCCGGGAAGCGTTGCCCAAGCCCTGCATGATGAAAACAACGAATCCTTTGCTGGGCGCGTGACCATTGAACCGCTCGAAATTATTGCCCGCACGATGGGCGAATTTGAAAATCTCGAAGAGATTAGAAATGTGGTCATAGCCCGAGATGAAACCGGAGAAGAGATCTATGTCCGCGATGTGGCCCGGGTCGAAGATTCGCACGAGGAGATGCGCATTCAAACCCATTTCAACGGCACCTCCTGCATTGAATTCAAAGTGTTGAAACAATATGCCGCGAATGCCGTTGAAGTGGCCGAGGGAGTCAAAACCCGCCTGCAAGAACTCAAGGACAGCGGTGGTATGCCGGAGGGAATTGAGTTTGGATATGTTGAAGATGAAAGCACCTATGTGATGGGGGCCATCAGCAGCGTGAAGAACTCCGCCTTAATCGCCTCGATCCTCGTTATTTTTGTCGTGTACCTCTTTCTCGGCCGCTGGCGGCAAGTCGTGGTCATGATGGTGGCTCTCCCCGTCACGTTGCTCACCAACTTTGCGCTAATGAAAGGAGCCGGGTTCTCCATTAATGTCTTCTCCTTGGGAGGCTTGGTGGTTGCGCTAGGCGTCATTTTAGACAACTCCATTGTCGTGCTGGAAAACATCACTCGCCTCAAAGCGGAAGGGGTTAAAGATTATGCGGAGCGCGGCACCGCCGAGGTTGCCTCTGCGGTGGTTACCGCCACCCTCACCTTTCTCGCCATCTTCCTTCCGTTTGTATTTGTTCCCGGCATGGCGGCGATTCTGTTCAAAGAACTCGTGCTGGTGGTTGCCGGAGTCGTAGTTATTTCCCTACTGGTCGCCATCACACTGACGCCCCTATTGACGGATCGACTGCTGCGCAGTGAACCGAATGCGCAATCATCCAAACTGGCCCGAACGTTTGATCATCTCATTGAATCCTTTCTGGTGGGCTACAAACGCCTGCTCGA
>CAYYYX010000001.1:0-105467 GCA_964476065.1 uncultured Verrucomicrobiota bacterium | reverse complement strand
TGCATGCTGCAAATCTATATGCAGGGGCCACTTGCGTCAACTTGATACCCCGCATATATTATACCCGAACGGGTTTAATTATCATAAAATTTATATTGCTATACCTTTTCGGGTATGATTATTTAATTGCGGTGTGTTTTTATACCCGATAGGGGGGATTATGAATGACAAATTAATTAGTTTTATCAAAGAGCGTCGCAAGAGCCTTGGGCTGACGCAGTATGAACTGGCCGACCGAGCTGGAGTTGGACTCCGGTTTGTCCGTGAGCTGGAACAGGGGAAGCAAACCCTTCGTATGGATAAAGTGAATCAGGTGTTGGCCTTGTTTGGTCATCGGTTGGAGCCTGCACCGTTTAGGTTGGAGTCGAATGATGAGACATGCTGAAATTTATATGCAGGATCAACTGGCCGGCGTGCTTGAAGAATACGATCAAGGCTACCGGTTTACTTATGATCCTGACTATTTGAGGAAAGAGGATGCAGTTACAATCAGTTTGTCGCTTCCGCTGCAGGCCGAGTCGTATGAAGACAAGAGACTGTTCCCGTTCTTTGACGGATTGATTCCGGAGGGCTGGCTTCTCGATTTGGCGGAAAAGACATGGAAGTTAGATTCGCGAGACCGGATGGGGCTGTTGTTGGCCTGTTGCTGGGATTGCATTGGGTCGGTCAGCGTTGTTTCTCTTGAGGAGGCCGATGATGAATAATCAAACCTGTCAAATTTGTTTGCAACCGTTGCCGGCGGGGGCCCCAGAGTTCCATTCAGCCTGTTGTAAAAAATTATTCGGTTCAGCCGCTCCGCCGAAATTGCCTTATACTTGGGATCAGCTCAATGCGTTGGCAGAACAGTCGATCCAGAAACATATTACGGTTCCGGGGGTTCAGGCGAAGCTTTCGTTGCATCTTGAACGCAAGAGTCGATCCGGTGATGCGCGACTAACATTGGTCGGGCTGGAGGGCGGCTATATTCTTAAACCGCCGGTTTCTCAGTATCCACAGATGCCGGAACTTGAGCATTTGACCATGCGGATGGCTCGCGTCTTTGGGATCGATACGGCGGAGTGCGGGCTGATTGCGCTGGAGGAGGGTCAGCTTTCCTTTATTACCCGTCGGATGGATCGTGATGACGCTCATAAATTACACATGGAAGACATATGCCAGCTGACGGACCGGCTGACAGAGCAGAAATATCGAGGTTCCATGGAGCAGGTTGGGCGAGCTATTCTTCGTTATTGTTCTAACCCGATCTTTGAGGCGATTCGGTTGTTCGATTTGACACTGTTTTGTTTTTTGACCGGGAATGCAGACATGCATTTGAAGAACTTTTCCCTGTTGTACGCGCCGGGAAGTGAAGTCCGGTTGTCGCCCGCCTACGATCTGCTTCCAACGGTTCTTTTGATTCCGGAAGATCCTGAGGAAATGGCACTGACGCTCAATGGAAAGAAACGAAAGTTGCGACGGAAAGATTTTCTGAAATTTGGGGAATCAATCAAATTAACAGATCGTCAGGTTACGAACAGTTTACACCGGATTGAAACGCGGTTAAATGATGGGGTAACATTGATCTCGCGGGGATTCTGCTCGGACGAAACTCAGGGGCAATATCGTACGTTAGTCCAAGAGCGCGCTGGCCGTCTGTTTGGATAGGTTCACGACTCACTCAGTCGTTTTTCATCTTCCTCGTTGAGGAGGGCGTGAGCGTCGCGCAGGATGCCGGGGATCTCGTTGGCAAAGGGGCTGTTCGAGAGAAATGGCTTGAGCGCTTCGTCGTCGACGGTGGCGGCTTTTTCGCCGGGGAACCAGTGTTCAGCGTTGCCGAGCAGGTTGTAGCGCATTTTGCCGAACTCGACCATGTCGAGCCCTGTGGCAAAGGTCCAGAGACGCAGGATCTCAGGGATGTTGAGGCCGCCGGGCGTATCGATTTGCCGCGGAAGCCCTTCGTGCCAGTGGTGTACCCATTCGGTGCCGAGATTTTTTTCCAAGGCTTGGCGAAGCTGAGCTTCAATTTTTCCAATGGTTGGAAGTTTTCCGTCCATATTTTGGACGGTTTCGGCGTGCAGATCGTAGTCGGAAGGTTGGGCGGCGCCGATGGAGAGGGTGTGAACTTCGGGGCGGCGCAGACAGTAGAGGGCGTTAAAGGCCATGGGGTGGAGTGGCGCGCAGAGATCGGTCAGGGTTTGCGGAGGGTCGTAGAGTTTGCCGCCTTTGTCGTTGGGGCTGATGATGAGGACGCCCATGTCGCGCGCGGCGGCGGCTTCGACGGGGGCCCAGTTGACGGGGTGATAGACGAAGTACCAGTGGAGGTTGATGTAGTCGAACGCGCCGGTCTCGATGGCTTTGACGACGAGATCGGCTGGGCCGTGGGTGGAGAAGCCGATGTGGCGGCAGCGCCCCTCTTTTTTGAGTTGTTGGAGGGCGGGCATGCTTTTGAGCGCTTGTTCCAGAGTTGCTTCGTTGTTGATGCCGTGGATGGAGAGCAGATCGACATCGTTCAGCTTCAGCGCATCCATGGATAGGTTGAAGGCTTCGAGAAATTCGGCAGGGCTCTCTTTGGGGCCGATTTTGGTTTGAACAATGAGTTCGTCGCGCGGAATCGTGGGTAGGATTTTGCCGAGCTGGAACTCAGAGGTGCCGTAGCCACGGGCGGTTTCGATGTGGTTGATGCCCAGCTCAAGCGCATGCCGGACGGTGGCTTCGAGGTTTTTCTGGTTTTCGTCGGTAATGGATTCCCGGGCCTCGGCATCGTACTTCCAGCTTTGCTGGTAGCGCATGGCGCCGCAACTGAGGACGGGCATTTGCAGTTCGGTTTTTCCAAAGCGGCGTGTGGGAATCGGCATGGGTTAACCTCCTAGTGCAATAACAAGACTCAGCGAGACGGCGGAGAGTAGGGTGCTGATGACGATGATGCGCCCCGCCAGCTCTTTGTCGCTTCCAAAAATATCAGCCAGTACATAGCTGGCCACGGCGGTGGGGCAGGCGAGAAAGATGAGTGCGGCCACGCGTTCCGGCGGGGTGACGCCCGGCCAGACGAGAGCCACGAAATAGCCAACCAACGGAAAGATGAAAACTTTGATACTGGCGGCGATCACGGAGGTTTTGGCGGTTCCTCGTAACTGGGCAAAGTTGATGGAGGCCCCGACGCTGAGCAGGGCAAGCGGCAGGGCAATCTTTCCCAAGGCGCTCAGGGTTCGGGAGGCGACAACCGGAAGATGAAAACCTGATAGCTGTACAATCAGGCCGAGCACACAGGCGATGATGAGGGGGTTGGTGGAGAGTTGTTTGGCGAATAGCCGTGCGGTTTCCCGCCCGCCGAGGCGTTGTCCCGAATGACTGACCAGCACGACCACGGAAAAAATATTGTAGAAGATGATGGCCGGGGCCAGGGAGAGGGTGGCCACCGCTTCAATCTCCGGATGGGCTTCGGCCAGAGCGTAGAGGATGACCGGCAGGCCGATAAATGCGTTGTTGGCCCGGCCGCATCCTTGAACAAAGGCCCCTTTGGCTTGGCTTGGAAGGCGGAGCAGGTGCGCGGCAAAATAGCTGATGGCAATGCCGATGAAAGTTGCCGTCAGTACGATGCCGGAAATCCGAACCGCCCCGTCGCCCCCAAAGCTGGCTTGTGAAATTTTAACAAACAGCAGGGCGGGCAGAGCAATCCAGTAGGTGATGTGATTTAAATCGCTGAATAGATCGCTGGAAAAGCGTTTCTGACGCAGAAGTTTGCCGAGGGCAATCAGCAGAAAAACTGGCATGAGGCTGTTGAATACGTGCATGAGGGGAGAGTAGGTTGGAGGGGTGTTTTCGACAAGTTGAAATGAAGCGGCACCTTCCATTTGACATCATTCGACTTTTCCGTACAATTCGCGCTTCTTTTGATCAAGGCGAGATAGCTCAGTTGGTAGAGCAGAGGACTGAAAATCCTCGTGTCCCCGGTTCGATTCCGGGTCTCGCCACCAAATTTAAAAACCGCCCTTCGTGAGAAGAGCGGTTTTTTGTTTGCCCGGCATAGTAAACAAAAAAGGGGGCGATGCTTTGATTGCATCGCCCCCGGAGAATAAGGACCCGATTTGGGCCAATCGGCAAAAGGGTTACCTCATGCTAATAGACCAAGACATCGGGTTCTGAAAACCATTTTTGGATCCGTTATTCTCAACGAGAATTGCGGATAGGCTTTTTCGGCGTGGGGTCTTATTTTTGTTGTTCTTTTTCATTTTTTCTCTCCCTCTGTATTTCGCTAGAGGTTCTTGCTGCGGCCGACTTGTCGGCCTTTCTCATTCTTCTGTTTAGCGCTTCGCTTTGCGTCGCACTTTTTTCACGAGGGCCTTGCAGTTGCGCCCGAGTCGTTTGAAATCGATCTGAAGATCGATCTGCGAGTAGTCATTCGGTTCAAACCCGAATCCGTAGTTGTAAGGAATCATAGTATTCCTCCTCTTTCTTTTTTGTGGCACCAGCCGGATTGCTGTTGCCGTTGCCTCTCTTTTCCAACCATTGGAAAAGTTATTCATGTGGCCTTTGTACTCTTCCTGTGAGTCAGGTCAACAAGAGAAATGTTAAATTTTCATGAGCATGTTGATATTTGATGCGCCATCCTATCGTTTCTTGCTGTATTTCGCGGCAAGCACGACGAAAACGCTCATGTTTAGGGGGCGGTCGGTAATGTAGTCGGGTCGTGGAACCGTTACCAGTTCAGTGTCAGAGACATTCCGGCGTACTGTCCGGCGGGTCGCTGGCCGGGGAGAGCTTGGAAATCGTCGTCCCACGCGTTGTTCAGCAGGAACGAAAGCGTCGCAGTTTCCATGCAAGCGGGTGTGTAGCGGACGACAAAGGAGCTGTCGGCACCAAAGTTGCCGTCGTTCCGAACCTCGTTATCACTCTGCCAGCGAAGCGTTTGTACGGTTCCGAATTCCAAGGCTTGGAAAGGTTTCCAGAGCAGGGAGGCCTGCGCGAGGTGCTCGGGATAGTCGAGCGCGTAGCGGGAGGCGTACGCTCCAAAGTCGGAGGCTTTTCGGTCTTTAGTTATCCATGTATAGGCGAATTGCATTTCAACGTTTTGCGCCGGATACCAGCCGAGTTGCGCCTCCAGTCCGTAGACATCCAGATTGCCAATATCAGTCGCAACCCAGCGAACCGGCGTGACGCCGGTCATCCAGTCGATGGTATTTTTTGTGCGACGGTGGAAAACGGAAACTTTCCAGTCCATGGATTCAGAAGGAATTCCTTTGAGGCCGATTTCGGTTTGCGCGGCCGTCTGTGGTTTAAGGCCCATATTACCGAGGCTGGCCGGGGAGTTGTAGTTCAGCTCGGTGTAGGAGGGGAGGCGAACCGATTCGGAGTAAGAGGCGAACGCGGTCAGATTATCGGAGAGTAGATATTCCAGCCCGAGTTGCGGTAGAAGTTCCGACGACTCATCCGTGAAGAATTCACCCCGTGCTCCGACGGTGATTTTCAGGCGGTCGCCTTTCCATTGCGGAAGCAGGGAAATGCCGCCGCGGGTGCGGTGGTGGTTGCCGAGGCCGCCTGATCCTGTGCTGGCCACGCGTTCTTCCTCGACATCCGCGCGCCAGCCAAGCGCGAAGCCGTTCACTTCCAGTGTGCGTCCGTCAAAAAATGCAGAGCTGGTGCGGGAGCGGTGCTGATTCCAGTAGCTACCGTTTGGAACGGAGTAATAGTCCTGAAATTCATGCCATGAAATACCACCGCGCAGGTAGTGGGTATTCAGGTCGCCCTTGCGAGCAGCGAGATAAACCAAGGTATCCTCTGTCTCTTCAGACGGCGGTCCCCATAGCGGATTGGCGCCGTAGTAGCCGCGGGCGCCGAACTCTTTTTTCTGATGGGCGATGATGAAGTCAACTTGTGTGTCATCGGTGCGGTGCTGCAGATGAGCGCCGACGTATTCGCGGTCATAGTCGTTATCGGGATAGTCCACGCCGCTGGCCGATTCGCGTCCGGCGAAAACACCGATGCCGAGTCCGTTGGTCAGTGCCTGTTGCACGAGAATGCTCTGTCCGTCGCGGTGGTCTGATCCGAACCCGACCTCGACCTGCTTTTTTCCAAGGATCGGAAGAAGATCAAAATTCACGGTGCCGACGAGGTGGCCGCCCTGATTATCGAGACCGGTACGCACGTCGGGACGTGAGAGCATTCCCGCGGGCAGGGGAAGTTCGGCATGAAAGTGTTCGGTTTGCGGATTGCGCAACGTCAGCCCGCCGAGCGAAAGGCCGGCGCCGCTAAACGATGAACCGCGAACGGAGAGATCGTTTTGGGAGCCACCCTGCGAATTGAGCACCACGCCGGGGGTCGTGCGCAAGACATCGTGAATCGCCGCGCCCTCCGGTGTTTCCGCCGCGGCGGTCACTGTGATGGTCGGGATGTTCGTTTCAGCGCCAGAGGCGATCAGCGCGGAGAGCAAGGTTGTTGCAAAAATTTTCTTCATAATTCAGTTCCTGAACGTATGCTGGGGTTCTGTTAGGTTTGAAGTCGGACAACGTAGCCGAATACATAAGGAAGTCCATCATTTTATAAGCAGAAAGGAATCACCATGAATAGCGATAGAGTCAAAAAAGGAATGGAACGCGCCCCCCACCGCAGTTTGATGCATGCCACTGGGCTCACCGATGAGGATATTCAAAAGCCGTTCATCGCCATTTGTAACTCCTTCAACGAAGTGATTCCCGGTCACGTTCATCTCAATCAAGTCGGTCGCATCATTTCGGAAGCCGTTCGTGAAGCGGGCGGAACGCCGCGCGAATTCAACGTGATCGGCGTTTGCGATGGCATCGCCATGGGCCACGCCGGAATGAAATATTCTTTGCCGAGCCGCGAACTGATCGCCGACAGTGTCGAAACCATGATCGAAGCTCACGCCTTCGACGCCATGATCTGCATCCCCAATTGCGACAAGATCGTTCCCGGCATGCTCATGGGTGCGGCGCGCACCAATATCCCGACCATCTTCGCCAGCGGCGGCCCGATGGCTGCGGGGCGCAAAGCCGATGGAACCGTCATTGATCTGATCAGTGTTTTTGAAGGCGTTGCTCAGCTCAAAGCGGGCAAGATCACCGAAGACGAACTGCTGGAGCTTGAGTGCAAAGCCTGCCCTGGTGCCGGGTCCTGTTCCGGAATGTTCACCGCCAACTCCATGAACTGCCTCTGCGAAGCCATCGGAATGGCGCTGCCTGGCAACGGCACGTTGCTTGCCACAGAGCCGGCTCGTCTCGCGCATTGGAAAGCCTCTGCGAAACGCGCCGTTGAAATGGCGTTCGCTAATGGCCCGAAACCGCGCGATGTCATCACCCACGACTCCGTCGACAACGCCTTTGTCCTCGATATGGCCATGGGCGGTTCCACCAATACCGTTTTGCATACACTGGCTGTCGCCAACGAAGCGGGAGTGAACTACAACCTCGAACGTATTAATGAGCTGTCAAAAACCACGCCGAACATCTGCAAAGTTTCGCCCTCCTCAAGCTATCACATGGAAGACGTTCGCGACGCGGGGGGCATTAGCGCCATCCTCGGCGAAATCAGCAAAGTCGATGGGGCGCTCAAACTCGACTGCCCAACCGTCAGCGGAAAAACGCTCGGTGAAAATATTGCGGGCGCCGAAACCCAGGACGAAGAATGCATCCACAAAATCGAAAATGCCTACAGCAAAGAGGGCGGCCTCTCCATCCTCAGCGGTAACATCGCGACGGAAGGTTCGGTTGTGAAGACCGCCGGTGTGGATCCCAAAATGCTCGTCCATAAAGGCCCGGCCGTCATCTTCGAATCGCAGGAAGACGCGTGTGAAGGAATTCTCGCGGGCAAAGTCAAAGCGGGTGACGTCGTTGTCATTCGCTACGAAGGCCCCAAAGGCGGCCCCGGCATGCAGGAAATGCTCGCCCCGACCTCTTACATCATGGGACAGGATCTCGGCGACAAAGTTGCGCTCATCACCGACGGACGCTTCAGCGGCGGAACGCACGGCGCGTGTATCGGCCACATGTCGCCCGAGGCGGAAGAGGGCGGACCGATTGGCCTGCTCAAAGAAGGCGACATCATCGAAATCGATATTCCGAATCGCTCGCTCAACGCGGTGGTTTCCGACGAAGAGTTTGCCGAGCGGCGGAAAACATGGAAAAAGCCCGCGCCGAAAAAGACCACCGGCTGGCTCGCCCGCTACGCATCACTCGCCACCAACGCCAGCAACGGGGCGGTGTTGAAACAGCCCGGTGCATGAAGTCGGACCCGTCAGACCTGTCCGACTCGTCTGACTCTCTCCTGAAAGGTGTTTCCCCATGACCGACCCCAAAAGCCCTTTAATGCCCCACGGTGGATATCAAAACCTGCGGGCATATAAAGTGGCGGAGGCGGTCTACGACGCAACGGTTGTTTTCTGCAATCGGTTGATCGACAAGCGGTCTCGAACTCACGATCAGATGGTGCAGGCAGCACGTAGCGGGGTTCGCAATATCAGCGAGGGAAGCGGTGCTGCGGCGACCTCGAAAAAATCGGAAATGCTTCTGACAAATGTGGCGCGAGCCAGCCTCTCAGACGAGTTGCTCAAAGATTACAAAAGCTATTTGATTCAGAATGGCCTACGCGTTTGGCCGAAAGAATCGCGCGAGGCACTGGCGATGCGTGAGCGGATGAGGCACGATGTTGCGCCGGATGTTCCGCCTGTATCCGCAGAAAAGGTGCGGCTGACCGGGTTGGCGGGTCTTTCGGATTTTGTGGCGAAGGCTGAACCGGAACTGGCGGCCAACGCGATGCTCTGTGCGGTGAATCAGGCGGCGTATCTGTTGCGCCGACTTTTGGAACGACAAAGTCGCGATTTTACGGAACAGGGCGGTTTCTCTGAACGGCTTTACGCCGTACGAACCGAGGCACGTGCTTCCAAAGAAAACGTCGATGCGCTTGCATGCCCCTTGTGCGGTGGCGAGATGCGCAAGCGAACAGCGGGAAAAGGTCCGCAGGCGGGCAAGGAATTTTGGGGCTGTTCCGCTTATCCATCGTGCCGGGGGATTGTGGATATTTGAGGGTTGAAATTTGGAGTCAGACCCGTCCGACTTGTCCGACGAGAAAAGGGTTGGAAAACAAAAGGTCTGCTGGCTCAGCCTCGTTACCGTTCGCGTCGCTCACTTCTTTGAACCACTCGTGAACTCGTTATTTTCCTGCGGAAAATTATCTATCGCTACGCTTTCGGGGAAATACCAAAAGCATTTGCCATCTCACTTCGTTGCATTGCCGTCGCAATAGCGCCCGCCAGTTGGCGAATACGCCTGCTCGGAATACCTCAGGTCCGAACCTTGGAATCCGTTTAGGGCTGAGGGGCGGGAGCCGCTTTTTTGCGCTGGATGATTTCGTAGATTTCTTTGGGCAGGGCTTTCATGCGCCACTGCGGGTTTTCTAGCGTTCCTTTGAGGTTGAACTCCAGAAGGTCGAAGAGCGGGGCGGTGGTTTTTTTCAGAGCTTCGGCGCTCCAGAGGTGGAGCTGATACCACTTTTTGTTTTCGCGGGTGTTACGGAGCGGTACGGCACGTAGCCGGAAGTCGAGGCCGGCGGATGGGGAATAGCGTCCCTGTGCGTGTGCGCTGAGCAGTGTGCCGCCGAGCTGTATGTTCTCGCTCTGTAGTTTTTTATCTCTCAGTTCAAAGTCGGCGAAGAGCGTGGTGATGGAGAAGAGTTTTATGCCGGGGATGAGGCGGGAGAAACCGCCGATCAGCGGAATGCGGGCTAGCTGTCCTTTTTCAACATGCACCTGCCCCTGACCTTTAACGGAATTCCAGAAACCCGCCTTGGCATCGGCGGCGAGGTCTAGATTTCCAGAGAGCAGGCCTTCGGCGGGTTCCGAGTCGCCAGGGGTCTTCCCTTGTAGCATCTGTTTAAGCGCGAGCTGGGTGGCGTTGAGATTGATGTGGTAGGGCGCGGTGCCGTCGCGCAGGATCAGGTCGAATTGGGCCGAGCCGTCTAGGGTTCCATTGTAGAGCTGGATGAATGTGTTGGTGAAGTTGAGCTGTGTTCCGAGGCAGTCGATCTGGGAGCGGAAGAGATCGGCCTGAATTTCCCCTGCAGAAACCTGCTCTGCGCGGAGGGTTCCGTGAACGATATGGTTGGTCCAGGTTCTGTAATCAATTTGGCCGCGTGCGTCGGATGTAATGGGGCCGTTGAAGGTGAAGTGTTCCAATGGGCTGGGGCGGTTGGGTGCCAGTACACGAGCCAGAGTCACCAAGGGGAACTGGTTAGTGGCAATGTCGAATTTTGCCAGCTTCTCCGTGAAGTCGACATGAACGGTTCCGTCGAACTTTTTGTTTTCATGGACGGCGTGTAGCGGGGCGAGGGTGAGGAGACGGTTGGAGTAGGCCATGCCGATTTGGAGGGTGTCGAGCGGCCCGCCGGTGCACGTCAGGTTTTCTGTAGAAAAGGTTCCATCCATTTTGATGGATCCTTGGGCGCCGCCGCCGGAGAGGTTTACGTGGATGTCTGGCGGCTGGTTGGTGAATGTGGCGCGGTCGATCCAGTGTTGGAGTCCGGGGCCGACCAGTGTGCCGACGGGACCCGGCAGGGCAATGGCATGCAGGGAGCTGTCCCATGCTCCCGAGGACAGGTCTAGGGTAAAGGTTCCCGTCAGGGTGCCGTCGTTTGCGCCCGCCTGGATTTTATTCACGTCCAACCGATCCCCATCTCGAACGAATTCGAAGGCCAGTGGGTCGAGGGTTAGATCTTTGCGCCGCACTGGCAGGTTGTGTATATCGGCACGAAACTGTTCGAAGAGCTGTTCGATCGGCGCGGGACCCAAGGCGACTGTAAAGTCAACGGCACCGAGCGGATGGAGCTCTGCAAGGGCCAAGTCGCGCTGGAGGCGGGGTGGAAGAAGCGTGAGCAGCTCGTCGGCACGCAGGGAGTTTGTAATGGATAGTTGGGCAATTTGGGTTCCAAGGTTCGCCGATCCCGTCGCTGTTAGTTGTCCACGGTCGGACTGTATCAAGCAGGCGGCCTCGATGGTGTTATTTTCTGGAGCCACGGGGTCGATGAGGAAGCGGATATCGATTTCTGGCTCGCGGTCGAACCGGAGAGTTTCCAAGGTTTGGAAAAGTTGACTCGCCTGAGTTTTAAATTCTGGGAGGGAGCGTTTGGCGGGTTGATTCGGGAGGTTCAGTTCTCCGCTCACATGAATGCGCAGTCCGCCCCAGCGCAGGTCGGCCTCTTTGATCAGGAATTGGTTGGGATGGATATGGAATGACGCATCCAACCGATCGACCGTCCGGAATGGGCTGCTGGCGGGCAGGGCGGCTTCCCACATGCTACCCAGAGAAACCTCGCTGTTTTTTCCATGTAGAGAAATGCGCCATCCGGTTTTAGTCGGGGTGAGCCAGCTATCGGGCCAAGCAAAGACATAGAGCTTTTCCGCTGCGAAAAGCGGTTTGAGATCATCCGGTGATCGGCTGTAGAGCCGTACATTTTGAAGCACCCACCCGCGGTGCGGCGATAGGTGGATGGAGTCGACCTGTATCGGAAGACCTTTTTTTTGAGCCTCGGCCGTGATCTTCTGGGTGAGTTGATCGGGCAGTCCAAGTGTTAGCAGATGAAAAAGGAACAGAAGGAGAAGGAGGCCAAGCGCAAATCCGACCAGCCGGAGTAGATGCCGGATTTTGCGGAGCGGCTTTGATGCCTGACGAGGGGCTCTCTTTTTTGTGCGAATCATGGTGCGACAATCAGGAATAGAGATTCCTCGCAGAGGTGCAGAGTCGGCAGAGAGTATGGATCGGATTTATAAATCCTTTGCATTCTCTGCGTCTCTGCGAGGGAGGCTTTTATTTTTCTTCTGTTTGGGTGGGTTCCGGTTCGGTTGGCTTTTCCGATTGGGTCACGTGTTGGGTGAGGGTTTGCACGGTTTTATCGGCCAGCACAAAAACAACGGTTTGACCCTGCACCATCGCAAAGCGCCCGCCCTCGACGGTGTTGCCGAGAAGAATAACCCGTCCCAGCGTGTTGGTCCCGTTTAGGGTGACAGAGAGTCGGAAAGAGGGCTTGTCCAATCCGTAGGGTTCAAGCGCGTCGGGGTTAAAGGCGATATAGCGTGCAGCTTGAAGATCCATCAGCTGAGAGGCTAATTCAAAGACCGCCTCGGAGTTGACCCGTTGTGCTGGGTCTGTACAGGTGAAGGTGTTTTCTGTTGTTTGGACACACCGTTCTCCTTCAGGACTCTTTTGTGTGATTTTTTTGATCTGCGAGGGGTCGATCTGGAGAACCGTGTGGCTTCTAAAAAAGAGGGGGTCTGCGAACGCCTTGTCGACGAAGCTGGCATCGGTGGTGTAGAAGGAGGACTCGTCGTTGCGCTGAACGAGTCGAAGGTTAGCGGCGTTGGCTTCGCTGATCCGGAGCGTATTCGTTTCTCCATTCTCCGCAAAGAGGATCGACCATGGCGCATCGGTCATGAGCTGCGATTGTTCGGGGGAGGGGTCGTCTACAAAATCCAGAACTACGGCCAGTGCGAGAGTTTGGAGCCATTCGTTCACCTGAGCGGACTCGGCATTCCAGCGGGCGGGACGGGTGATTTTCCACAATCCGTTGGTTTGCATCAGATCCACCTGTTGCTCGCCCCGTGTGATCTGGAGTTCGGTGATCCGCGCGGGAAGAACGCCGAGAATATGACGGCTGCGCAGTTGATCTTCTTCGGTTTCAAAGAGTTCAATCCACTCTTCGGGCACAGTGAAGACGGAGTCGCGTTCCACCCATTTTGCATAGCGCGTATCCGGCTGGTCGGGGTTGGGTTTGCCGATGAGGAGGCTTTGTGTTTTTTCATCCAGCGTGAAGAGCGTCAGTTCGTAGACGGGATCTCCGAGGCCGTAGACGGTCAGATCGGTTTTTTCGTCCGTAATGAATTTGTTAATACGGGCGGCCAGAATTTTTTCAATCAGGGCATGAACGCTCAGAACATCAACCCGGCTCTTGTGCGGTTGTTGCATGAGCCAGCCGTTGTTCTCGGGTTGCCGTAGCTGAAGGAAACCTTTTGGGCGACGCAGGTCGATGCCGCGAACGGACGCCGCATCATCGCGGAAGAGAGCGTGATTCCGAATCCATGCGGCATCTGTCGGAACTAGATTGAGCAGGGCTTGCGGCGCGACGATAATGTCGGCTTCGCCCTCCGTCATGATATAAAGCATCTCGCCGAGCGGGGCATTGCGGCCGATCAGCCAGGTGAACGTGCCGCGATTATTCTGGAAGGTGATCCGTGCGCGCGGCTCGTCAAATCCGTAGTCGGAGGGGGAGAGGCCGCGGTCTTCCAGGGTTTGGGCTGTGATCAGTTCGCCGCGCTCGACCCGGGCCATGCCTGCGATCATCTGGTCGACGATTCCGGCATTCACGGGCGCATCGGTCGGGCGGATGAGCCGCCAGGTTCCGCTTTCTTTAGAACATTCGATCTCCACCCCGTCGCGTTCCAAAAGGATGGAGGTAATGCTGGCGGGATAGACGGAAAAAACGGTTTGGGTTCGTTGCTTTTTCTGGTGCGAGGTTTCGGCGTCACGCTCAAAAAACCAGATAAAGGCTCCGAGAAGAACGGCGCCAATAAACAACAGGCTAGTCGGGAGTTTTCGTTTCATGAGTCTATTTTCTTCTCCGGATCCAGAGCACGACGCCGGGTAGAGCCGTCAGAAGTGGAATGCCAAGCACGACGCTCCAGAAGAGGGCCTGAATATCGTCACGGGTCAGTTTGAGACGGGTATCTTCGACGGCCTTGGGAGCGATGGCCATGAGCTGCTCGCGGTCGAGCAACCAGTTGAGTGAGCTCATAAATAAAGAAGTGTCGCCGCCGGTCAGCCCGCCGTTGGAAACAAAACCCGAGTCCCCGAAGACGATCATGCGCGTCGGGCGGATCTGCATATCGAGCTTCCCGGTGGTGGCACCTTTTTCGACGGCAACGGCCAGAGAGATCTGACCGAGGATGTCGTCCGTGTCTTTGTCGTATTGTGCGGGCGACTGCTCCGGCTGGCTTTCGGACCAGCTGCTTTCAGAGGAGAGGGCTAGCGGCGTGACTCGCGGGCGGTCGGCGGACGTGGATTGTGAGGTTTCGGGTTCTACGGAACGCGGCAGGTGGAAAATGGCAGCGGTGGTGCTTAGTTTTTTGGTGACGGGGTGGGTGGTATAGGCGGAGACAAACACCTCGCGGCCCGTCAGTGTGCGCGCGGGGTCGAGTACAATGTCGTTTCGTAGCAACACGCCCCATTCGCGAAGAAGAGGCTCCAGTCCCGATTCTTTTCGGGAGTCGGCCAGCACCAGTAACCGTCCGCTTCGGCGCAGCCAGACGCTAATAAGATCCGCCTCTGCTTTTGACATTTTTTGTGAGGGGCCTGCGATAATCAGGGCGGCGCAATCGGCAGGAATCTGTTTTTCAAGGCTCAGTTCCAGTTGGCGAACGTCGACGTTATCGCGCTCGATCAACTGGCTCAGGCCGGAAAACCCCGTCCGGGTGTCAAAATTTTCGATATCCCGTTCGCCGTGTCCGGTCAAGAAATAGACCACCGGAACTGTTTTTTGAACCACTTCCTGAATCGCGGATGAAAAGGCCAGTTCGCCCTCAAAGGACAGAATCTTTGTTACGCCGCTGGAGGCAGAAGTCTTCGCGATTTCGTCGGCCCGCTTATATTTATTGCGACCGTCGTAGCTGAACACCACGACATTGGGTTCGTTCACCTGATATTTCACCGCCAGCTCCTCGGTCTGGGCGATATCGCGGTCGGGGTCGACCCACTGAATATTCAACTGATCCGTATGGAATTGATATTCCCGAAGCAGATTGTGAATATCTTCATATAATACATTGCCGGGCTGGAAGAAGACGGTTACCTCGACGGGTTTTTCCAGCGTGCCGAGCAGGCCGATGGTCTTGGAGGAGAGGGTGTAGAACTGTGCGGCACTCCAGTCGGTTCGGTGATAGTGACGGTAGGAGAGGTAGTTAAGCATCAGCACAATCACGGTGGCGAATAAAAGCGCCGCGCTGGTGTTGAGCCGAACCCAAAAACGATGTCTGCGAATTTTCATCCTTTTGCGGTTCCTTGTTCAATATTCGATATTCTGCGGTTCATCATCGTCGTGCCTCGACCGCTTTTATGGTTCCAAAGAGAAAGAGGATCGTCAGGCTCAAATAGAGCATGAGGGTTCGGGTGTCAAAGATGCCTCGCGCGGCTTCCATTAGGTGGAGTGCGGAAGAGAGGTAGCCGCCAATATCGCGCACCATCGGATTTTTGGAGAGGTGCGGTTCAAAGAGGCCGCCGAAAAAGATGACGCTCATAATCGAAAAGGTTGAGATTGCCGCGATGATTTGGTTGGAGGTCAGGGCGGAGGCGAGCAGGCCGAGCGCAATGAAGGCAGAGGCAATCAGGCCGACCACTAGATACCCGCCGAGGACTGGGCCCGGATCCAACAGCATCGCCATTTCTGGATCCAGATGACGAACAATCAACAGGTAGAGCAGGGTGGGCGCGCACATCATCAGAAAAAAAGTAAGGACGCCGGCGAACTTGGCCAGAACCACGCTGCTCTCGTGTACGGGTGCGGTTAGCAAGGTTTCAAAGGTTCCGCTTTTTCGTTCCTCGGCGAATGTACGCATCGTGAGGATCGGAAGCACAATCAGCATGCAGAACCAGATCACCACCATCAATCCCTGCACGGCACTCGTCAGCTCCAAATTTTCTTTCACCAGCCAGTAAAAACCGCATCCGGTCACCAGCAGGAAAAACATCAGCATCACATAGGCGATCGGCGAGAGAAAAAGAGCGGACAGCTCCCGTTTCCAGAGGACAAAAAAGGATCTCATCGGGTGGCCTCCGTGTGGGAATCGCCGTGGGTGATGGCGACAAAAATATCCTCGAGTGACCGGCTTTCGAGGTGCAGTTCGCGGAGTTTCCAACCCTTGGAAACCGCGCAGTCAAAAATTTGAGAGCGAACATTCGGGGAGGCAGAATCAATCCGATACTGGTTCCAGCCTTCTTCAAGGGCCTCGGATTCCACCCCATCGACCCCGGACAGCCCGTTCAGGCCTTCCGTAATTTCCGATGGGCTTCCCAGAATGTCGGCAACAATCAGTGCATCGCCCAGCAGACGCTTCTGGAGGCTCTCGGTGGTGTCCGATGCAACCAGACGACCTTGATTGATAATCATGATTCGCTGACAGGCCATTTCGGCTTCCGGCAAAATATGAGTTGAGAGCAGCAGGGTGTGGCGCTCGGCCAGCTGGCGGATCAGCTCGCGCACTTCACGAATCTGGTTGGGGTCGAGGCCGGCCGTGGGTTCGTCGAGAATCAGCAGGTCGGGGTCGTGAAGCAGGCTGTCGGCCAGACCGACGCGCTGTTTATATCCCTTGGAAAGCTGGCCGATAATCCGCCGGCCCGTATCCGTGAGGCCGCATTGTTCTTTCACTGCATTGCGGCGCGCTTTGAGTGCGCGGCGCGGCACACCTTTGATCTGTGCACGAAAGGTGAGGTATTCATCGACCCGCATGTCGAGATAGAGCGGGCAACTCTCCGGCATGTAGCCGATGTGGCGACGCGCCTCTAAGGGGTGTTCAAACACATCGGTTCCGGCAATTTCCACCGATCCGCGTGTCGGGTGTAGGAACCCGGTCAGCATGCGCATCGTGGTTGTTTTCCCCGCGCCGTTGGGGCCGAGAAAGCCGATGATTTCACCGCGCTTCACCTCAAACGAGATGTCGTTTACCGCCGTGTGACCCGAAAACTTTTTGGTGAGGTTTTGAACCTTGATCATAGCTGAAAGAACTCCAAATGAACCGCGCCATTATCTATGAGTCCTTCGCGTAGTCAAGCCGCGTAAACAGTTTCCAATGTTTGGAACCGACGGTGTCGGATTTTAGGGCTTCGCCTCGCAAGGCTGGATATTTCCCCAATGGTTATAATAGATAGACCGGCATTGCCGGATGGGTGCAGGCTCAGCCTGCCTTGCCGGTGTAGACCTTCTCAAAATCGTCAATGAGCTTGCGAAGCGTTTGGACGTGTTCAAGGTTAGTGGTCTGTTTGGCCTTCATCACCTGAACCATTAGTCCGTGAAGTAGCTTTAGCTCGGCTTCATATTTTTCAGAGGGCTCGGTCGATTTGATCCGCTGGGCGAGGAAGTAGTACGTCACGATTTTAGTCAGCTTGTCGGCATGCTCTTCCTTGTTGTTGACCCAACGGACGATCTGGTTTGGATGGTGTTCCGCCGTAGTCGAAAGCTTGGTGATTTCGTTCATCGACTTTTCAATGGTCGTGACATGTTCGCGCATTGAGGTGAAGCGCGCGGCATCGTCATAGATCCCACACGGAATTTGGCAGTGCGCCTGAGCATTCAGGGCGAGGATCGATGTGAGCAGGGCAACCCCAATGAAAGAGGCTTTCATGGGGCGGGTAATGATGATCTTCTTCATGCGGGTCTCCTTCTCTATAGGTTATGCGAACAAAGCCAGAAGATGGCTGATGCCAATCTTCAGGCCCATCCCAATCAAAAGGATTCCTCCGGCAATTTCGAGCTTTTTCTCGAAAAGATGACCAAAAAGCTCACCGATGTACGCTCCGGCGAAAGCCATTACGAACGTCACCGCCCCGATAATCAGCACGGGGCGGAACATGGAGACGTGTAACATCGAAAGCGTCAGGCCGACCGCGAAGGCGTCGAGACTCGTTGCCAGCGCGAGAGTGAACAAAACCGCCGGATGCAGAGGATTCTTCTGTTCCGCCTCTTCGAGTTGACGCGCTTCAACAATCATGTGCCAGCCGATCCCGATCAGCAGCGCGGCCGCGATCCAACCGTTCAAGCTCAACAGAAACGGGCTGGCCAGAGAACCAAGCCACCATCCAAGAACAGGCATTACCGCCTGAAAAAGGCCGAACGCCGCTGCAATCAACAGCGCGTGGTGCATCCGAAGTCGCTTAATTGTGATCCCGCTCGCAATCGACACCGCAAACGCATCCATCGCCAAACCGATCGCAATTACAAAAATTGAAAGGGTGGGCATAGCTACTGCCTTTTGTTTTTCTTCTCAGCACGGCGTTCGCGGAAGAAGCCCTGGAGCAGGGCTTTGCACTCGTCGTGCAGGACACCGGTTTGCATTTCAACGCGGTGGTTGAGGTCGGTGTGGTCGAGAATTTCAAATTTGGATCGTGCGCCACCGCGCTTCGGGTCGTCGACCGCCCAGACCACTTTTTTGAGTCGGGCGAGGACGATCGCACCCGCGCACATTGGGCAGGGCTCTTTGGTCACATACATGACGGCCTCGTTGAGTCGCCAGTTTTCCAGTTCGGCCGCCGCCTGTGTGATCGCGAGAATTTCGGCGTGTGCGGTCGGGTCTTTCAGCGTTTCCGTTTGGTTGTGCGCTTTGCCAATGATGATGTCGTCTTTGACGATGATCGCGCCGCAAGGCACTTCGCCCTCCGCGGCGGCCCGCTCCGCCTCGCGCAGCGCCATCCCCATGTACAATTCATCGGTTGAAAATTCGTCGTTCATGTTTTTTCCAATGCTTGGAAGAAGGCTGAGCCTTCACCCCATTATTTTTCCAATGGTTGGAAGAATAGCTTACCTATTTTTCCAACCCTTGGAAAGTCGCAGTGTAGCTCCGTATTTTTTTGTAGACGCGGTGTCCTCACCGCGTTTTTCATACATCGGTTAACGCGGTGAGGACACCGCGTCTGCGGCTTCCAAGTTCCGTAAGTCGGAGAGCGAATCGAACACCGGAACGCCACACGATTCGAGGCGGGGTCGGCTGTTGTGTCCGCCCGCAATGAGCGCACAAGAAACACCCATTGCCTCGGCCACTTCAAAATCGTGGAGGGTGTCGCCGAGGAAAAGAATTTCTTTTGGGTCGATGTCGAGTCGCTCCATATAGCGCTTGCCGTTTTCCACTTTTCCAGCGGCATAGATATCGTTGAGTCCGATGATGTCATCGAAAAAGGGGGTCAGGTTGAAGTGGTCGGTGGCTTGGAGTAGCGCTTCCTGTTGATAGGCGGAGAGGACAGCTTGCGGGATTCCTTGTGCACGCAGTGTTTCGATCAATTCGCGGGCACCCTCATGTAAGACGCACTCAAAGCGGCGGCTTTCGTATTCAGCAATGAACTCTTCGGCGAGGCGGTTATAGGGGTCGGCGTCGTAGTCGAAGCCCAGCTGGCAGTAGTAGTCAGAAACGGGGAAGCAGAGTTTGTCTCGGTACGTTTCGATCGTGATCGCTGGGAGGTTTCTGCGCTCCAGCATGTGGCTATTGATTTCCACGCAGAGCCACGTGTCGTTCCACAGCGTCCCATTCCAGTCCCAGATGATTTGCTTATACATAGGTCTCTTATTTTTGGGTTTAAACAAGGTTCCAAACCTTGGAACCCACCGCGTCGGATGTTCTAACTTTTTTCCAAGGTTTGGAAACTTTTTTGGTTTTTTTTCCAAGGTTTGGAAAACAACCTTATGCGCATATGCGCATATGCGCATAAGCTGAACTATGAGAGAAGAATCGACAGGTCAGGGCCGTTCATGGTTTAACTGCGCGCTTATGGTAAAAAAAGGACAGATTATTGAGGTCGAGATTTTCGATACAGCGGATAAAAATCGTTGTGTTGGAAAGCTTGAGGACGGCATGGCAGTTTTTGTGGAAGGGCCGGTCGCGGTTGGCGATACGGTTCGCGCAAAAGTCACAAAAATCAAAAAACGATTCCTTCAGGCGCGCCTGACGGAGGTGATAAAATTTTCTGACCGCCGCACGGAAACGCGCTGTAAATATTTTGGCGTCTGCGGCGGATGTAAATGGCAGCACTTTGATTATTCGGAGCAGCTTCGTGTGAAACGTAAGCAGGTGGTGGATGCGCTCGAGCATTTGGGCGGCTTTGAAAGCCCGGAGGTTGCGGAGTGTATTCCCGCCGAGGAGAAGTTTGGTTACCGCAATAAAATCGATATGGATTTTACCGATCAGCGCTACCTCACCGCCGATGAAATGGATATTCCAGCCGAAGAGCTGGATCGGCCTATTGATTTCGCCATCGGGTTTCACGCACCGGGTTGCTTTGCCAAGGCAATCGACATCGATCATTGCGATCTCGCCACGGAGGAAATGAACCTTGTCGTCGAAACGGTTCGCGTCTTTTTCCGCGACCGCAAACTATCGATCTATTCCACCTTCCAGCCCGAGGGGTTCCTTCGAAACCTTGTCGTTCGGCAGGGTGGAAACACCGGCGAGCTGATGGTCAATTTGATCACGTCGAGTCACGATGCGGATTTGATGAAAGAGCTTTGCACCGTGCTGCAGTCCGCACTGGGCGATACGTTGACCACGTTTGTGAACGGAATTACGACGCGCAAAAATATGTTCGCGTTCAACGAAGAAGAGTTCGTGCTCTGCGGGGAAGGGTTCATCACGGATCGGCTCGATGAGTATACCTATCAAATTTCGCCCAACTCTTTTTTCCAAACCAACACCGCGCAGGCCGAAGTGCTTTATAACGAGATTATCAAGCAGGCCGCTTTCCAAGGGTCGGAAACCGTGTACGACCTCTTCTGCGGAACGGGGTCCATTGCGCTGTTAGCGGCAAAGCACTGCGGCAACGTTCTCGGCATTGAGCTGGTCGAAAGTGCCGTGGCGGATGCTCAGAAAAATGCGGACCGGCAGGGTGTACAAAATTGTACATTCCGTCAGATGGATCTGATGCACTTCGGGACGATTCACGAAGAGCTTAAAGCCTTTGGATTGCCGGACCTGGTGATCACTGACCCGCCGCGCGCGGGGATGCACCCCAAGGCGGTAAAGATGCTTCGTGAGCTCAAGCCGCCGGTCGTCATCTATGTGAGTTGCGGCCCCGCCTCGCTCGCTCGTGACGGACAAATGCTTTGCGAAGGCGGACTCTACAAACTGGTCAGTTGTCAGCCGGTCGATATGTTCCCGCAAACCAATCACGTCGAAAGCGTCGCCCGCTTCGAACTGACTGCGTTCCGGCCTTCGCCAGAGGCTACGGCGGACACAGCAGGGCAATAGCGCCTTCGCCGAGGCTACGGCGGACAGGTCGTGGCGCGCATGCATCTCTTTTCCGATAGGGTGCAGGCTCAGACTGCTAATTGATGAGGCGGGATCGGCCTTCGCCTTTTTCAACGCGACCGATGATTTTCGGGCGGGCTTTCTGCTGTTTGAGCAGGGCCATCGTGGCATCGACATCTTTGGCGCGGACGAAGATTACGTAGCCGATGCCCATGTTGAACACGCGGTACATTTCTTCGTGGTCGACGTTGCCGGCCTCTTCGATGAATTCGTAGATGGCGGGCGTTTTCCACGTGGAGCGGTCGAAGACGGCGTCGACGTTGTCGGGCAGAATGCGCGGTACGTTGTCGACGAGTCCGCCGCCGGTGATGTGCGCCATGCCGTGCACTTTCACTTTTTTCATGAGAGCGACGACGGGGTTGAGGTAGCTTTTATGAACGGCGAGCAGCGCTTTTTCGAAGGTGGTTTTGGTGCTGGGAACGAGGTCGCTGAGTTTTTTCTTGGCGGTTTCGAAGATGACTTTGCGGGCGAGGGAGTAGCCGTTGGTGTGCAGGCCGCTCGAGGGCAGGCCGATGAGCACGTCGCCTTTGCGAATGCTCGCTCCCGTGATGACCTTTTTCTTTTCAACCTGTCCGACGATGGTTCCGACGAGGTCGTATTCGCCTTTGGGATAGAGGCCGGGCATTTCGGCGGTTTCGCCACCGAGCAGGGCGCATCCGTTTTCGCGGCAGGCTTTGCAGAGGCCGGCGACGGCGGCTTCGAACACGTTGGGTTCGAGCGCGGCGGCTCCGAGGTAGTCGAGAAAGAAGAGGGGGGTGGCACCCTGTACAAGGATGTCGTTGGTGCAGTGGTTAATCAGGCATTGCCCGATGGTGTTGTGCTTGCCGGCCATGTGCGCGACTTTGAGTTTGGTACCGACGCCGTCGGCGCTGGCGACGATGAGAAAATCTTTGCCGGGGGATTTGAAGAGTCCGCCGAAGGAGCCGATTTCGCTGACGACGCCGGGCGTGTTGGTGGTTTTGACGTTTTTCTTAATTCGCGTGAGCGAATTCATCATGATGTCGATATCGACGCCAGCCTCTGCGTATGCGCTTTTCTTTTTTGCCATGGGAAAATCCTCGTTGGTTTGAAAACGGAGAATGTAAAGAGACACGCCCCGCACGGCAATCTAAAATCGGTTTTCTCTAGCGGTCAGCTGGTGGTGGTGTAGAGGGCGTAGAGGCCTACCATGTAGAGGGCCATCATAACCATGGATTCCCAGGCGATGGTTTTGGCTTTCTTTTTTTGTTTGATCGCAATCATCGCAACACAGGTCATCGCGATGGTGCATCCGGCAATGAACAGCAGGCTGGGATTGATGTTTTCCGGCATGTGCAGGGCCTCTTTGCGATAGGCCAGATCGGCGATCGCCGCGACAAAAACATTAAACATGTTGGAGCCCAGAATGTTTCCGATCATGAGGTCGTAAGCCCCAATGCGCATGGCGGTGATGCTGACGGTCAACTCCGGAAGGGAGGTGGCGAATGCAAGAAACAGGGTTCCGACAAAGCTCTGTTCGAGTCCGGTCTGTTCCGCGATCCGGTCGCCCAATTGCGCCAGAATGATTCCGGCACCCACGATCACGATGGCGGCCACACTGAACTGGGCGATGGTTTTCCCCAGTTCAGATCGATCTTCTATAGGGGCGGGGGAGGCGTGTTTTCCGCTGGATTTGTGGGTGCTTAGGAAAATGAAAATATAGAGGGCGATGATTCCAAGGCTGCCGATATTAAAGTGCATTCCGAGCAACGCGATGGAGTTGGGAAGGGTCAGTGTCAGGCAGATTGCGCTGATCATCAATAAGTAGTAGATGAGCGGTGCAATCCGGTGCCCGGTTTGCCGAAGGAGACCTTTTTTGCGGAAGAGAAGGTCGCACAGCGCAATAATCATTAAATTGAACAGATCACTCCCCAGGGTGTTGCCGAGCGCCAGATTCGGCTGTTGAACTTGAATCACGGCGCTGAGCGATGTGGAGAGTTCCGGAAGGCTGGTGATAATACTGACCAATAGCAGTCCGATGGCTGAGCTGGAAATATTCAGCAGTCCGGCCAGTTTTTCAGCCAGAATAGAGAGCTTGGACCCTGCAAAAACAATAAGGGCCGCAATGGCGATAAAATAGATCCAAATCATTAAAACACCTTAACCACAATAGAGTTATATCTTTTTTTAAACGGCTTTCTGTACGGTTCGAAGACTCTAGCAGAAAAACGGGCCGGAGTCTCAGAAAATTTCCCGTAGAGAGCCCCCGTATAATAGGGAGGGGATGCCGATTGACACTCCGGTGGATGCCGTGATAAAAGCTCCCCTCATTTTTTTAGAGAACCCGCGAAGGTTCATAACGGAAAAGGGTCGAACGCATGGCTACAAAAAAGATTTCGAAGAAAAAAGCAGTGAAGAAAACAGCCAAGAAAACGGCGGCTAAAAAAGCACCTGCCAAGAAGAAGGCCGTTGCGAAGAAAGCCCCTGCCAAGAAGAAGGCGGTTGCCAAGAAAGCGCCTGCCAAGAAGAAGGCGGTAGCGAAAAAAGCTCCTGCTAAAAAGACGGCGGCCAAGAAGACGGTGGTTGCAAAAAAATCTCCGGCTAAAAAAGCACCTGCCAAGAAGAAGACGGCGAAGAAGAAGGCCAAGAAGAAAGCTCCTGTTAAAAAGGTGGTTTTCAAACAAGCCGTTCTGAAAAAGAGCTCGGGTAAAAAGGTGAGGCGCATCCCGGTTGAAACCATCGAGGCTAAAAAGATCAAGCCGCGCAAGGTGTATAAAGTCGCAGAAATCCGTGAGTTTAAAGACCGTCTGTTGACGTTGCGTGAACGTGTTTCCGGTGAATACAGCACGTTGAAAGGCGACAACATCGCTGCCAACCAGCGCGATCCGTCGCTCTCCGACCAGGGTTCTGATACGTTCGATCGCGAAATGGAACTCAACATGATGGGATCCGAGCAGGAAGTTATTTTTGAAATCGATGCGGCGCTTCGTCGTATTGAAAAAGGAACCTACGGCATCTGTGAACTGACCGAAGAGGTCATCCCCAAAGCGCGTCTCACCGCGCTTCCCTATGTTCGTTACACCGTTGACGCTCAATCTGAGCTTGAGCGTGGACGCGCTCGCTTCCGCCCATTTGGCGGAACCATGCGCGGCAAATAATCAACCGGGAGAAACTGATGTTGGCACTCGTACTGGGTTTGATCGTTGTGATTCTCGATCAATGTACCAAAGTTTGGGTGCGCGAGGCGTTCATCTACGGCGGTGAGCCGCAGATCGTTCTCCCTGGTTTCTTCAACTTGGTTTATGTCCGCAACCCCGGCGCCGCTTGGGGGATGCTCGGCGGGCAGCAGGTGATTCTCATTCTCCTCTCCGTCGTCGTGCTTGTGATGCTTACGTTTTTCCATCGGCGCGTTCTCAATCCGACGACCGACCACCGCATTGCTCTTGGTCTGATGATTGGCGGTATTCTCGGCAACCTCATCGACCGCATCAAACTCGGATGGGTCACCGACTTTCTCGACTTCCACATGGGTACGCACCACTGGCCCTCTTTCAATGTCGCCGATTCCGCTATCTGCATTGCTGTCAGCCTCTACCTGCTTTCCTCCTTGTGGCACACGCGTCATCCGCTTAAAAACAGTGCTGATGACGACCAGTAAACCCAGCGCCTTTATCCTCGTCGGCCCGACTGCTTCCGGCAAAAGCTCCGTGGCTCAGCGTCTCGCTGAGCAAACCGGTGCACCGATTGTTTCCGCCGACGCCATGAACATCTACCGCGGCATGGATATCGGCACCGCCAAGCCGACGCTCGAAGAGCGCGGCGCGGTTCATTATCATGGCATCGACCTCGTCGATCCCACCGACCCCTTCAGCGTCGGCGACTGGCTCAGCGCCGTGAAACCCGCTTTCCAAGGTTTGCCTGCCCTGAGCGACGGCGAAGACGGAGTCGAAGGGGGAAACAAAATGGGTGGAGGCTCCCGCCTTCGCCAAGGCTATGGCGTACAAGCAGCCTCCCCTGTTGTTGCGGGCGGAACCGGCCTCTACGTCAAATGCCTCCTTCAAGGTCTCGCAGAGCAACCTGCCGCTGACGAGGCGCTCCGGGCCCGCGCCCAAAAAATGACCCTTGCCGAACTACAGGCCGAGGCTCAAAAAGCCTCGCCCGAAGCTTACGCCGCACTTTCCGACAACGAAAACCCGCGCCGCCTTGTCCGCCTCCTCGAAAAGTTCCAAGCTTTGGAAAAAACGGATAAAAAAGTTCCAATGTTTGGAAACGTAGACGCGGTGTCCCCACCGCGTTCTTCCAATGCTTGGAAAACGGAGTTGCCGACGGTTGTAGGCCTGCATGTTGAGCGCGAGGTGCTGCTCAAACGAATCGCCGGGCGGGTCGATCAAATGTACGTGAACGGTCTCATTGAAGAGGCACGCGGGCTGATTGATCTCGAATTGTCCGTCACGGCTCAAAAAGCCATCGGCTATGCCGAAGCCTTCGCCGTTTTGAAAAATGAAATGACGGAAGCCGAAGCCAAAGAGCGGACGATCATCCGAACTCGTCAGTTGGCCAAGCGCCAGATGACCTGGTTCCGCACCCAGCTCAACGTCGAGTGGGTCAACACCGCCGATTTCCCAACCCTTGGAAAACTGGCCGCAGAAGTTTCCAAGGTTTGGAAAAAGGTTCCCGTCGCATTGTAGGCGGAACGCGACCCAACGTTTCGTTCTTCAACCGTTCGCGCCCTACAATTGGGAGCCGGAATATAGAGCAAGCGTCTCGCTTGCTTAAACGAGCGAGACGCTCGTTCTACTTTGGGATTGCCATGTCTGTGCACATGTCGTTTCATCTGCGGCTTCTATGAGAGACACCTACAAAACAGATGATAAAGAACTCGAACGCGCGATATTGGTCGGCGTCTGGGTGCGCGGGCAGAGCGAGGAGTGGGAGGTTCGCGATACGCTCGACGAGCTTGCGCAACTGACCGAGGGCGCGGGGGCAGAGATCAGTTCTCAGATTCTCTGCAAACAATCTAAAATTCAGGCCGGGCATTACATTGGGAAGGGCAAAGCCGAAGAGATTGCCCGGCGAGTGATAGAGGAGGAGGCCAATCTGGTTGTGTTCGATGAAGACCTCTCTCCCGCACAGGGCCGCAACCTCGAAGAGGTGATTGGCGTGCGGGTGGTTGATCGAACCCAGCTGATCCTCGATATTTTTGCTCAGCGCGCGCAGACGCGCGAGGGTTGCCTGCAGGTGGAATTGGCTCAGCATCACTATCAACTGCCCCGCTTGCGTAATATGTGGACTCATCTGGAGCGTCAAAAAGGTGGAATTGGGATGAAGGGGCCTGGGGAAACGCAGGTCGAGATGGACCGTCGCCGCATTCAGGAACTCATTATTACGCTCAATAAAGAACTTAATGCCGTACGCAGCCGTCGCGCGGAGCAGCGGCGCGGACGTCGCCGTCACGGCTGGGCACTCGTCTCGCTGGTGGGCTACACCAATGCGGGAAAGTCCACGTTGCTGAACCGGCTGGCTGGGGCCGATATCTATGCGAAAGATCAGTTGTTCGCCACGCTTGATCCGACCACGCGGCAGGTGGAATTGCCGAACCGCGAGCTCTGTCTGATCACCGATACAGTGGGCTTCATCCGCAAGCTTCCGCATAATCTGGTGGAGTCGTTCAAGGCGACGCTCGAAGAGGTGGCCGAGGCCGATTTGATCGTGCATGTGATCGACTGCTCGCATCCACAGGTTGAACAGCAGATCGACGCAGTGAACGTGGTGCTTCAGGAGATCGGCGCGGAAGAAAAGCCGGTGCTTTGCGTGCTTAATAAAATTGATACCGAAGAGGGCGCGCGCGCCGCCAAGCGGGTCGCCCGAACCGTCGGCCGTTCGATCGCCGTTTCTGCGATTACCGGCGAAAACATGGAAACGCTTCTCGACGAGCTGTCCGACTGCCTCAAAGGCGATAAGGAGTTGATGAACCTCTCTATTCCGCTCTCTGAGGGTCGCCTGCTGGCGCTCTTGCAGAACTCCGCGACCGTGCTCGAAGAGAAGTATGAGGGTCCCAACGGCGAGCTGCTCGTTCGCGTCCCGCTTTCCCTCGTCCCGCGTTGTGAGCCGTATCGGATCACTTCTTAGGGTCGGTCTTGCCACCCAGTCACGAAGACTCCAAGCAGTACCGAGTCAATACCTGCTGAGTTTCGTGTTCCTTTGTGCCTTCGAGCCTTCGTGGCAAATGCAACTGGATGGATGAGAAGGGTTGAAATCCTCGGCGGCATGCCCGATAGTTCTTTGCTCAACAATTAAGGAGAAACCAATGGCATACGATTTGACAGGAAAAGTGAAGGTAATAGGGGACGTAAAAACGATTAGCGATAAGTTTTCTGTGCGCGAATTTGTGGTGACAGTCGAAGATGGGAACTATCCACAAGATATAGCTCTGCAATTTGTGAATGACAAAGTTAGCTTGCTCGACACCGTGCAGGTGGATCAGGAGGTGACCGTTACCTTCGATATTCGTGGGCGCCAATCCAAAGATGGTCGCTATTTCAATAACCTTTCGGCATGGAAAATCCAGACGGAAGCCCCAACCGCCGCCGCCCCGGCGAGCGATGACCGTCCGCCGCTTCCGGCTGACTCAGAAGCTCCCGGCGAATTGGATGACGATATTCCGTTCTAGGAGTGGCGTATTGGAATAGAGGCGTGCTGGAGTATTGAATCCTGCGGTGGAAAACCGTATAGAGAGCATGATGAGTCGCAAAGAAACCATTTTAGAGATGCTGAGTTCCCATGCCGATGCGCTTCGTCGCATGGGTGTGGAGACGATCGGTCTCTTCGGATCTGTTGTGCGCGGCGAGGATACCCCCGCCAGTGATGTTGATATTCTCGTTGAGTTTGACGAGAAGAAGAATACGTTCGGGAATTTCAATGCATTGTGCGATTTTCTGGAGCGTACTATCGGAGATCATTACGATCTGGTTACGCGTAACAGCCTGAGTCCCTACATGGGGCCGCACATCCTTGATGAAGTGGAATATGCCGTATTCAGCTAATGCGAAGGTAGACGAGGCTTCCAGCCTCGTTTGGGCGAACAAAATGGGTTGTATATGCGAACGAGGCTGGAAGCCTCGTCTACGATAGATAACATCAGAGAAATTCCGTAATGCGTGTGGAAAATTATTCTGACCATAATTATTCTGTCAAAAAAATCTTATAGAAATTGGAGAGAGAAAATGAAAGTTGTACTGGCTTATTCCGGCGGTTTGGATACCACGGTTCTGTTGACCTGGTTGCAGGAAAAATATGATGCGGAAGTGATCTGCTACTGCGCGAATGTCGGGCAGGAAGAGGAGCTCGACGGCCTTGAAGAGAAGGCGATGAAGCACGGCGCGTCCAAATGTATCGTCGACAATATCGAAGAGGAGTTCGCCAAGGATTACATCTTTCCGATGATGCAGGCCAACGCCATCTATGAAGGCACTTACCTGCTCGGAACGTCCATCGCCCGTCCGCTGATTGCTAAACGCATGATGGATGTTGTGCTCGAAGAGGGCGCGGATTCCATCTGCCACGGCGCGACCGGCAAGGGCAACGATCAAGTTCGCTTCGAGTTGACCGCCTACGCCATCAAGCCCGACATCAAAATCATCGCCCCGTGGCGCATGCCGGAAGACTTCCCCTTTGTGGGCCGCACCGACATGATTGAATATCTCGAAGAACGCGATATCCCCTGTGCGGTTTCCGCGAAGAAACCCTACAGCACCGATCGCAACCTTCTGCATATCAGCTTTGAAGGCGGTGTGCTTGAAGATCCGTGGGCCGAGGCTCCCGAAGATATGTGGTGCATGACCAAACCGCTCAGCCAGGCCGCTGACGAATCCGAGATTGTTGAAATCAGCTTTGAGCAGGGAATCCCCGTTGCCGTGAATGGCGAACAACTTTCACCCGCTTCATTGATGCGGTTGCTCAATGCGCTCGGTTGCGAACACGCCGTCGGCCGCATCGACATGGTCGAAAACCGTTTCACAGGAATGAAAGACCGCGGCATCTATGAAACACCCGCTGGGACCATCCTGCATCACGCACACCGCGCGATGGAATCAATCACGATGGATCGTGAAGTGATGCACCTGCGCGACGGCTTCATTCCTCAGTACGCCAAGTTGGTCTACAACGGCTTCTGGTTCGCACCGGAACGCGAAATGCTCCAATCCGCGATTACCGAAAGCCAGAAGACCATCACCGGCGATGTCCGCGTAAAGCTCTTCAAAGGAGCCGTACACGTGATCGGCCGTCAGTCCCCCAACTCGCTCTACAATCCGGAGCTCGTCAGCTTCGACGAAGAGGGCGGCTACGACCAGACCGACGCCACCGGCTTCATCAAACTCAACGCGCTGCGCCTCCGCGTCCGCGCCGCGATGCAGGCAAAGTAGAACGAGTGTCTCGCTCATTTAAGCAGGAAGGGTTTTTCCAAGCATTGGAAAAACCCTTCTTCTTTTAACGCCGTTGGCGTCATAAATTCCCAAGCTCTGGAAGGTTAGTCGGTGATGAGCTCTTCGTCGTCGGTGTAGGGCTCGGTGCGGCGGCCGGTGAGGATTTTATCGGGTCAACGCTCGGCGTCCATAGTGCGATGGCAGGCGTCCCGCCTGCTTCTTTGCACGATCTGTGCATTCCAACCCTTGGAATAGTCATGACTATTTAGAACTATCATTCGGAATAGTCGTTTTAAAAGTCACGAATCTACTCACGATCGTGAGTAGATTCGTGACCTTTCTATGAAGGCGGCGGGAAGGTCGTTGACCGTTCCCGCCCTACAATGGGACGGATGATTTGTGGACAAGCCCGTGCTGCAACACTGCAGGGTTGGCACGACACTAGTCGGTGATGAGTTCTTCATCGTCGGTGTAGGGCTCGGTCCGTCGTCCGGTGAGGGAGAGGATTTTTCCGACGATCAGTCCGGAGACGATCGCGATGATGATGGTGATGCCGATTCCTTTAATCTGATCGAGCTGGCTGATTCCACCGACGGTCAGCATGGCAACCAGTCCGCCGAAGAGTCCCGGCAGTCCATGAAGGTGCAGGACGCCGCAGGTGTCGATTTTCTTGATCGCGGCCTGGAAGCGATCCTGAATGACGGCAAATCCGAAGGTGGAGAGTCCGCCGGCGAGGATTCCGATGGCGAAGGCGATGAGCGGCGAAACTTTGTCGCAGGTCGATCCGATGGCAACTCCGCCGGCCAGCGCGGCGTTGGCAATGTCGGCCACGCCGACTTTTCCGCGTAGTTTCAGGGAGGCGGCGTAGGTGGCGATGGTTGACCCGCACAGGGCGATGATGACATTGACGACCGTCGCGGGGATATTGGCAGGGGCAACGAGTGCGCCGCAGAAGGAGGGCCAGAAGACCCACAGCACCATGCTGCCGAGCAGGGAGAAGCGGTCGCTGGTAGCGTCGGCTTCAATAGGGGTTTCAAATTCTTTCTTCGTGGTCATGGAAGCGGCAACGCCGAGTCCGAACAGGGCTCCGAAGGCGTGGATGACAATGGAGCCGCCGGTATCGACGAAGCGTCCGTGTTCGACTAGGCCAAATCCGCCTTCGAGTAGGATCCACTCGTTGAGCGCGTAGAAGGGAACAAAGAGCAGGCCGAGCAACATGTACTGAGCCATTTTGAGGCGTCCGAGAACCGCGCCGGCGCAGATGAGGAGGCTGGCGGCTCCGAATTCGGCGAGGATCAGGCGATCAATGTCGGAGTCCACTCCGCCCATGATTCCGAGGCTGTCTTTCAGGAAGTAGAGCGGAATGGCAACGCTGACCAGCAGGTAGGTGGCGGTGATGGCGGAACGGCCGTACTTTTTGACGAAGACCATCAGAAAACCAAAACCCATGAGGAGCATGGCCATGATGTGGATGGCGCGGGCGTATTTTTGAACGTCAACGATGGATGAGAGTTGGTCGCAGGCGGCGGGTTCGGAGGCGAAGGAAATGCCAGCGGTTGCCAAAAGGGCAAAGGCGGCGGTCAGGAAACATTTAGTTACTCGCATGGTTCGATCCTTTCTAAACGATGAAGGGGCATGAAAAGCGGGCATTAAAACGAATCGCCGTCAAAGAAGCAAACCCCGCGCGCTTTTTCACCACTCCCTTGCGGCCGTTACTTCGCATCCGCGAAGCCTCTCTCCCACTGGTCGAGTGGAAAAACGAACGGAAAAAGTTCCAATGTTTGGAAAAAATGGAGTACAAAGTTTCCAGACATTGGAAGCAAACCAGAACATCCAACGCAGTTGGTTCCAATGTTTGGAACCTCCGTCGCTCTTTGAGCTATTGGAGGTCAAGAAAATGGAGAAATTTATGAGTGAAAAAAAGTGCCCTTTGAATCGTGAGCAGCTCGAGGAGCTGACGCAGAAATTTCCGACGCCGTTTCACCTCTACGACGAGGCGGCAATCCGTGCTAACGCCCGCGCGCTGAAAGCGGCGTTCGCGTGGAACCCCGGCTTTAAGGAATATTTTGCGGTGAAGGCGACGCCGAATCCGTACTTGATGAAGATCCTGAAGGCGGAAGGTTTCGGGGCGGACTGTTCGTCGCTTCCCGAGCTGATGCTAGCGGAATCGATTGGTTTGTCCGGGGATGACATTATTTTTACTTCGAACGATACGCCGGCCAACGAGTATGTGGAGGCCGTTGATCTAGAAGCGATTATCAATCTGGATGACATCACACACATCGACTATCTCGAGCATTGCGCCGGTCTTCCGACGCTGGTCTGCTTCCGGTACAACCCCGGTGCGCTGAAGGGCGGCAATGCGATTATCGGTCATCCGGAAGAGGCCAAGTATGGCTTCACCCGCGATCAGCTCTTTGCGGGGTATCGGGCGCTGAAGGAAAAGGGTGTGAAGCGTTTTGGGCTACACACGATGGTGGCGTCGAATGAGTTGGATGCGAAATATTTTATTGAGACCGCTCATCTTCTTTTCGATCTGGTTTATGAATTGTCCGTCGAGCTGGAAATTGAATTTGAATTTATCAATATCGGCGGCGGGATCGGCATCCCGTACAAGCCGGAGGAGAAACCGGTCGACCTGAAGAAGGTTGGCGACGGGATTCGTGAGCTGTACGAAGAGATGATTACGGGTCGCGGCTTGAAGCCGCTGGATGTGCGCATGGAATGCGGACGGATGGTTACCGGTCCGTACGGCTGGTTGATTAGCCGTGTACTGCATAAAAAGCAGACCTATAAGAAGTATGTGGGTCTCGATAGTTGTATGACCGATTTGATGCGTCCCGGTATGTACGGTGCGTATCACCACGTTACGGTGGCGGGCCGCGAAAATGAGGCCTCTGATTTTGTCTGCGATGTGACGGGATCGCTTTGTGAGAACAATGACAAGTTTGCCATCGACCGTGCTATTGCTGAGCCGCAGATCGGTGATCTCGTGGTGATTCACGATACGGGCGCACACGGCCACGCGATGGGATTCAATTATAATGGAAAACTGCGTTCCGCTGAGTTGCTGTTGCGCGAAGAGGGTGAGATTACACAGGTTCGCCGCGCCGAAACCATCGAGGACTATTTTGTTACGCTTGATTTTGATGGGTTGAAAGATTTCATGGCGTAGTCCATAGTCAGACGTTTAAGGAGAAAAAGATGTTACATGGAGCTCATACAGCAATTGTCACCCCGTTCGATTCGAACGGTGAGGTGGATTATAAAAATTTTCGCGACCTGATTGATTTTCAGTTGGATAACGGGATCGACGGGATTGTGCCGGTCGGTACGACGGGGGAGTCCCCCACACTCAACCCCGCAGAGCACATGAAGGTAATTTCAGAAACCATACGAATTGTGAATGGCCGCGCGAAGGTGATTGCCGGAACGGGTGCTAATTCTACGGCCGAGGCGGTTGCGCTGACAAAAGAGGCCCAGGCCCTTGGCGTGGACGCCACATTGCAGGTGACTCCGTATTACAATAAGCCGAATCAGGAAGGGCTATATCGTCATTTTTCGATGGTCGCGGATTTGGGCCTGCCGGTGGTTCTATATAATGTGCCGGGTCGCTCGAGCCGCGAAATTGCGATCGAGACCGTGGCGCGTTTGGCACAACACGAGCATGTGGTGGCCGTCAAAGAGGCGGGGGGCGATGTTGCCCGCGTGAAGCAGATACTCGATGTATGTGAGATTGAGGTGCTGTCTGGTGATGACGGCTTGGCACTGCCCATGATGCGCGATGGCGCGGTTGGCTTGATCAGCGTGGCCTCGAATGTGATTCCGGGCGTGATCGCGACCCTGGTCCATACGGCGCAGGAAGGGCTTTGGGATGCCGCACAGCTTCTGCACGACCAGTATATCGATCTTTTTGACGGCATGTTCATCGATACGAACCCAATTCCCGTTAAAGCCGCATTGGCGATGATGGGGAAAGCTGAAGAGGTCTATCGGTTGCCGCTTTGTGAAATGAGCGCGTCGGACATCGAAACGCTTCGCGCGATTCTCGCCGGTCACGACCTCATCTAACGGATTAAAGGCCTTTGCCAAACCAGCGTCCGCGAGTGCCGATGATGACGCAAAGGCCGGAAATCATAATACAGGCAACTAGCGCCGTGGCGCGGTATCCCTGGATTACAGGGTCGTTTTCTGCCGCGGGTTTGAGCAGGAAGAAAATGGAAAGGCCGATGGAGAGGGTGATGAGCGATACCCACCAGAGCCCTGCGTTTTGACTAGGTTTTTGTAGAAAATTCATTAGCCGATAAGCTTACAGATTGGAATATTCCTGACAAGGAAAACTTTGCAATTGGCGAAGCGCCTCGTAGAGCACGATGGACGCGGCATTTGCGAGGTTGAGAGAACGTACGCTACCCAGTTGAATGGGGATGTTGTAAACATCGTCTGGATGGGCTTCGAGCAGGTCGAGCGGCAGGCCCTTACTCTCGCTTCCAAAAACCAAACAGTCGCCGGGGCGGTATTCGGCTTCGGTGTAGTTTTTGGTTCCGCTGGTGCTGAAATAGTGTAGGCCACTCCTTTCAGTCGTTGCCTCGCATTCGCGAGGCCTCTCTCCCTCCGGTCGAGTCCGAATGGTGGAGTTTTTCTCCATAAAGTTTCCAAGGTTTGGAAAACGGCGGACATCGACGGCATCCCAGTAGTCGAGCCCGGCGCGTTTGACGGCTTTATCGGTCAGCTGGAACCCGAGCGGTTCAATGAGATTTAGAACGGTTCCCGTTGCGGCGCAGAGCCGAGCGATGTTGCCGGTGTTCTGCGGAATATCCGGCTCAACGAGTACGATATTTAGCGCCGGCTCGGGCCAGTGGAACGGAAGTTGAGTTCTTGGGCGTGGTTTCATATCTCCGCAGTATGAAAGGCGAGGGGGTCTAAAAGCAAGTTTTCGAGCTAAAGGCATTGACTTGGATTGAGCAGATATTTATAAATCACGCCTTCTTGACGGGGGTTTAGCTCAGTTGGTAGAGCGCTTGCATGGCATGCAAGAGGTCAGGGGTTCGACTCCCCTAACCTCCACCAGTCAAAAAAACCCGCAAAGCATTCGCTTTAGCGGTTTTTTTGTTCTTATCATCCGTCACGTGAAAAAGTTTCTGAAACTGGTTATCGGTCTGGTTCTTTTGCCGCTCTGCTGGGCGGCATCGCGCACCCTCTTTTTTTTATTGCAGTCGCTTCCTGCGGGAGCTTCCGGATGGGCAGACTGGGCGCTGCCGGTGGGCTTTCTCATTTCGGTGCTCGGCTTCTTTCTGCTGCCGCAGGCATTCCGCACGTATGTGCTGGGGCATGAACTGACCCATGCAATCTCCGGACTGCTGATGGGCGCGAAGGTTGGGAAGATCAAGGTCGGTAAAGAGGGCGGACACGTGATGCTCTCGAAGAGCAATTTCATTATCTCGCTCGCGCCGTATTTTTTTCCGTTTTACACCGGGATGACCATTGCCGTTTGGTACGCCGTGAGTTTCTTTTTTAATGTGAGCCCATATGAAGCGTGGTGGTTGATGGTCGTTGGGATGACCTGGGGATTTCACGTCACCTTTACCGTCTACATGCTCAGCCAGCGTCAACCCGATGTGCAGGAAAACGGGCGGTTTTTTTCTTACGTCATCATCTATCTCGCTAATTTGTTCTTTGTGGCGCTCTGGATGATTGTTCTCGGTGCACCGACCTTTCAAGCTGCGGCAGAGTCGCTCTCCGCCGAAACCCTTGCGGCGTATAGCGCGGTCTGGTCGGTGATGCTCGCGGGATGGGCCGAATCAAAACAGTTTTTCCAACCCCCCGTAGCAGAGCATAGCTCGCTATAGGGTAAACTTGGAAAATTTGAATAGACCGACGCAGTCGGTTCCAACCCTTGGAAGAAAATAGATAGACCGGTAGTGCCGGTTTCCAACCCTTGGAAAACCTAGAAGAGGTTGCCGGGGTTGAGGCGGACTTCAGGGTCAAAGTGGGCCTTGAGCGTGCGCATCTGTTCAATGCCGTCCGGGCCGAACATGATTTGGAGGAAATCGCGCTTGAGCTTGCCGATGCCGTGCTCGGCCGAAATGCTTCCGTCCATTTTGACGACTTGCTTCGCCCACTCGAAGTAGAGCTTTTTACCTCGATTATACTCATCCGGATTTCGCGGCAAAATATTGACGTGTAGGTGGTTGTTGCCGATATGGCCGAAGATGACGTGTTCGAACTCTTCGCGGTCGAGGCCCTGCCGATAGAGGGTCACGATCTGTTCGAGCCGTTCGTCGGGAACGGACATGTCGGTGCCGAGTTTAGTGAGTTCAGAATATTCCCGCTTTCGTTCGGCAATTAGCTGGTTGACGGCTTCGGGCAGGGCGTGGCGGAAGAGCCGCAGTTTTTCCATTTCGGCGGGTTCCATGGCGGCCCACGCGGCGTCGGGGTCAGGCAACATCCTTGCCACTGCGGAACCGGATCTTTCCACAGTCTCGGTGGTTCCATGGAATTCGACATAAATCGCGGTGTGGGCTTTCGGCGAGAGTTTGGGCAGATCGGGATTTTTGCGAAGGAGGTTAAGGGCGTTAAAATCGAAAAACTCGATGGCGGCGGGCGCGGTTTCTGTTCGCAATTTCTGCACAAATTCGAGCGCGGATTTTTCGGTCGGTAGAAAGGCGGTCAATCCCCAGATGGCTTCGGGGAGCGGCGAGAGTTTGAGGGTGAGCTCGGTGATGACTCCGAGGGTGCCTTCTGCGCCGATGAACAGATCGAGAAAATCCATTCCATCGGTGATGTGATAACCCGCCGCGCTTTTGACGTTTGGTGCGCGGTAGGCGGGTAGGGGAACCTCTTCGGGGACCGGTTGGCCGCGGCGGATTTCGCGGACGGAGCCGTCGGCGAAGACGATGCGGAGCGCCTCGATATGGTTGCGGGTCGGGCCATATTTAAACGAGCGCGCGCCGGAGGCGTTGCAGGCGGCCATGCCGCCGAGGCTCGCGGTGTCTTCAGTGGGGTCGGGCGGGAAGAAGACACCGGTGTCTTCGAGTTTTTTACGGACATCGCACAGCAGCGCTCCGGGGCCAACGGTCAGCAAACCGTTTTCCGGTTCTCCGATGGAATTCATTTTGGAGAGGTTGATGATTCTTCCCCTTCGAGGGTCCTCCCCTCGACCCTGCTCGGGACAGGCAGGGCAGGCAAACATTGGAACGGCACCCCCAGTGATGCCGGTGCGTGCGCCCTGCAGGGTGACCGGCACTCCGTCCGCAAGCAGGGCGAAAATTTCTTCTTCGGTTTCAGGAAAGGCGATTTCGTCGGCCGCGCCGCGCAGACGGGACTCGTCTTGTAGATGGTCGTCGGTTTCGGGTTGAACGGGATAAATCTTCATATTTTTTTTCTGCTGGATACAATAAAAGTAACCGCACCCCGTTATATGACATGAAAAGCGACGAACCAAAGAAAAACCTAATGGATCGAGACGATGCAAAACTTCTATCAGCTTATCGAAACGGCGACGCCGAGGCTCTCGGCGAGCTGGTCGAAAAGTACAAGGGTCCGCTTTTCGGATTCATTTATAAATTTTCCGAGGGTCGCGAAGATGCGGACGAAGTGTTTCAAGAGGTGTGGGTGAGGGCCATTAAGAATATGAACCGGTACCGTCAAAAGAATTTGCTCAGCTGGTTGTTTCGCATTGCGCACAATCTGATGATTGATCGCATCCGCCGTCGCAAGCCGATTCTTTCTTTAGAAACTCCGATGTATGCCGATGGGTTGGCTCTTAGCGAAAGTCTGGCGGGTAAAGGGTTAAGCCCGGCGGACGAGACGGGGGGGCACGCGTTAGGGGTTCAAATTGAAAAGGCCGCCGCCGAATTGCCAGTTGAGCAACGCGAGGTGTTTTGGCTCCGGATGCAGGCCGGACTTTCCTTCAAGGAGATTGCTAAAATTCAGAAGTGTTCGATTAATACTGCGCTGGCTCGAATGCAGTACGCGGTTTCCAAACTTCGGAAAGAGCTGGCGACTGAGTATCAGGAATTGCAGGAGGCGGGCTTGCCCGCCGAAGCTTTAGCAAAGGCGGGAATATGAAAACTACAAAACTAGAAAAATGGCTGTTGCTCGAGCAGTCCGGCGAACTGTCGCCGCATCGTCAACGGCTGTTAAATGCCACTCCCGAAGCGCAGGCGAAGCGCGACGAGTTGAATGCGCTGTGCGCGGCTGTTCCAGCCCTAGACGCGGAGCCTGAGCCGTGGACGGTCACAAAGATTGCGGCGCGTCTGCGCGAAGAGCGTCGACCCGTCTTCACGTTTTCCCCTTCGAGTTTCCTCAGGGCAGGCAAGGTTTGGAAGCCGGTATTTTTGACAGCGGCCTGCCTGATGCTCGTCGTGAGTACCTTTGATTTCAGACAGACTTCTCCAACGTTCGTTTCAATTACGGAGTCGGAGTTGGATGTGTGGGACAACCAGTTCGAAGAGGATCTGGTTGAACTGGAGAGCCTGATACTGGCCATATCAGGTGATCCGCTTGACATCATGGAGATGTAAATCATCCCGTGGAATAGGGCCTGCGGTCTCATTTCACAGGACAAGAAAGGGAGAGAACAATGAAGAAATGGATCATCTATACGTTACTGGTACTTTTTGCGGCTACAACGGCTTCTGCAGAGTGGTGGAAGCTCGGATTGGGCGAAGAAAAGCAGACGACAGAGCCTCCGCAGCAGATGCAGCGCGGGCCGCAGAGCGGACAGCGTCCGCAGATGAGTGAAGAAAAACGCGCTGAAATGAAGGCGAAACATGGAAAAATGAAAGCGGAGCGCGAGGCGACTCAAAAATTGGCGGATGCGGCACGCACCGAAACCGACCCGGTAAAAAAAGCCGAGTTGGTCGGTCAGCTACGCGCACAGGTGACGAAGCACGTCGAAAAAATGCAGGCTACATTTGCTAAGCGCCTTGAGAAGGCGGAGAAGGGCGTGACCAAAATGAAAGAGCGCCTGGTTGAAGCGGAGAAGAACAAAGAGCAGAAGATTGAAGAACATGTTCAGAAACTGTTCTCCGGCGAGAAGCCTCAGCGTCCGGAAGGAAAGCGGCCCGGTAAAAAAGGTCCGCCGCCCGCGGAATAAACCCTGTTTTCACCCGCCGCCAACCTCCGTCGCTAAAGCTATGGAGGGCAGGAAGGTTGGAAAGCCCCGCTGTTTAAGCGGGGCTTTTTCGTTAAAATACACAAAGCCTTTACGGTGTTTGTGTTTTTCTTTAAAATATATCCGCTTTCAACCGGGGGTTCAATGAGTTGTTTTAAGGTTCCAGAAAAGGTGATTCAGTTAGCTGGCCGGTGCGCGTCTGATCATAGCTGCATCGAGACGGGAAAGTGCGGAGATCGCCCTATGTGCGGAGTGGATGGAACGCTTAGCCATCAGATCAGTTTTCTGAACATAGACAAACCGGTCGTTTGCAACTACCGCATTTTGTTCGGCGGCCAACAGCTCTGCATGTGCCCCGTGCGCACTTTTATCTTTGAACACTACGAGAAGTAGTTTTCCTAAACCTTGCCAACTGCGTTGGACATTCTGGCTTTTCCAATGGTTGGAAAAAATGAGACCAAAAGTTCCAAACCTTGGAAAACGAATCGGGTGCAGGCTCAGCCTGCGTCCAATCCTTGGAAAAATTCGCACCAAAGTTTCCAAACATTGGAAACTGTTATTCCGAGGGGAGGTCGGCGCGGGTGTAGCCGTTGGCGCGGAGAGCTTCTTCGGTGGTTTTGAAGTGGCATTTGCAGGCTTTTGTGAGAATGCCTGGGCCTTTTTCCGCAACCAGTTCAGTGGCGATCTGCTTGACTTCGGCGGAGCATCCTTTGGGAATGATTTCGATGCCGAGGTCTTTTTCCATGCTGCGCAGGGCGTTGAGGAAGGCGGCGCGCGCCAGGATGGACGCGGCGGCAACAGCGGGGTCGGATTCGGCTTTGGTACGCTGATCCATTTTGATCTTTTTGCCGTTTTTCATGAGCGCGCTTTCGATGCGGTGGGTGGGGCCGAATTTATCGGAGAGGGCGCGCGGGCAGTCGGGCACTTTTTTGAGAAGATTTTCTATGGCGCGCGCATGGCCCCAGGCGAGGACGCGGTTGACGTTTTTCATGCTGGCGTACATGCGGTTGTAGGCTTCCATGCCGAGGGTGACGATGGCGAATTTTCCGGGGAGCTGCTTGCGAATGTTGGAGGCGAGTTGCAGGGCAACACGGTCGCTGGAGATGCGTTTGCTGTCTTTGGCGCCGATTTCTTTCAGGATTTCAACGGTTTTGGCATCGGTGTAGACGGAGGCGATGACGAGGGGTCCAAAGAGATCGCCTTTTCCGCTCTCATCGATTCCCATGTGGGGCTGAACACTTTCGGGGTCGAGAACCGCTTCATAGCCAAGGCGGGCTTCGCCAGTGATTTCAGGTTCTAGGGTGAAGGTGATCCATTCTTCAGCTCCTTTGCCTTGAATAAGGCATTTGCCGGAGTTGTAGAGGTTGATGCGGCAGTTTTCGGCGGCGACGGCAATCTGGGTGTAGGGGACCTCGGCCGTTTTGTATTTGGGGTTGGAAAGGTGTGCGATCAGCTTCTTTTGCTGCTCGGGCGTGAGGATGATGGTATGAGAGTTTTGTTTCATGGCGGGTATTCTTAGCAGAGAACCCGCTGAAGGAAAGCAAAAGGTGAGCCCGCAGCTGGTTTTTTAAGGTTGTGTGAAATGTAAAAGTAGGTATTATTACTTACTTTTTGAAGGCTATGAAAAATTTAAAACACGTCTTTTTTCTTTTGTTGTTTGCCGCTGGCTTATCGCCGGTGGCTTCTTTTGCACAGCCAACCTTCGCCGGTCTGTCGGTTCTTTTGGCCAAGGGCTATTTCAAAAGTCATGTGTCGGCCGATGCCACGCTGGAGCAGTGTGCAACCTTCCTGAACAGCCAGGGCGTCTGTTTTTCGCTTTTTGATCTGATGGATTCCACGGCGGTTGTGACGAAAGAGGACTTTGCGCGGGTGGTCGGTCAGTCTACTCTGCTTTTTTTTGGGGAGGCCGATGTTGTAAATGGCTGTGTTAAAAAACCTTTAGGAGTCGAAACGTGGGTTGACTACTGCCTCTTAAATGACGTAGATTTAAAGCTTCTTTGGAGTGGGTTCCTTAAACGAATGGAGATGGGGAGCTTGCCGGAGGTCCAACAATTTTTCGGAAACAGTATTACCGCGGGAGATGGAAAATGAATAAAAATGTGACGAAGCTATTTTTTGGATACCTATTAATTGTTGGATTGTTGGTCTCTCCGCTTTATGCCGATCTGGGCTTGGCGCAGACTCTTTCCACCCAAGGCGTGCGAGCCGCCGGCGCGGCGGTACAGGCGGCCGCAGAAGCTGTTTATGCCGAGACAGATGATTCGGATCAGATTCAAAGCCAGCTGGTTGCTATCTTGAATGAGGCTGTCGCAACGGGCAGTAAGGGTGCGATGCGTTATGCTATCGTCGCCGTAATGCAAGCGGGTGGAGCGGTTAATCTGGCTGACAGCTTGGCCGCTGTTAATGAAAGTGAGATGGTTTCATTTCCCGGTGCGGGCGCTATCGTAACGGGTATGATTTCTATGGTGAAAGCCGCCGCAGCAGCCGACGCCGCAGACGCCGTAGTCGCAGCTGACGCCGCCGCCGAGGCCGCCGCCGCCGCCGCCGCCGAGGCCGCCGACGCCGCCGCAGCAGCAGCCGCCGCCGACGCCGCAGCCGCAGCCGCCGCCGCCGCAGCCGCCGCCGACGCTGCCGACGCAGCCGCAGCCGCAGCCGCAGCCGCAGCCGCCGACGCCGCCGACGCCGCAGCCGCAGCCGCAGCCGCCGCCGCCGACGACGCAGCCGCCGCCGCCGCCGACGCAGCAGCCGCCGCCGCCGACGCAGTCGCAGCAGCGGACGCAGTCGCAGTCGCGGATGCCGCCGCCGCCGCAGCAGCCGCCGCCACAGGTGCTGACACCGCAGGCATACTTGCTGCCGCCACTTCCGCAGCCGACGCCGCGGTAGCCGCAGCCGACGCCGCAGCCGCAGCCGCAGCCGCAGCAGCCGCCGACGCCGCAGCCGACGCCGCAGCCGCCGACGCCGCCGCAGCCGTAGCCGCTGACGCCGCCGCAGCCGACGCCGCAGCCGCCGCCGCCGCAGCCGCCGCTGACGCCGCAGCAGCCGACGCCGCAGACGCAGCCGACGCCGCAGCCGCAGCCGCAGCAGCCGCCGACGCCGCAGCAGCCGCTGCCGCCGCAGCCGCAGCAGCCGGAGGTGATACAGGAGCTGGCACCGGTGGCGGAGGAGAAGGTGGCGGAGGAGAAGGCGGTGGAGGAGAAGGCGGCGGGGGTGATCCCGATATTTTTGATCCCGGTGCTGATGGAGACATCGACGACGATGACACTCATGCTACACGAGTTTAGTTTTGATGATTGATGGTAAGAAGCATTTGACCGAGAACCCAACAGATTGTTGAGAAGAAATATGAAAAAAACAAAACTTTTTATCCCCATTTTGGCAGGACTGATTGTCGGGCAGATTTTTGCAGAGGGGAACCGTCCTTTTAGCATCATTAACACTCTTCGTTTTGGCTATGACGACAATGTCAGCCGTGAAGCGGACGGGACAGGCTCTTCCTTTATGGAAGACGTTGTTGATTTCGCCTTTAATACCTCGCTTTCCGACCGAACGGATTTAGTGGTCAAATCTCAGGTGCGCATCAAAACGGATACAGAAAGCAAAATTCACCCCAACCTATATGCGGTGTTGAGCCATTCTGTTTCTCCCCGCCTGATGTTTCGTTTCTCAGATAAATTTAGAAGCGCGGATAAGACCAGCGGAACCTCTAATGGGAAGCACGATTATTACACGAACGACTTAGGGGCGTCCGCGACGTATGTGCTGACCCAAAAAGATCGTTTGGAATTATCCTTAAACCACCAACTCAGACGGCATGACGAAGAGATTGAGGAGGATGATTCAACGACCCTTTCGGCGGGCATTTCCTGGGCTCGGGATATTCGCCCCCAACGCACCAGCTCAAAATTAAACTTGAACGTGCGCACGACGGAGTACGACAAGCGTACCGTGGCGGGAACAATGATCGTGGGCGGTGTGGCGAATACTGGGTTCTTTGAAAGTGATACGTCAGGTTATGATGCACTAGATCTGACGTTAGAGGTGAATCACACATTCAATCCAAAATGGCAGGGTACGATTGAGGGTGGTTTTACATATGTGATGCCAGATAAGCGTGATTATACTATCACTGCCGTTGGTGGGGTCCCTCTCCTTGTGCCTATAATGGTAAATGCCGATAATAAGGCTTATCTTTCACCTATTTTTAAGGTAGGTGCAACCTATTCTCCCTCCCCGAGAACTCGCGTCACAGGCAATTATGCACACATCTTTTCGGAGTCCAACGATTCCGATTACATTGGTCAGGCTGCCGATGATTTTCGATTTGGCATTCAACATGATGTGACGGCTAAAATCATGGCCAAAGCGACGGCTCGATTCCTCTATACTACATATGAGGAGGATGACAGCGAGAGCTCCAGCAATGCACAACCCGACCAAGAACGCATGGATCTCGAATTTCGACTGACGTATAAGTTGAATCGTCTGAACTTCCTCGAGATGGGAATTAAGCATAGTGAGCAATCCTATGACGACGGGAATGGTGATTGGGATCAAAATATGTTTGATGTGGGTTGGCGGGTCGAGTTGTAGTCCGTCCGTTCTTGAATCAAGTAACGTTTTTTAATTATGGTGGGGTTTAAACGCCTCACCATCATTGTTTAATAAGGGATAAGCGAATGAGCGAAGAGCAGAAGAAAGACAGTACACTTCACTTCCTGGATTATTGGCGGGTGATTCGTTCTCGGAAGGAAATCGTTCTGGCGGTTCTTCTGCTCGTGGTGATTACCGGAACAGCCTATACGTTTACCCTGCCGAAAATCTATGCGTCTCAGTCACGCATTGAGGTGAACCGGGATAATGTCGATATCGATCCGTTTAACCCAGCATCTCAATTTGGTGGTGGCTACGACCCCTATTTTTTGCGCACACAGTTTGAGATCATCCAGTCAAAACCGATCCTTTATGAGGTGATCAATCGCCTTAATTTGCAGGAAGCATGGGGGAAAAAGGGTGAAAAGATAGCCAAGGAACACGCCTACAAAATCCTTCGGTCGAGCCTGACGGTGGGGCAGTCCCGAGACACCTCATTGGTTTCCATTATGGCAAAACGTCAGGATCCTAAGGAGGCCATGCGGATTGCGAATGAACTGGCCGATGTTTATCGCGATGCACGTTTGGATCTCAAGCATAAAGAAATGACCCGTGCGCTGGATGCATTGCGCCGAGAGCTCGAGAATCAGCAGGAGAAAGTCAACGCGGCCGAGCAGCAGGTCGAAGATATTCGTGAAGATCTGGACATTACGCTGATTTCGCAAAGATTCTCTGGTGGGGCGGCGGAAAGTGTGGAGAAGCTTACTCTTCAGCAGTTGCATGGCGATCGTATTGCGGCTCGTGTAAAAATGCTGGGTGCGAAAACCCGCTATGAAGAGCTAGAGGCGATGAGCAACGAGGATTTGCTGGTCGCCTCCAGCTATCTGGCCGGAGACCCCTTTGTTGAGGCGATGCGGACGCAGATTAAGGATCATGATGTGCTCCTGAGCTCACTGTTGCAGAACTACGGTGCAAACCATCCGGAAGTGAAGCAGACCACCGCGGCTCGCGACGAGTTAATGGTGAAGCTTGCAAAGGCGCTAGAGGGCATCAAAAAGGGAACACGGGCGCAATACATTGTCGCCAGATCTGATTTTGAGGTGCTGGAAGAGGAGCTTCGTGGGGTTCGAACCATTAATCAGGAGTCTCAGCGCGATAAAATGCTTCCGTTCAACCGGGCTACTCAAAAGCTTGATATCCAGCGATCGATCATGAACGCCCTTCAGGCGCGATTGGCTCAAGAGGGAATCACTATGAAGATCCCGCGTACACCGGTTGAAATTATTGACGCAGCGGAAGAGTCTACCCGCCCAGTCAGTCCAAATCTCATCCTCAATGTACTGTTGAGTATCTTTGTCGGATTGGGCTCAGGGGTCGGACTTGCCTATTTTATTGAATATCTTGATACGTCCATTAAAACTGCCGATGATGTGGAGCGGTGGATTGGTCTTCCTGTTCTAGGGCTTATTCCACAGAAGGTTCGGCCCTTGGTTGAAGAAGGTCCCGACAGCGATCACGCAGAAGGATATCGCGTATTGCGAACTAACATGTCGTTCGCCGAATCCGGAGGCCCCACCAAAGGTGCTTTTGCCGTATTGAGCGGGGGAGCGGGTGAAGGAAAATCGACAACCGCCTTTAATTTGGCTTACGTTTGCGCACAGCAGGGTGAGAAAACTCTTTTGGTCGACGCCGACTTGCGTCGTCCGGTTCAGCACACTATTTTAGGGGTGTCGAATCGATTTGGTCTGACCAATGTTCTTTTGAGGGATGTTCCTGTTGAGGAAACCATCAAGACCACCAGCGTGCCTAACCTTCATTTCCTTCCGAGTGGTCGGCTTCCTCGCACTTCGCTCGGGGTGCTGGATCCCAAGCGCATCGGCGAGTTGGTTGCCAGTTTGAAACAAAAGTACGACATGGTCATTTTTGATACGCCGCCGCTCGTCGGGATTAGTGATTCCTCGATTCTGGCCAAGGAAATGGATGGAGTTGTTCTGGTCGTTCAGTATCGGAAGTATCCCCGTGATATGATTATTCGCGCCAAACAAATGCTCGATACCCTGGGCGTGAAGCAGGTCGGTGTGGTTCTGAACAACATCAATATTATGCGCGACGATTATTACTACTATTACCATTCGTACTATTCGAATTACTACCATTCCGGGGAATCCGGCCCGGAAAACCCTGCCACCTAAAAGGACGATTTATGAATAAAATAGGAAGATTTTTTGCGCTGGTGATGGTTTTTATGCTGGCGGGATGTGTTAGCCCTTCGAGTATGGAAGTTTCTTCCGCGGGCGAAAATGCGCCGTTGGTTGGGCTTTACCAATTACGGGCACTGGATCCATTGGTGATCACACTGCTTGGAATTCCTCAAGAAAAACAGATGGATATTGTGATCGATGAGCATGGGGATATTACGCTGCCTTATATAGAGGCGCCCGTTCGGGCGGCTGGGTTGACCACCTCCGCACTGGAACGCGAAATCCAGCGCATCTATACCGACGGCGAGATTTATCGGAATATCACAGTTAACATTCAGACTCACGCCAAAATCTATTACGTGGAAGGCGAAGTTCAGCGACCGCAGGAGTATCAACTGAGTCGTCGCATCACATTGTTGCAGGCCCTTGCAGCGGCCAGTGGCTATACCGAGTATGCCAACAGAACAAAGGTGACGATTACGCGAAATGGGCAGGTGATGACATTTAACGCTAAGAAAATCGAGAAACATCCAGAGTTAGATGTTCCCGTTGAGGCGGGCGATCGAATCAGAGTATACCGCTCCTTTTTCTAATCGCACGATAAAGAGCGATGAAAGCGTCGGGCTCAAAGAGAGCTCGACGTTTTTTAGTTTCGGTAAGTTCGGATTGCCGGATCGAGCTGGAAACGAATTTCTTTGATTTCTGGAACCTCGGGGATCATGGATATTTTTTTTAGTAGTTGTTGGGTCGGGAGACGCCGGATTTCCGAGAGCCACCCAGGATGATCTGCATAGACAATCAGCTGTTTTCCTCGAAGGGTTTCCGGGCGGGTATGTTGGGCAATCTGTTCTCCTGCAATAACCGCCCAGCGAGATTTGATCGATTCAGGCAACGGGCTGAAGTCGGGCTTCTCTTCCTTTATTTCCGCAAGAATGTCTCCGATCTTTCTTTCGGGGCGTCTAAAACGCGGGGGGAAGCGGTTCGAAATCTGGAACCGCTCACGAGCCAGTTGCCATTCTTCCTGCTTGTTCTTCTTCGATTTCATAAAGGGTGTACCGCGAGTTCTTTTGGATCCTTCTAGGTTAGGTAATATAATGGAGAAGCTTGTTGTTTTGAACTTCATTCATGGATTTAGTTTTTGCTTTTGAGGAGATCTATCTTGTCCTCTATGGGGTGCAGGGGGACTTTGATCTTGCGCTAGCGTTGCCCGCTTAAGAGAAATATCATGAACCCCTCTAAGAGGTGTTGCGAGCTGTTTTAAACCATGCTATATCTGGTGGCTTCAACGATAAAAAAGCCCTATATGTGGTGTTTTTCGGAGTAAAATGGCCAACGAGAATAAAAAACACGTTTATGATGAGAGCAAAATAAAAACGCTCTCTTCTCTCGAGCATATCCGTGCCCGAACCGGCATGTATATTGGCCGAACCGGCACCGGAAACCATTATGATGATGGAATCTATGTTCTCCTTAAAGAGGTGATCGATAACTGCATCGATGAATTCATTATGGGGCATGGAAAGCGGGTTGAAATCACGCTGGAAGACGATGCCGTAAGCATCCGCGACTATGGCCGCGGCATTCCTCTTGGCAAGCTGGTTGAATGTGTTTCGCGCATCAATACCGGTGCCAAATATAACGACGATGTCTTCCAGTTCAGTGTCGGATTGAATGGGGTGGGCACGAAGGCCGTGAATGCGCTTTCGAGCTACTTTGTGGCCCGAAGTCATCGCGCCGGAAAATTTGTCGAGGCCCGTTTCTCACGGGGCGTACTCGAGGCGGAGGAAAAAGGGGTTGCAAAACAGGAAGAGGACGGAACCTTCGTCAGCTTTTCACCTGACCCGGAAATCTTCAAAATCTTCAAATTCCGTGAGGATCATATTGAGCGTCGACTCCGTTTCTATTCCTATCTCAATGCCGGGCTCGTCATTGTTTACAATGGGAAAAAAGTTCTCTCGAAAAACGGATTGCTCGATTTAATTGCCGACGAGAGTGAGCTCGAAAAAGTTTACCCCCCATTTCATCATTGCGATAAAATGCTCGAGTTTGCCTTCACGCATACCAATCGCTTCAGCGAGGACTATTACTCCTTTGTAAACGGACAGTACACCAGCGATGGCGGCACTCATTTGAGCGCATTTCGTGAAGGAATCCTTAAGGGAATCAACGAATACGCCAATGCAAAATTCAGCGGAGATGACGTACGCGAAGGAATTCTTGGCGCCGTTGCGATTCGTCTCAAAGAGCCTGTCTTTGAATCCCAAACCAAAAACAAGCTGGGCAATACCGATATTCGATCTGATCTTGTCGCAAACGTAAAAAAGGCCGTAGCTGATTTACTGCACCGCAACAAGCCGGCGGCCGAAAAACTGCTCGAAAAAATCAGAGAAAGTCAACGGCTCCGCAAAGAACTCAACTCGGTCAAGAAACTGGCACGAGACCGATCGAAAGCGGTTTCCATTCGTGTTCCACAGCTTAAAGACTGCAAAAAGCACTACAATAAGCAAAAGGGAAAACACGAAGATACCATGGTCTTCATCACCGAAGGGCAGTCCGCAGCCGGTTCTATTGTCAGTTGCCGCGACGTCAACACCCAGGCCATCTACACGCTTAAGGGCAAGCCGCTCAACGTATGGGATCTCAAGCGCGATGCAATCTATAAAAATGTGGAAATTTACAACCTCATGCGCTCGCTCAATATTGAGGAGACCTCCGATAACCTGCGCTATAAAGACGTCATTCTTGCCACCGATGCCGATGTCGATGGACTTCATATTCGAAATTTGATGATTACCTTCTTCCTTCGGTTTTTCGAGCCGATGGTGCGCGATGGACATCTTCAAATATTGGAAACCCCGCTCTTCCGCGTTCGAAACAAAAAGAAAGCAATCTATTGCTACACGGAAGCCGAGCGCGATCGGGCATTAGAGAAAATCGGACGCTCTGCTGAAATTACCCGATTTAAAGGGCTGGGAGAAATTTCCCCTGGTGAATTCAAGGCGTTCATCGGCAAAAACATGAAATTGACTCCTGTCGTGATTGACGAGGATCATTCCATTCCCGAAGTGTTGACCTTCTATATGGGGAAAAACACGCAGGAACGCCGAGCCTATATTATGGAAAACCTGATTGTGGACGAAGAAACAGTATGAGCAAACCCGAACAGGAACTGCTATTTAGCCATCAGTCGCCGCCGGAAGAGACGCCGATTGAGACCCCTGACACTCCGGAAAAGTCTGTCGAGCACGCCCCCCTCGAAACGGAGCACGGACCTCTCCGTAAGCTCATCGACTACAACTTTCTTGAATATGCTTCCTATGTCATTTGTGACCGCGCCATTCCGAATGTCGCAGACGGTCTCAAGCCTGTGCAGCGGCGTATCATGCACTCCCTTTTCGAGAAATATGATGGCCGCTTTGTTAAAGTCGCCAACATTGTGGGTCACACGATGCAGTACCACCCGCATGGCGATGCCTCCATCAACGATGCGCTCGTTTCGCTCACGAACCGCGGGGGTTACCTCATTGAGGGGCAGGGGAACTTCGGAAATATCTATACCGGCGACCGCGCCGCCGCCGGACGTTATATCGAATGTCGACTCACTCCGCTTGCCCGTGAAGAACTCTTCAACAAAGAACTGACCCGAGCCATTCCCAGCTACGACGGACGCAACAAAGAACCCGTCACCTTGCCGTGCAAACTGCCGCTCCTCCTCATGCTCGGCGCCGATGGAATCGCCGTCGGTCTCTCCACCGCGATCCTGACCTATAACTTTATTGAATTGCTCAACGAACAGGTTGAAATCCTGCGCGAGAAAAAACGAACTCCGCATAAAGCCGATCCGTTGCCCGATTTCCAGCTCGGCGGCATCATGGATACCTCCGAATACAATAATGGGGTCGGAAAAGTAAAAGTCCGCGCGAAAATTGAAGAGCGAAAAGGCCGCCTCATCATCACAGAGATTCCTTTCGGGCAGACAACGGAAAAGATCACCGCGTCCATCGAAGATGCGGTTAAAAAGAAAAAAGTAGCCGTCCGCGCCATCAACGATTTCACCGCTGAAAAGGTGGAAATTGAACTCGTTCTTTCACAGGGTGCAAATCCGGCACAGGTCGAAAAAGCTCTCTATGCCTTCACGAATTGCGAAGTTTCTGCGCCTAGCCGTATTATCGTCATTCGCGACAAGCGCCCTGTCGAAATGACTGTTGACGAAATTCTTCACCTCAACACCCAGCAGTTGCTGATAATTTTAGAGGGCGAACTCAATCTTAAGCGCGACAAGCTGCTCGACGCCTTTCACACCAAAACCCTCGTGCAGATTTTTGTCGAAAACCGCATCTACAAAAAAATCGAGCAGTGTAAAACTGCCGACACCGTGCGTGCGGCCATTCATGATGGGCTGGAGCCCTTTAAAAAACAGCTCAAACGAGCCATTGTTCCAGAAGATATCGAAATGCTTCTCGGCGTCCCGATCAAGCGAATCTCCCTCTTTGATATCAATAAGAACAAAGCGGATCTCGATAAAATTCTCGAAGAGCTCGCCGAGGTGGAGAAAAATCTTAGCGGCCTGAATGGCTACGCCATTCGCTACGTCAAAAAGCTCATCACAAAGTATAAAGACCGCTATCCGCGCCGTACCCAAATCAGCACCTTCAAAGAAATAGCGGTTCGTGAGCTCACCGCCAGTGAGCTCGATATCAAGCACGATACCGAAGGTCAGTTCATTGGCTCTGGCGTAAAGGGCGAAAGCCTGTTGAACTGCTCGTCGCTCGACAAACTGATCTTTATCTGGGGGGACGGTCGCTACCAAATGGTGTCGCCGCCCGATAAAAAGTTTGTCGATGGGGATATGCTTCGTTGCGAAATTTTCGATCGCGACCGCGAAATGACCTGTGTCTACACACATCAGAAGGCGACCTATATCAAACGCTTTAAATTTGGCGGAACCATCAAGGACCGCGACTACCATCTTGCGCCCGAAAAATCAAAAATCCTGCTGTTGCAGGAGGGGTGCCCTGAAGAAATTTATCTTCGCTACCGTCCGGCTAAAGGGCAACGCATCCACCAGCAGTTCTTCAAAACCAAAGAACTACTCGTCAAAGGGGCCAAAGCCAAAGGGAACCGTCTAACCACCAAATCAGTTCAATACATTGATACCAAGCCTGGACGCTGGTGGCGCACCGACGAAGAAACCCCGCAGGGCGTGCTCCTTTGATTCTCTTCTTGTAGCCGCGATCCATGATCGCGGAAACTACGCAAAATAAAAGCGCCCCGGCTGGGACGCTTCCTCGTTTCCAAAGATTGGAAAGCTAATAGGGTGCAGGCTCAGCCTGCTAGAACTGCCAGTTCACAAAAACCATCACGGGAAGCGACTCTTTTTGGGAAACCGCATTGATGAGGCCGATCTGGAGGCCTTCGAGCGTCTGGGTTTGGTTAACGATTCCCACCTGAAGTCCGCAGAAGTGTCCGGTGCCGTTATAGAGTCCAACCTGGACACCATGAGCATCTTTATAGGCAATGTTTACGATTCCCACCTGAACGCCTCCAAATGAGTCCGAATAATTATATAGACCCACCTGGCCGCCTTTTCCATTGTATCCGACGTTGAACAGTCCACCTTGAATCCCGCTAAATTCCTGTGCCTGGTTGTAAAGGCCTCCCTGGGCACCTGTGATCTTTCCATGAACCACATTCATTGCGTTCCAGAACGAAAGAAAAGGGATTCCTTGAAAACCGACCATATCTCCGTTCACATGATTGATGAATCCGATATCGATTCCTCCCACATCGCCTTGGCAAAGATTCACAATTCCTAGGCCAACGCCACGAAATGACTCATCCGATTGATTGATCAGACCCATATCCAGCCCCGTCATATTCCGGTTCACGCCGATGATATTGAGGCGAACACCTGTTACGTCCCGATCGTATGGAACGAGTTGCAGTGTGGGATAGAGGGATGCCTGAATGGGATAGGCACCGTCGTCGTCATAGATGAGGGCGTCATCTTGTGCGAAAACTGAACTAGCTTGACAGAGAATAAGGGCGGTGAGAAATACGATGATCTTTTTCATAATGGACTCCTGTTTAAATGCTCCTGAAAAACTATCAGAATTTACCCAGTTGGCAAATGCATTCTTAACTGCACCAGTAGCTACGCACATGCGGGTTTCCAAGGTTTGCTTGCCATGTGCCCGCGCAAGCGGGTGACGTGGGAAAATCGACGGGCGACGGCAGAGCGCTGATCGCTGCGAAATGCTCCTTCAGGGTTGAGAAATAAAACCCATCATCGCCGCCGCGATGGTTGTTGGCAAAAAGGGCGACTCCACCTTCAGCTAAAATTTTTCGGATGTTGGATGCCAGAGCGGGCCACTCCTTTTCGACCGAAAACGCCTCGCCTTTTTTAGCGGAGGCAAAAACCGGCGGATCACAGATCACAACGTCCCACGGCACAAAAGCGGAGGGATTGGCCTCTTTTTTACGCACCTGTCGCGCCAGCCATTTGCGCACATCCTCTTTAATAAATTTTCCGCGCCCGCTCTCCGCCAGCCCGTTGAGTTCAAAATTACGTTTTCCTCGCTCCAGGCAACCTGCGGCTAGATCGACCGAAAATGCCACCTCCGCGCCCGCGGCGGCTGCCGCGACCGAAAAAGAACAGGTAAAGGCGAACAGATTAGCGACCCGTTTTCCTTCGGAAACGTCTGCAATGCGTCTGCGCGATTCGCGCTGATCTAAAAACAACCCCGGATGCTGGGAGTCGTTCAGTGAAATTTCAAATTGTAGTCCGTGCTCCGTCACCGCAAAGGTTTCGGGAGTGGACTCGCCGAACGGCTCCAGATCGCTGAATAGCTTGCGACGATGCGGGTCGCGCAAATTGGTTCGAACAATCCCGCCTTTACAGGGAATGGTCCGAAGCTCCGCGCTGATTTTTCGCAGCAGTTGTTTGGACGGCAGGGTTTCGTCATAGCCCGTCACCAAAAGCCAGTCACCGTAGCGATCGATCGAAAACTCGCCGACCTCGTCGCGATGCACCAGCCGGTACGCATCCGTGACTTTTTCTAGTCCCTCGCGCAGAGCAAGAGCCGCCTCAACTGGGTTCTTTCCAAACATTGGAAAAAACACTGCCTGTTTTTCCAATGTTTGGAAACTTGAAATGTTGAGAATGAATGCCAACAATGCTCACTTCACTTTCGCTCGTTGACGACGTATGAAAAATCCGATGGACAGGCAATTGGAAAAGCAACTCTCGGACCGAGCTGTCGCCATCGGACGTGAGGGAAATGTCGAGGGGTTTGCCGAACTTCTCGACGGTCTACGTTCGTCCTCTGCCAACATTCGCCGGCTTTCCGCCTCGGCGCTTGGAAAACTGGCGTGGCTAGGCGTTAATCAACAAAAAGTAGTTTCTTCCCTCGCACCGGTTGTCCGCAACGATCCGCATTCGCAAACAAGGCAATATGCCATCAAAGCGCTCAAAGCCTATGGCGCGGCGGCTAAAGAAACGCTCCACGATCTGCGCGACATTGTGAAAAACCCCTCAGAGAAGGAATATCTTCGCCGCGATGCCATCGCCGCTGTGGAGTTTATTGAGGAGGCACTTCGAATTAAGGAGGCCTCTGCCGAGCATCGCTGTCAGCGTTGTCATGCGAAGATGACCGCCGAAGAATACGCCCGGTCGCAACAGGCTTTTCAGCGCAAATTTTGCGATCGCTGTTTCGATGAAGTTTTTCTGGAACGCCGCAATTTCGAAACGCAGGTTGAAATCAATAAAACGATCGAGGCGCGCGACGGCACACTCGTGCAATCGCAAGGCGAGCGGCGTATCGCCGAATGGCTCACCGCAAAAGGGATTGCTTATCACTACGACTCAAAATATCGCATTATCGCTGAGTTTCAGATTCGTCCCGACTTTTATCTGCCTGAACTCGATCTTTACATCGAGTATTGGGGTCTCGATACCCCGCAATATAAAATGAGCATGTATAAAAAGCAGACCCTCTATCAGCAACAGGGTAAAAAACTAATTTCCGTCTATCCCAAAGATCTTTCCACCCTTGATCAACTCCTTATCTCAAAGTTCCGTCTTTTCGGCTTCAATCTGTAGTACGCATTGACGCGCGAAGAAAAGTCAGTGAAACATGAATTCAATTTACGACATCCAGACCTTGGAAAAACTAATCCGCGACCCGCATAAGCGGAAAAGGTTCCTCAACGCCTATATCAAAAAGGCCCTGCCGCCTGAAGAGTGCCCCGAACCCGCCTCGCAGTTTTCCCAAACATTGGAACTTTTGGAGCGGCACGATTCAAAAACCGACGGCGCGACCAAGCTGGTTTTCAAATGTTTGGAAAACAAAAAGGGTGCAGGCTCAGCCTGCCGGGTTGAGGCGGTGATTCTACGGATCGCATCGGGCCGGACGAGTCTTTGCATCTCCTCGCAAATCGGTTGCGCCGCCGATTGTCAGTTCTGTGCCACCGGTTCCATGGGATTTATCCGCAATCTGACTGCAGCGGAAATGATCGATCAGGTTCTGCTGGCCAAGCGACTTTTGCGCGAAGAGGGGCGGACGCTCCGCAATGTGGTGGTGATGGGAATGGGCGAACCGCTCCACAACGAAGAGAATCTTTTCCAATGCTTGGAAACGCTGCGCGACCCGCGCTTCTTCAATCTGTCCGAAAGACATCTGATGGTCTCTACCGTCGGTGTGCCTGATGCCATGGTTCGCTTCGCAGAGCGCTTCCCCGGCATCCAGTTGGCTCTGAGCCTGCATAGTGCCCGGCAGGAGGTGCGCGAACAATTGATGCCGATCGCAAAGTTCCAGACCTTGGAAAAATTGAAGGCCGTTTTTTCAAGGGTTGGAACTTTAAAAGCCACAACCCACCCCGGCCTACGGCCACCCCTCCCCGGGAGGGGATCTCTTGAAATCCCCTCCGTTGGAGGGGTGCCGGAACGGCGGGGTGGGTTCTCTGATTCATCGCGAAACGACAACTCTACCCGCAAAAGTTTTATGATCGAATATCTAATGCTCAAGGGCATCAACGACGGGCCGGAAGATCTCGAAGCTCTGAAAGAATTTTTGCGCGGAACCGATGCGCATATCAATCTGATTCAGTTCAATGCGCACCCCGGTGGAAAATATCAGCCCGTTACGCTCGAAGAGCGCAAGGCCTTCGGCGATGCATTAAAAAACGCAGGGTTTAAAGTCACCCTGCGTTATTCGCTCGGCGAAGATATCGCCGCCGCTTGTGGACAGTTGGCGGGAAAGTAGCGCAAGCGTCTCGCTTGCTTATAAACGAGCGAGACGCTCGTGCTACTTTGAGAGAGTGCCTTTACTCGACGGAATGGCGTCGAGGGCGCGTTCGTCAGCCGTACAGGCCATTCGCAAGGCGCGGGCAACCGCTTTAAAGACGGCTTCGTGCGCGTGATGCAGATCGTCGCCTTCTTTCTGGTCGATGTTCAGGTTCAGCTTGGCGGTGTCGCAGAACGAGCGCCAGAAGTGTTCCAGAATGTCGGTGTCGAAATCGCGGATCAGATTTTTTTTGTTTGCCAGCTTGTAGGCAAGGAAGGGGCGCCCGCCGAGATCGAGCGCGACTTCCGCGCTGGCGAGCGCGTCGTCCATCGGAAGCAACCAGAAGCCGTAGCGGTTGATGCCGCGGCGTTCGCCGAGCGCATTGTTGAAGGCGGAACCTAGCGCGAGCGCGACATCTTCGACGAGGTGATGATAGTCCACTTCAATGTCGCCACTGGCTTGGATATCCATATCGATCAGCGAGTGTTTGGAAAGCAGGTCGAGCATGTGGTTGAAAAACGGAACGCCGGTATCAATGGAGTAGACTCCGGTTCCATCGAGGTTGATCGATAGCTTGATATCCGTCTCGCCGGTTTTACGTTCAATTGTTGCTTTGCGTGCGTCCATATTCTTCTCTTTCTTCTGCCACCATGAGTTGATCCTCTTGACCGGTTGCGGTGAGGTATAGCGTATCTGGGCAAATATCTTGTTCGTTGGGCCATGCGACCGTCCCAAAAGTCACAAAAACCTGTTTGAAGTAGTCGAGATCCTTCAGCTCTTTGAATACACCGAAGTCGAGCAGAGGAGTGCAGTCAAAAATGCCTGTTTCTCCATTTTCAAACACAAGATCGAGCTTGTAGTCATCGCGGGCTTTAACAGTTTTTAATCTCGGGTTCATCAGTTTACTTTAACGGTTCAATTTTATAGGGAAGTTGTCCGCTAGATGCTAGTTCCCAGTCAGCAATTAGTTCTTCACGATGAATTTCTATCCATGCCTGAAGTAGCTTCATTTTATTTGAGGGGAGTTCTCCCTCAATCACATCGCCTTCCGGTATGGAGATGACCACTTCATGTTCCTGATAGCTTACATGAATATGTGGTTTCTTGTGTTTTTGATTCATCTCAAAATAGAGATGAACAATCAGTCCGTAGAACATGGAAATAACGGGCATGATGGATTAATCCTTATTAAATGTCTTAAGCGCATCGCTTTGGAGTTGAACTAAAGTTTTGTCGATTGCAGACGATTCGGTTGAGTAAACAGCATCGAGTCGCTCTTTTATCGGACGCGAGTTGTCTCCGCAGTCTTTAACTGTTTTTGGATCTGAATTCATCGAATCTCTTTATAGGTGAGTTGTTGTTTTAGAGCAAGCTCACAGGGTATCTGGCTGAATGAACCAGCGAATGAATAAAATCTACGAATAAATTTCGTTGCGGATGTTTGTTCATTCGTAGATTTTATTCATTCGTTGGTGAAAAAATATTAAAGGAGATTCTTATGGCACAAGCAGCAGCAAGACACATTCTCGTGAGCACAGAAGACAAGTGTAACGAACTCAAACAGCAGATTGTCGGCGGCGCAGATTTCGCTGACCTCGCAAAAGAGCATTCTTCCTGTCCCTCTGGACAAAAAGGCGGTGCGCTCGGAACCTTCGGCCCCGGCCAGATGGTGAAGGAATTTGACGAAGTGGTTTTCAGCGCACCGGTTGGTGAAGTGCAAGGCCCTGTCAAAACCCAGTTTGGCTTCCATCTCGTTGAAGTCACGATGCGGAACGACTAGTCGTTGGGTCAAAAGTCTAAGGTCTGAAGGTCGAAGGTCGGGAAACTGACTTTCGACCTTTGACTTTTTGACCTTGGACTATCCTCCCGCTCTCTTGACGGTATATCCGCGCTTTGTCAGCTCTTCGACGAGCAGATCGCGCAGGTCGCCCTGAATTTCAATGACGCCGTTTTTAACGGTGCCGCCGGTTCCGCATTTCTGCTTCAACTCTTTGGCAATCTGCTTGAGCCCTTCCGGGTGAGTGGGGATGCCGGTGATGATGGTGACCCCGGCTCCTTTGCGGCCCTTCGTTTCGCGCCCGACCCGAACTACGCCGTCATTCTTTTCCTTCGGTTGATGCTTTTGCTTCTTGGCCCGTTTAGGCGGAAGCTTGGTCTTCGGTGTGGATTGGCTCCATTCCGGAGTTAGTTCAAAATTACTTAGGTCGATGTTCATCGCAAAAGCGTGCCACGCGCTGTGTTGCGTTTCAATGACTTTCCGAGCCCGGAACATTTCTACAGTGCAAGCATGTACTTGACAGAAACTGTCATAATATGACAGTTTCTTCCCATGAAGTTGTTGACAGAGCTTGTTCTGGCGCGGTGCGGGAAGTTATTTTTTTCTCGTAGCGAATTGGCGTTGTGGGTGGAGGGGAGTGCTAATCGGCGCGACGCTTTACTTAAGCGAGCGATGGCAGTTGGGGAAATTATCCGAATTCGGCGCGGACTCTACATGCTGGCACCTCCGGTTCAGCGGAAAACTCCCAACCCGCTTGAGCTGGCGCAACATGTGTATGGGCCGAGCTATATTGGTTTGGAGTCGGCTTTATCATTTCATGGATGGATTCCAGAGGCGGTTTACGCAGTTGCAAGCGTTTCGCTGAATCGTTCGCGGGTCTTTGACACGCCGGTTGGACGATTCGATTTTGTGCGAGTGCCCCAGTCCTATTTCTTTTCTGGAGTGGAGCGTCATGAGTTGTCGGGAGGCAACGGGTCTATTTTGGTTTCCAGCCCGCTTAAGGCACTGTCGGATATTGTCTATATTCAAAATTTGGATGCTCCTCTTAGGGGATTGCTCTCCAGTTTGCGGATTGAGGTTGAGCTGAAAGGGTCGGTGTCGATGGAATCGGTTAATGAGTTGATCGGAAACTATTCCAGTCGGCGCGTTAAATGTTTTCTGGAGCAGGTTCGAAAGGAGATTGCATCATGACGGTTGGAATGGTTCAGCAACGGTTGAGTTCGTATGCCTGTAAAACCCCGCTGGAGGAGGAGCATGCGATCCGAGAAATCACTCAGGAGATTGTGTTGGCCGCATTGGGACGTACTGATTTCTTTCAGAAGGCGGCGTTTCACGGCGGAACCTGTTTGCGGATTTTTCATCAGCTGAACCGGTTTTCGGAGGATTTAGATTTCGCCCTGCTTGAGCCGGATTCGACTTTTTTACTGGAACCCTATTTACACTCGGTGTGCGACGAGCTTTCCGCCTACGGCTATGCGTTTGAAATTCAAGGTCGCCCTCAAGCTGAATCGGCGGTGCAGAAAGCCTTTCTGAAAGATGATTCCCTTGGGCAGCTCCTGACGCTGGATTATCGCCCCGTAAGCGGTCCAATGCGAAAAATCCGAGTGAAGCTTGAGGTGGACACCCGTCCCCCCGCCAACGCCGGATTTGAAATCAGCTATCTGGATTTTCCATTTGTTTCATCGGTTGCAGCATTTGATTTGCCGAGTTTGTTTGCCGGGAAGTTGCATGCCTTGCTTTGCCGGGAATATGTGAAGGGGCGCGACTGGTATGATTTCATCTGGTACATCGCGCAGCGGGTTCCTCCTAATTATGAATTGTTAACCGCCGCACTCGAACAGACTGGGCATCGTGCCAACGGGGCGATAATCAACCGGGAGCAATGCCTCGAATGGCTTGTGGAAAAGATTGAGAGCATTGATTGGCAACGGGCTCGCGCGGATGTTGAGCGTTTTGTAAAGCCTCACGAGCGTCCCTCTTTAGACGTGTGGGGTAACGATCTCTTCTTGGCGCAGTGCCGTAAGCTGGCCTCCAGGTAGAGCACCCCGAAATTTCGGGGTGCTGATGAACGTCGCGACCCCGATTGTTCGGGGAGCGGGACGCTCGTGCTACTTTTCGTTTTCATCGGCAGGTATGTCGGCAGGTTCAGAGCGGTACAAATTTGAAGTTCAACTCCAAATCAGCGCACGATGCGGCTCATGAAGTTTCTGTTTTTTGAAAACAGACTTGCGCATGTTTGAAATTGTTCTGTTTGGTTTCAAATCAAACGGCATCAACCCAAATGGCATAATGTGAACCCGTTTCACCTTTTCGTATGTGAAAAAACGCCAGGGGTTCGTTCAGTTTTAGTTCTGGTTAAATCGGAGGGTTGTCATTAGCGTTTGGCTTGAGAGTGAGATATGAAACAGACCATCTATATAGAATCATCAGTTGTCAGCTATTTTACGGCTCGACCATCGAAGAATGTCGTTATGGCTGGCCATCAGGCAACGACCCGCGATTTTTGGGATCGCTTGCCTAAATACGAAATCTATATTTCAGAGCTTGTGTTGCTGGAGGTTGGCCGAGGAGACGAGTCTGCGGCGGCTGCTCGGCTTGAGGCGATTAATGGTTTCCGAGAGCTGGAGATTGATGAGGCCTGCAAGGCTTTGGCTAAAGCGCTGGTCGCGGATCGGGCTGTTCCAGAGCAATATCCGGAAGATGCTCTTCATATCGCTGTGGCCTCCGTTCATTCCATTGACACGATTGTGACCTGGAATTTTAAGCACATGAATAATCCGGCAACCCGCTCGTTGGTTCGGAAGTCCGTGGAAGCTCAGGGGTATTGCTGCCCCGAACTCTGTTCCCCCGATGAACTTTTAGGAGAAGACGATGAGTGATTCAATTGTCGATGAAATTCGGAAGTTTCGAGACGAGCACACTCGCAAATTCAATTATGACTTAAATGCGATTTGTGCCGATTTGATGGAGCGCCAGAAGCGGAGCGGGCATCCTCTCGTGAGCCCTGCAGGGCGCGTTTGCGAAGAGTCCGGTGAGTATAAAGTTAAGAAAAATCTCTAAGTTCCAACCCTTGGAAAAAGAAACGCCGGATTTTCCATCCGCCGTCGCTGAAGCTATGGCGGGACAAGATGGTTGGAAGGATGCTGAGCCTCCACCCATTTATTTTCCAAACCTTGGAAAGCAACTGCGTTGCGCCACAGAGTTTTTCCAAGGTTTGGAACTTTTTACTCAGCAGCCTCTTCCGGTGTTTCTTCTGCAACAACATCAGTCGCTACAGTGCCTTCGGCTGGAGCTTCCGCGCCTTCCGCACCTTCTTCGACTTCGGGAGTATCTTCTTCCGGGTCAAGGACGGCGGCGGAAACCAGTTTGTCGCCTTCCTTGAGGTTGAAGAGGCGAACCCCTTGTGTGTTGCGTCCGATGACGCGCAGGTCGCTCGCTCCGATACAGATCATCTGTCCGCCTTCGGAGATGAGCATCAGGCGATGCTCTTCGGTGACAGCGTGCGCGCTGACAACCTTGCCGTTGCGCTCCGTGGTCTGGATGCTGATGATTCCTTTTCCGCCGCGGGTTTGCGTGCGGTATTCATCAAAGCTCGTCCGTTTGCCGTATCCGTTTTCGGTGATCGCCATCATCGTCGACTCGGTGTCGACAATTTCGATGGTGACGACTTCGTCGTCGCCAGTCAGCGTAACCCCTTTGACCCCGCGGGATACGCGGCCGAGCGGTCGGGCATCGGTTTCCTTGAAGCGGATCGCTTTGCCGTTTTTCATGCTGAGGATGATTTGGTTTGTTCCATCGGTCAGCTGAACGCCGAGCAGTTTATCGTCTTCGTCGATGTTGATGGCTTTCACCCCGGCAACACGAACGTTCTTATAGGCGGAAAGGACGGTCTTTTTGATGATTCCGTTCTTCGTAGCCATAATTAGGTTGTGCGTATCGTCGTCGAGTTCGCGAACACAGAGGATGGCGGCGAGTTTCTCGTCGGGAGCCATCTGCAAAACGTTGGCGAGCGAACGACCCCGTGCCTGACGGCTTCCTTCCGGGACGTAATAGGCTTTCAGCCAGTACATGCGGCCTTCTTCGGTGAAGCAGAGAAGGTAGTCGTGGGTAGAGGCGCTGAAGATGTGCTCCACAAAGTCCTCGTCTTTGGTGGCCATGCCGATGACGCCTTTACCGCCGCGGCGTTGCTGACGGTAGGTATCGGTCGGGACGCGCTTGATGTAGCCGGTGTTGGAAAGGGTGATCACGCACGGCTCATCAGCGATGAGGTCTTCCATGTTGATTTCGCCTTCGTTGATGCACAGCTCGGTGCGGCGCGGCTCGCCGTATTTCGCGCGGATCTGCTCGAGGTCTTCTTTGATGACCGCGAAGATTTTTTCCGGATGGGCCAGCAGGTCTTCGAGGTAGTCCATTAGCTTTTTGAGCTCGGCGTATTCGGCTTCCACCTTATCGCGCTCGAGGCCCGTCAGCTGGTAGAGACGCATTTCGAGGATGGCTTTGGCCTGAATTTCGCTAAATCCAAATTTCTCGGTGAGGCGGGTTTGCGCTTCATCGCGGTTCTTCGAATCACGGATGATGCGGACGACTTCGTCCATGTTGTCCATGGCGAGCAGGAAGCCTTCGAGAATGTGGGCGCGTGCCTTGGCTTTATCGAGATCGAACTGCGTGCGGCGGGTGACCACTTCGAAGCGGTGATCGATGAAGCATTTCAGAACCTCTTTGAGGTTCATGACGCGCGGCTTGCCGTGATCAATGGCAAGCATGATGGAGCCGAAGGTGGATTCCATCTGCGTGTATTTGTAGATGCTATTGAGCATCACGCGCGGTACGGCGTTGCGCTTCAGCTCGATCACAAGGCGAATGCCTTCTTTTCCGGACTCATCGCGGATATCGGAAATGCCATCGAGTACCTTGTCGCGAACCAGATGAACCATTTTGTTGATGAGCAACGTTTTGTTCAGTGCGTAGGGGATCTCGCTGATGATGATGCGTGTCTTGCCGTTATCGTCTTCGACGATCTCGGCTTTACCGCGCATTTTGATTTTGCCGCGTCCGGTGGTGTAGAAGTCACGGATGGCGCCGAGACCGTGGACCATGCCGCCCGTCGGGAAGTCAGGGCCTTTCACATGTTCACAGAGGTCTTCAACCGTCGCCTCGGGGTTGTCGATCAGGTGAATGGTTCCATCGACCACTTCGCCGAGGTTGTGTGGCGGGATGTTGGTGGCCATCCCGACGGCAATCCCGGTTGACCCGTTGACTAACAGGTTGGGGACGCGTGCCGGAAGAACAGAGGGTTCCATCAGGGATTCATCGAAGTTGGGACGCATATCGACCGTGTTTTTTTCGATATCCGCGAGCATTTCTTCGGCCAGCGGGCGCAGACGACACTCGGTATATCGATAGGCCGCCGCGCGGTCGCCGTCGATTGAACCAAAGTTTCCCTGCCCGTCGATGAGCATGCCGCGCATGGCGAAGTCCTGGGCCATACGTACCATGGTGTCGTAGACGGCGGTGTCTCCGTGCGGATGGTAGTTACCGATCACTTCCCCAACCACTTTCGCGCATTTGACGTACGCTTTGCTGTGCGTCCAGCCACGTTCTTTCATGGCGTAGAGAATGCGGCGGTTGCCGGGTTTCATTCCGTCGCGCACATCGGGGAGGGCGCGTCCTACAATAACCGACATTGAATAGTCGATGTAGGCGCGCTGCATCTCATCTTCAATATTGACCAGATCAATTCGTTCGTTCGTGTTTTCCATTTAGTGTTCCTTCTTTTTGAAATTGTATTCTGCAGTATCTTCTTTCACGACCATCGTGCTGGATTGTCCGAGCTGCAGGCAAAGCGCCCGAAGATCGGATGCCGCTTTAAGTCGGCGTGTGATCGCTTGGCTGGACATGTCTGCTGCCATATTTTGCGCTCTATGCGTTCTTTCGCGGTTAATTAAATGTCCAGGTTAGTGACGTTGAGGGCGTTGTCTTCGATGAATTTCCGGCGAGGCGGAACCTCGTCGCCCATTAGGATGGTAAACATTTCATCGGCTTTCACCGCATCTTCGAGAACCACTTTGGTCAGGCGGCGGACTGCCGGGTCGAGCGTGGTTTCCCAGAGCTGTTGTGGATTCATTTCACCCAAACCTTTGTAGCGCTGAATGGTCATTCCCTTTTTACCGAGCACGCGAATGTTTGTGAGAAGATCCATCAGTGAGGCGGAGGGAATTTTTGTGCCCTTGTCGTCGAGTTGGAACTGCGGCTCTTCGGTGTCGAGCAGTTGCTCAACACGGAATCCGCCTTCGGCGAGTGCCGCGATCACGTTGGCCAGTGGTTTCGAAACCAGAAGTTCTTTGTAGCGAACGCGGCTGACAACGGGGGTGACTTCCTCCTCCGCTGAAGCTACGGCGGACGAGTCGTCGGATGAATCGGCGGACACGTCTTCGAGTTCGGTTTCAGAATCCTCGGACACCTCCGTTTCGACCTCTTCGACAACGGGGGTTTCGATTTCCAGCGCTTTGTCGGCTTCGGCGATGAGCGCTTGCAGCTCAATATCGTCAGCGGCATAGCGAGCCTCGGGCGCGCCATCGTCTTCCGCATCGATGATCGCGTGATAGAGCGGGAACGATCCGGTCTCGGGGTTGCGTTGTTTCAGGTAGTCGAAGAGTCGGACGCCGCGACGGCGGAGCTTGTCGGAAATCTCTTCGATTTTCACCAGGCTTTCGAGCAGTCCGCGCAGGCCCTTCGTGTCGAGCAACTGTGTACCATCGACTGTTTCGAGCAGCAGGCCATCGGCCCCGAGATTGAGCAGGATCTGCGTCAGGTGCTCATCGCTTTCGACGTACTCTTCTCGCTTGCGGCGCGTCACTTTATAGAGCGGCGGCTGGGCGATATAGACGAAGCCATGTTCGATCAGCTGAGTCATCTGGCGATAGAAGAACGTTAACAACAGTGTGCGGATATGCGCACCGTCGACATCGGCATCGGTCATGATGATGATTTTATGATAGCGCGCTTTTTCAATATTAAAGTCATCCACGCCAATCCCCGTTCCGATGGCCGTGATCATGGTGCGGATTTCCTCGTTGTTGAGCACCTTGTCCAGTCGGGCTTTCTCAACGTTGATCACTTTACCCTTCACCGGGAGGATGGCCTGGAACTCACGTTCGCGGCCTTGCTTAGCGGAACCGCCAGCAGAGTCACCCTCAACAATAAACAGTTCAGTGCGGGCGGGATCGCGGCTTGAACAGTCGGCCAGCTTGCCGGGAAGTCCGCCACTTTCGAGTGCGCCCTTGCGGCGGGCGAGGTCGCGTGCTTTGCGCGCCGCGCTGCGGGCGCGGGCCGCGACGACCGCTTTTTCGATGATGAGCCGGGCCACAGACGGGTTTTCCTCGAAGTAGGTTCCGAGTGCATCATTGACGATCTGCTGGACGATCCCTTCCACCTCGCCGTTGCCGAGCTTGGTTTTGGTTTGTCCCTCAAACTGCGGGTCAGGGATTTTTACGCTGAGGACACAGGTGATGCCTTCGCGAATGTCATCGCCGGCGACCGCTTGTTTATCGTCCTTGATCAGCTTGTTGTTTTTCGCATAGGCATTGACGGTTCGCGTCAGCGCTGAGCGGAAGCCTGAGAGATGGGTTCCGCCTTCAATCGTGTTGATGTTGTTGGCGAAGGTGAAAATGGTTTCGTTGTAGGCATCGGAGTACTGCATGGCGACTTCAACGACCACATCATCTTTTTCGCGCTCGAAATAGATCACGTCCGGATGCATTGGCGATTTATTTTTGTTCAGATGCTGAACAAATTCCGAGATGCCGCCTTCGTACTGGAATACTTCTTCGCGGCCGGTGGCTTCTTCCGTCAGCGTGATCTTGGTGCCCCGGTTGAGGAAGGCCATCTCGCGCAGACGGGAGGTGAGGGTGTCCCACTGGAAGCCCGTCTCGTGGGTAAAGATGCTCATGTCCGGTTGGAAGGTCACCTTGGTCCCCGTCTCAGTCGTTTTGCCGATCGTAACCAGCTCTGTGACTTCCACTCCTTTTTCGAATCGCTGATGGTGAATGTGTCCGTCGCGTTTCACTTCGACTTCGAGCCACTCGGAGAGACCGTTCACACAGGACACTCCGACTCCGTGCAACCCGCCGGAAACCTTGTACGTATCCGAATCGAATTTTCCGCCGGCGTGGAGGACGGTCAGCACCACCGTCACGGCCGGCTTGCCTTCGGTTGGATGCATGTCGACCGGAATTCCTCGGCCATCGTCCGTTACAGAGAGGGAGCCGTCATCGTTGATGCAGACTTCCACGTTGGAGCAGTAGCCGGCGAGGGCCTCGTCAATCGAGTTGTCGACCACTTCGTAAACACAGTGATGGAAGCCGCGCGCACCGGTATCCCCGATGTACATGGCAGGGCGTTTGCGGACGGCTTCAATGCCCTCCAGAACGGTAATATGATCGGCGCCGTATCCCGCAGCATCGGGATTATGGTCGGCATTATTTTTGTCAGACATAGGACTCCTTTTTCGACTCAAAATTTAAAGAACCCATCCTACAGAAATACCAGAAAATGGGCTACAAAATTTCACCTTAAAAACAGGGAAAAATCGCCTGAAAACAGGGGTTTGGCGGGGTTTCCCCCTTTTTTTCCAAGCCTTGGGAAAAGCAAGCGGAAAAGTTCCAAACCTTGGAAAAAAATCGACCGGTTCTTCCAAGGTTGGGAAGCGGGATGATCCTGCGACGAAGCAAGAAAGTCTCCCTCGCAGAGGCGCAGAGGGTTTGAACTGAGAAAAAGGCGCGTGCCCGGATACGGGTCACACGCACTACAAAAAAGGGGCGTCATGTAGTGCGGCTTACCCGTAAGGGAAGCCGCCTCTCGTAGTGAAGGCCGGAAGCCTGCACCCAGGCAAGAAAGTCTCCCTCGCAGAGGCGCAGAGGGTTTGAAGTTAGAAAAAGGCGCGTGCCCGGATACAGGTCACACGCACTACAAAAAAGGGGTGTCATGTAGTGCGGCTTACCCGAAAGGGAAGCCGCTTCTCGCAGGGGGGGGGTTATTTAATCCCGACGATGTAGGCGACCCAGCCGAGGGAATTTTCGTAGTTTTTGCGCAGACGGTAGATTTCGTCGGAGTCGCCGTCTTCGTCCCAGTCGTGCAGGTAGACTTCGGCGAACTCAAACCCGGCCTCAATCAGCAGCTCCTGAAGCTCAGGAAGGGTCCATAGGCGCCAGTCGTAGGTGAACGCTTTTTCGATTTTCCCAACCCTTGGGATTTTGAAATGGATATAGTTCACGACGTGATGATCGATCACGTTGTAGACATCCTGATCCCAAATGTACTCAAACTTCGGAACCTTCGTGCCGTCTTTGGCGGTGAAGGCTTCGACATCGCGCGGCTCGAGCTTGGCTTCGACGGCTTCAGTGCCGCCGTAGAGATCCATGATGAACAAGCCGTCCTTTTTGAGGTTTTTTCGAACGGTTTTGAAATAGTCGCAGAGCTGTTCACGGGTTTTGAAAATGCAGTAGGAAAAATTGAGCGCCATGACCAGATCGACGGGCGGAGTTTTTGCGGTCAGTACATCGCCGCAGAGCAGATCGATTTTTCCGGACCTTTTGCCGTCCGCCTTCGTTTTACTACGGCGTGATGAAATATAGGGCACGTTATGTTCCATGCCCCAGTTGAGAGTCGGTTGATCGATATCGACGCCCCACGCGTGGTTTTTCGGAGAGCGGCTAGCCCACTCGCAGGCGAGGGCGGCGGTTCCGCAAAAATCTTCACGCAGTGCGACGGCCTTGCGCCCGCGTTTGTTTTTGAAAACGCGCGCCGCAAAATCGAGATCGGCCTCAACGCTCTGCACGGCGGCTTCGTAGAGGTGGTGCAGATCCGGCATCTGTTTTTTCTTCTTCATTTTTCCATGGAAGTGAATAAGGTTCATTTGTTGCCCACGAATTTGCACGAAAGGGGATTCTCTTCATTCGTCTTAACTCGAGTGATTCGTGGGCGATTCTTTAGGGTCCAAAGTATTTTTCGACGGTGGTTTTGATTTCGTTGTGGATGGCGGGAGTGGTGCAGAGAAAACGGATGCCGTGTTCTTCGTCGCGCGGCCATTCGGTGATGACGGCTCCGGCGCGTTCGGCGATCAATCCGGCGGCGGCAACATCCCAGAGGTAGAGTCCGGCTTCAAAATAGCCGTCCGAGCGTCCACAGGCGACATGGCAGATGTCGATGGCCGCTGAGCCGAGCATTCGGATTTTGCTGACGCGCGGAGCCATGTCGCCGAAGAAGGCGATGGCGCGCGGATCGATGTCTTTGGTCAGGCCCGCGAAGAAGGTGGCTTGCTTCAGAGTTGGAACTTTTGAGGCATGGATGGGTTCGCCATTGCAAAGGGCGGGGCTGTCGAGGGATGCGCTGTAGCATTCATTGAGCACGGGAACGTAGACGCAACCGGCAAGAACGTCATTGCCTGTCCCGCCAACGGCGGGATTGTGTCGAACGGCGATGGAACAGCACCAGTAGGGAAAGCCGCGCGTGTAGTTGGCAGTCCCGTCGATCGGATCGATGACCCACTCGAAGGCATGTTCCACGCTTCCAGCGTGGCAGGCTTTTTCGATAGAACCTTCTTCGCCAAGAATCGCATGGTCGGGGAAATGGCTGAGAATGATGCTTTCAGCAAGGGTTTGGCATTCGCGATCCATCACCAGTTTGACGTCATGGTCGAAACTCTCGAGGACTTCCTCGCGTCGGTGGAGGTTTTCCGCGGCGTACGCCCCAGCGGTTTTCGCCGCCTCAATGCAAACCTCTAGAAGTTGTTGAGGGTTCGTTTCATCCATCACTTCATTCCCTCGAGCGCTTTAGGCGGGGAGAAGATGATGTGGCTGAGCATGGCGCGCCGCAGCGTGCGTTTGTCTGCCGGGTTGATGATGTTTCCAAGCATTGGAGAAATCGCAGTCGATTTTTCCGAGGTTTGGAAACTCATTTTCATGGAAGGCAATTTCATGGCCGGCATGACGCTTCGGAAGGAGCTCATCGTTGGGCGAATATCCACTTCCGCGACATTCGTGATAGGAGGAGCCACTGAAGCAGGGGTCTTTTTTTGTAGACGCGGTGTCCCCACCGCGTTTTGAACCGGAATGGAACGCGGTGGGGACACCGCGTCTACGGGGGAAGGTTCCTCAATCCACTGTGGCTTCGGAGCCTTGATCTCCTGCACGCCGGCAAGCTTCTGCATCAGGTTGGCGAACCCTTCGACTTCGCTCAGGACAGGTGGATTCTCTGCCGGCTCACCTACCTTGTCGGTGGCCGGGCGGGGTTCATCCTGAGGATTCCCCCTGAAGGGCGAAGCCTTTTTCTTTTTGGCCGCGCCGCCAGCAATCTGGGCGATGACCCAGAAGATGCCGACGACGATCCAAATGAGCTCTTCAATTCCTGCTGTGGCTACATTCATCTAAAACCTTTGGTTTTAATGGAAAAGATGACAGATGAAAGATGAAGTATGAAATCGGAACTCAGGCGGCGTTGGCCTTTATTCATCATTCATACTTCATCTTTCATATTTCTACACCTACTCCGTTTTTCCGGACTCGTCTCCGCCCGAGAGGTTTTCGCGCATGGAGGTGTCGGCCATGACGTTCTGCATTTTGTAGAAGTCCATGACGCCGAGGTTGCCGTCGCGGAAGGCCTGTGCGATAGCCTTTGGAACTTCAGCCTGCGCTTCAATCACTTTGGCTTGCATCTCCTGCACGCGCGCGCGCATTTCTTGCTCCTGAGCGATCGCCATGGCGCGGCGGCCTTCGGCCTCGGCCTGACGCATTTTTTTGTCGGCTTCGGCGCGTTCGGTTTCAAGCTGTGCACCGACGTTGGCGGTGTTAGCGGTTCCGGCGACGCTGACGTCGGCGATATCGATGGAGACAATTTCAAAGGCGGTCTGCGCATCGAGGCCGCTTTCGAGAACTTTCTGAGAAATGTGATCGGGGTTTTCGAGGACGTTTTTATAGGAGGTCATGGATCCGACGGCGCTGACGATTCCCTGGCCGACGCGGGCGATGATGGTGTCTTCGGTGGCCCCTCCGACGAGTTGTTCGAGGTTGGTGCGAACGGTGACGCGGGCTTTGATGAGTAGACGGATTCCGTCTTTGGCCACGGCGTCGAGGAAGGCGCTTCCTTTATCGGGGTTGGGGCAGTCGATGACTTTTGGATTTACGCTGGTGGCGACGGCGTCGAGGATGTCGCGCCCGGCGAGGTCGATTGCGGCGGCTTGCTGGAAACTGAGTTCAATGTTGGCTTTGTCGGCCGCGATCAGGGCTTGTACGACATTGATGACATTGCCGCGGGCGAGGTAGTGGGCTTCGAGCAGGTCGGTGTCGATGTCGATCCCTGCTTTGGTGGCTTGAATACGTGCATGGGTGATCAACATGACCGGCACTTTACGCAGGAGTTTCATCCCGAGGAGGCTCGTCATTTTGATGTAGGCGCCCGAACCCCAGGCCTGTACCCAGGCTGCGAGCACCGACAGAATGATAGCTGCAAAAACAAAGATTACGACGAGTAGAAAGATTCCTAATATGACTGGCATGTTATTTCTCCTTATTTGATTTCATTGATAGCGTTTGGTGTCTGGATGACCAGCACCGGTTTTTTGAAAAGGGCGATCAGTAGGGCACCGAGCCCGGAAATGATGACCAGAATGTTGATCAGCATACTGGCGACGGCGAAGCTGGTGAGGGCGTAGATGATGAGCAGGCCGAGCGCTAACGGGGCCGCTACGGTGCGTTTGTTAAACTCTTTTCGCCGCAGGATAGCGGTTCCAATCACTAGGGCAACGACGATTTTACTCAGATAGAGCAGGATGAGGTAGAAGAGGATGAGCAGGATGCTGAGCGGCGTTCCGATAAAGGTGAACAGCAGAAGGAAGGCGATGACCGGAAGCATGAACAGAGCAACGAAGCCAATCAGCATACAGATGCCGCGTGAGTTGCGTAAGGCCATGGCGGAGCCGCTTGTATAGCGCGGGAACAGGCCCATGAAGACCAAGCCGGTGATCAGCGCGGCGAATCCAAAGAGGAAGTGGCCAACGAGGTTCGATTTGAAAATCTGTCGGGCCGGCACGGCCGCAAATGTACGCGTTAGTTCGCCGGAAAGGACGACGGAGGGGGGGAGTACCAGCTCTTGGGGGGCGGTGTAGGTCAGGTTTCCGCTGAGGATGGTTCCGGGGAGAACGACAATGTCCTGTGCTGCAATTAATACATCTCCGCCAATGCGTCCGCCAAGCGTCACTCGTTGTGCCATGATTCGCACATTGCCATCCACCGATCCCTCAAGGACGACGCTTTCTCCAAGGCAGAGCAGGTCTTCATGGAGAATAGCGGTTCGTTCAATTTTAACGGTATTGCCTGCGGCGACCAGCGAGCCGTACAGGGTTCCGGAAACCTGCGCCGTGCGTGACATCAATCGCAAATCATTGCGGAATATCCCATGCGTGCTGATGGTGTCGCCGCACCCCCATGTGTCGCCTTGGAAGATGCCGTCGAGGTCGATCGTTGAAGCAATCGCGAACAGATCGTTGGAGGTCTCGCCGCCCAGCGTGATGGTCTGTGCCGAAACCCAGGTTTCTTCCCGCAGGATTTCGCCTTCACTACTGATAAACTGTTCGGTCTGAACAAATTCAATCGCCTGTGCGTTTAGAGCCGCGAAGAGTACTACGGCAACACAAATCACTTTCCACATTCTACGTTCCACTTTCCACATCTCTTTCCTTCACATAAATTCGATTTCCGGAAACCCGGACAATTTCAATCGCGGCATCGTGCCCGATCCAGGCTCCATCGTCAGCAATCACATCCGCGTGCTGGCCCTCAATCGTCGCTTTGCCTGCCGGGCGAAGTTCGCTCTGCGCGGTTCCCGTCATGCCGGGCGTCCAAAGGGAGTCGTCCTGATCCTTCTTGTTGATTTTCTGCGATAACGAGAGCGCCTTTCCGATTGGGCTTTGTGGAAGATATTTCATCCAGACGAAAACCGCCAGCCCCGTCAGCGCGAGGATGATAAAAACACTGAGCCATCCGAGCCAGAGTGGGAAAATCGTAAAACCGACAACCGCCGCACCGATCAGCGCCGACGCACCGAAAATGCCGAGCACGCCGCCCGGCACAAAAATTTCGATGCCAATCAGGAACAGACCACAAATCAGAAGAGTAAAATACAAGCTCATGGGCTTGATAGTACCCGCCTTCCTCTGTGATGAAACTCAAAACGTTTCCAAACTGACTGCGTCAGGGCTTGCTGGTTTTTCCAACCTTAACGCTGTTTTTAAACTCCGACCGCGTTCAGGTGCTTTATCCCGACGAAAACACAACGCACCATTTTGCCGCCGTATTCGCCCCGCTCCGTCTGCTGGGGAAACCCATTCCAACCAATGATATCTGGATTGCCGCACTCGCGGTTCAGCACGGTCTGATTCTCTATTCGCGCGAAACCCATTTTGATTTGCTCCCCCCAATCGCCCGCGTTTAACGCTGAAGCCCCAATGCGGTCTACGACCCCGCCCCGTTACGTCCTACATCCCACAGTTCTTCCCCTTGTGCAACACGCCGCCGCCATTTTGGATATGACCAGGATGATGCTGGAAGAGGGGGGGGGCTACACCGTGCTGATGGCCGCCACCCCGGGGGAAGCCCTTCAGACAGCTGAAACGCATGCCGGAGAGATTGATCTGCTCATCACCGACGTCATCATGCCGGAAATGAACGGGGGGGGGCATATGGCGCACATCCTGGTAGTCGACGATGAGATCAGTATGGTCGTGCTACTTACTGTAGCTTTGGAAAGGCAGGGACATACCGTCCTGTCAGCTTCAAACGGCGTGCATGCGCTGGAGGTTTTACCTGACGAGGGTGTTCATCTTGTCGTCACCGACATCAATATGCCTCAGATGGATGGCTTTGGATTGATATCTGTTTTGATAGAAAAGTTCCCTGGACAGAAAATTCTCGCCATATCCGGTGCCGGCGGGGAGGGCCTGCACGGTGACCTGCATGCCGCCCGAGAACTCGGTGCCACCCTTTGCATGGAGAAGCCGTTTGAACTCCGCGAGTTTTACGCACATGTGGAAGAGCTGCTTTCCGAGTGGGAAGAAGAGCTCGTTTAGGTCGGCGGTGCCGAAGAGGAGTGATTATTATGGATTGCGAGCTGATTGAAACGTGTGCCTTCTTCGTTAATGGCGCGGTGGACTCCAAGGCCGTTGAGATGCTTAAACAGGTGTATTGTCGGGGTCATCAGGAGAACTGCGCTAGGCACATGATCATGAAAGACGTGGGTCGCGAATTCGTCCCGCCCTCACTTTACCCCAACCAGACCCATCTGGTCTCCGGCATCATAGAGAAGGGATCCAGCCGACGCTAAAAGCTTCCCCCTTCGCTTCGTTGAAGCTACGGCGGGACAGGCAGCTGGATGTCCAATTTCACTTTTTAAATAGAAACCAATTCCCCTTTCAGGTTTCATCCTTCATATTTCATCTTTCTCTTCCCGCCCCGGTAGCTCAGCTGGACAGAGCAACGGATTCCTAATCCGTAGGTCGGAGGTTCAAGTCCTCTCCGGGGCACCATTCGACTCACCCTCTTTGAGGGTTCGCTCATGGCTGGCCACCCACCGCCGCGCGGCAAATGTCCTGAGCTCGCCGAAGGACTCCCATGGAAGTTTCCGGCTCAATGATTTTCGCGGGGCGGGAGCTTGAAATCTATTTCCTGACAGATACAATCATGTTTCAAATACTTGAGATCTTCTGGGCGGGGATGTTGGTGAAACTTTAGCGCATGGATATGAGCAATCAGTAAGGAGATGGGAAAAATGAAAATTCATAAGGTAATCGATGAGATTTATCGTCTTTCGGTGAATATTGAGGACAAGGATTATCTGTTCGAAGGAATCTGGCCGATTCCCCACGGTGTGTCCATTAACGGCTATCTGATTAAAGGCGAGCAGAACATTCTGATCGACCTGACACAGGATATTATGGATTTTCCGGCCGAGTTTTCCCGCCAGATCGAGTCCGCATCGCTTGCTATCGAGGACATCGACATCCTGGTTGTTAACCATATGGAGCCGGACCACAGCGGCTGGCTGGGCGAGTTCTGTAAGATCAATACCAAGGCGAAGATCTACTGCTCGGAAAAAGCGATTCCTCTGGTGGAGGCCTTTTCCTCCGTGCCGGCGGACAGAGCCATTGCCATTACCGACGGCCAGACGTTGACGTCCGGCGACTACGAGCTGCAGTTTTTCAATACCCCCAATATCCACTGGCCGGAAACCATGATGACCTATGAGACGAAGCGCGGCATCCTGTTCGCCTGTGATGCCTTCGGGTCCTACGGCGCCGTTGAGGATGATGCGGTGTTTGACGACCAGGTTTCCGATGAGAAGCATGCGTTCTATGAGAAGGAGGCGCTTCGCTATTACTCCAATATTGTGGCCAGTTTCAGCAACTTTGTTCTCAAAGGGCTGGAAAAGCTCGCGGGGCTGGACATAAAAGTGATCTGCCCGTCCCACGGGATTATTTGGCGGGACAACCCCAGCGTGATCATCGATCATTACAAACGCTATGCCGAATACGGCAAGGGTCCGGCAGAGAAAGAGGTGACGCTCGTCTGGAGCAGCATGTACGGCAATACCAAGCAGATTGTAAGCACCATTATCGAGGTGCTGCGAAAACGTAAGATTCCCGTTCACGTATTCCAGGTGCCGGGCGATGACGTCGGACACGTTCTGGGTGATGCCTGGAAATCCGCCGGCCTGATCTTCGGGATGCCCACCTATGAATACAAAATGTTCCCGCCCATGGCCCATGTGATCGATGAGCTGATGTTGAAGAAGGTCAAAAATAGAAAAGTGTTCCGCTTCGGTTCCTTTGGTTGGGTCGGCGGTGCCCAACGTGATTTTGACGCGAAAACGGAAAAATCCGGATGGGACGTTACAGGATGTTACGAATGGCAGGGTGCCCCCAAAGAAGAGGATCACGCAGCCATTCGGGAAGCGGTCGAAGCCTATTGCGACAGCCTGGAAGAGTTCACCTCCGGCAGTTAAAAATACCGAGTTAGCAGTTAACAGTTATCGGTTAATAGTTATTCGGATGTAAGAGCGTCCGGCTGTAGTAGGCTGCGGCGATAACCGTTCAATAGCCCCAGAACTGATAACAAATAATCACTAACAGATAACCGATATCCGCAACTACCCGTTGCGGATATCATGATTGATGCGCATGGAGCAAAACTTTTCGCCACACATGGAGCAGTAGCGCTGCTCAGCTTCAAACTTTTCACCGGGCGGCATCGATTCTTTGCGGAAGCGGAGTGCTTTTTCCGGATCGAAGCAGAGATTGAACTGGTCTTCCCAGCGGAATTCAAAGCGGGCGAGGCTGATGGCGTCGTCGCGATCCTGTGCGTTGGGAATGCCTTTGGCGAGGTCAGCGGCGTGCGCCGCGATCTTGTGCGAGACCACGCCTTCGCGGACGTCTTCTTTATTCGGCAGTCCCAAATGTTCTTTTGGAGTGACGTAGCAGAGCATGGAGCATCCGTACCAGGCGATCATCGCGCCGCCGATGGCGCTGTTCATGTGGTCGTAGCCGGCGGCGAGGTCGGTGACCAGCGGGCCGAGGGTGTAGAAGGGGGCTTCGAAGCAGTCTTCGAGTTGCTTGTCCATGTTCTCTTTAATCTTGTGCATCGGCACGTGGCCGGGGCCTTCGATCATGGTTTGGCATCCGTGCTTCCACGCGACCTGTGTGAGTTCGCCAAGGGTTTTGAGTTCGCCGAATTGGGCTTCGTCGTTGGCATCGGCCAGGCATCCGGGGCGCAGGCCGTCGCCGAGCGAGAAGGTGATGTCGTATTTCTGCAGGATCTCACAAATTTCTTCAAAATGGGTGTAGAGGAAGTTTTCCTCGCCTTTGTTCTGCATCCACTGGGCGAGGATAGATCCGCCGCGGCTGACGATGCCCATCAGGCGTTTGTTGGCCAGCGGAACGTGCTCCTTGAGAACACCGGCGTGGATGGTGAAGTAGTCGACGCCTTGTTCGGCCTGCTCAATGAGGGTTTCCTTATAGACATCCCAGGTGAGTGCATCGACATCGCCATCGACTTTCTGGAGGGCTTGATAGAGCGGGACGGTGCCAATCGGGGTCGGGCAGTGGCGCAGGATGGCTTCGCGCGTTTCGTGAATCTGTACGCCGGTGGAGAGGTCCATCACGGTGTCCGAGCCCCACAGGACGGCCCAATTCATTTTTTCGAGCTCTTCTTCAATGGAGGAGCCGAGCGCGGAGTTGCCGATGTTGGCGTTGATTTTGGTGCGGAATTTCCGACCGATGATCATCGGTTCGCATTCGGGATGGCAGCGGTTGACCGGAATGACGGCGCGGCCGGCGGCGACTTCGTCGCGCACGAGTTCGGGTTCAACGGCTTCGCGGATGGCAATGAATTCCATTTCCGGGGTGATGGTGCCGGCGCGGGCGAGTTCCATCTGCGTAGCGTGCTCGCGCTCCGCGATCCAGCCGGTGCGAATGGCGGGCAGGGGCCCTTCGGTCTGCGGGCCGGAGGTGTCGTACACCCGAACCGGGGCATTGAAATTTTTCTGCGAGCCGTCTTCGTTGAGGGTATGGGCCAGTTCGATTTCGCGGAAAGGCACCTTCAGGTCCGGGCGTGATCCGGTCACGTAGACTTTGGACGAGTGTGGGAAAAAGGTGTCGGCATGTATTGTTTTCATTCGGTCTTTCTGTTTGGGAAGAGAGACCGTCCGCCGATCTGCTTCCCTTCGCGGCATGACCCGCGCAGGTTCAAAGGGTACGTTCTCAGTCTTCCGGTCTTGCGGAAGACGCCCCTAGCGAAGGCGGTATTAAACTACCTAAACTATGAGATTGTCAACCGGAACAGCAAATGGAAACCCGTAAACGCATCTTTTTGAAGGTTGAAACCATCGCCGCCAAACACCGCGAGGCTGGACTTCTTTAAATATACGTTCCAAGGCTTGGAAGCCGGCCCGAAGGATCGGGCTCATTGAGATGATCCGGCTGGCTTTTTATTTTCCAAGGCTTGGAAAAATGCAGTAGGGTCGCCCTCAAGCCGAAGGCAATCAGCAGAAAAGGGGAGCTCATGGAAACGAATGTGGCGCAGAGAGCAATCAACAATGTTCAGGAAATGCTGTCGAGTACACCGGAGTGGGTCGAAACCGCTCAGGAACTGCTCACAAAATTCGGGATGAAAGTCGTCGCGGCGATTTTGATTTTTGTGATCGGTCGCTGGCTGGCAAAACTCTTGAAGTCCCTGCTTGAGAAAACCATGGAGCGCGCGAAGGTCGACCATGCGATTGTCGGCTTCACCAGCAGTCTGGTGCATGCTGCCTTGGTCATATTTGTAATTCTTGCGGCATTGAATCAGGTCGGCGTGCAGACCACCTCCTTTATCGCCGTACTCGGTGCCGCCGGTTTGGCCGTCGGTTTAGCTCTTCAGGGTTCGCTGGCCAATTTCGCCGCTGGCGTGCTGATTCTCCTGTTCCGTCCGTTCAAGGTCGGCGACTTTGTGGAAGGTGCCGGAGCGACCGGCGTGATCAAGGTGATTCATATTTTCACCACCACGATGAATACGCCGGATAACAAGCGCGTGATTATTCCGAATGCGAAAATGATGGGCGACAACATCATTAACTATTCCGCAGAGGGAACCCGTCGGTTGGATCTGACCGCCTGCATCAGCTATGGCGACAGCATTGATACTGCCAAAGCGGCACTGCTCGATGAGATTATAAAAGATGAGCGCGTACTGAAAGATCCCGCGCCGTTTGTCGGGGTGTCCGCCATGAACGACAGCAGTATTGATTTCGCCGTTCGTCCGTGGGTGAACGTGGCGGATTACTGGCCGGTATTCTTTGCGCTGAACGAAGCCATCAAAAAACGTCTGGAGGCCGAAGGCCTCTGCATTCCGTTCCCGCAGAGCGATGTGCATTTGTATAAGCATGATGCGTAAGATCGGTTCGTGATTCGAGATGCGGGTTTCGGGATGTCCTGAAGCCCGTATTTTTTATCCCGAATCTCGTCTCCCGCCGCGCAACCCCTGCGGCTAATTCAGCAGCTGAAGCGCCGTTTCCCATCGGCTGTCTTTTGCTTTTTGTAACGCATGCTCTTTGAGAGCGGCGTAGGTGTCCGGCTCGTCTAGCAGACGGTGCATGGCCCGGCAGAAGGTGCCGGGCGTGCGCGCATCGATGACGAGACCGGAATTGTGCGAGGTGACAATTTCCTGCGGACCGCCTTCGTCCGAAACAATGGCGGGCAGTCCGGAGGCGTGGGCTTCGAGCACGGCGTTGCCGAAGGTGTCGGTCATGCTGGGGAAAACAAAGGCGTCGGCGCTGGCGTAGGCGGTTTGCAGGTCGTCCCCATGCAGGAATCCGGTGAAGGCAATGCGTTTGTGAGCGTAGCGTTCGCGCAGCTCATCGCAGTAGGGTCCATCGCCGACGATGACCAGATCGGCGTCTGGATATTCCTTCAGAAGTTGAAGGAATCCGTTGATCATGTTGTCGAGATTTTTTTCTTTGGAGACCCGTCCGGCGTAGAGGAATTTGAAACCGCCGTTGAGGTTATAGCCAGCCCAGAACTCTTTGCGGCGTTTTTGCGGGTTGAAATCGTTCAGATTTACGCCACGGGGTAGCACGCTGATTTTGGGCGCATCAAATCCGTTCTCGATAAGCAGTCGGCGATAGCTTGCGGTCGGCGCATAGATGGTGTCCATGTCGCTGTAGAACCAGCGCATATATTTCCAGGTGACCTCGCCAAGGGAGTCATCGTCGGTGACGCTTTGAACAAATTGCGGGAAGTCGGTGTGATAGATGCCGCGGATGGTGAGGCCGAGCAGGCGGGCGACCATCAGACCGCACAGTCCCAGTGTGCCGGGGGTTGAAATGATGATTTCATCAAATTTTTCCTGCTCGAAGTAGTGCAGGATTTCAAGGAAGGGCGGAAAGGTGACGGTTTGTGATTCGTATTCCGGTAGCGGGAAGGATCCGACCGGCTTAAAGTTTTTACAGGGATACGTCACCGTGGGGTCGTTTTTGAGGCAGGTGACGACGGTGATCGGTTTGTCCTTTTGGTGGGCCAGTCCCGCGAGCGTATTGATGGTGTGAGCCACGCCGTTTACATCGCCGAAGGTGTCGGTGACCCATGCGCGTTTGCCGCTTTTTTTGCGCAGGGAGTTTGCAGCGGGAAAGTGTTCGTCCAGACTCTTGAGAAATGCTTCGTCCTTATGCTGGGTGGCGAATGCGGTGAAGTAGGGGGCGATACCGAGCAGGATGGGGCCAAGTGAAGAGATGGATTGGAGGCTGCCGATGATGTTTCCCTTGCTGAGCTTGGTGACAAATTTGCTAAGGAAGGTGTAGCTGAGTTGCTGGCTGATATTGCAGGCGGCGTGGAAGTTGTGCGCGTCTTCGCTGTCCTGTTCGTTGGGGTCGCGTGTTGGATTGGGATTTTCCTCCAGAACGCGGGTGAATTCGTCGACGATGAGCAGTTCAATATCGCTGAGCTGTCGCCGTTTTTTCTTCATGACCATTTTTTTTACGGCGGCTTTCACACTGGTGCGCAGACCAGTCGGTTCCGGCGTTTTGGGCGCTTCGCCAGAGAGTTTGCGAAGCATGGCCCCCATCACAGAGGTGTCGACTTTTCCGTTGCCGAGAAAGCGGCTGCTGTAATAGCTGTAGGCAATCCGATAAAGACTGTTGGCCAGCCGGATGCTGGTGCCGCCGCGTCCGCCCGGCTCGTGATTTCCACTGCGCAGGTGGAGCAGGAATTCGTCGACGTTCTCCGCGTGCGGGGTGATGGTGTGTGCCCCTGCGATGTAGAGCCCGCTGTGATCGTCGCTGCCACCGGTCAGAACTTTTTTCCAAGGTTCGGAGCCGACGGGATCGATGCCGTGTCGGTCGGCCAGCCGGACGATGTCGTCCGCCGTGAGGTTGTTGAAAATCAGATTGGCCATGTCGCAGGCGCGCGGATCGCGCGATCCATTGATTCCCTCGAAGCGGTTAAATAAGAGGATTAGTTTTTCAAACAGTTCGACCGACAGCTTATCGTTCACCCGATAGAGCGGATGGGCGATGGAGTGGATGATGTTGTTCTGATTTAGATAGTTTTGCAGATCGTAGATGTTTTCGCGCAGTTCGCTGAGGATCGGAAACTGTCCCGCCGTGATGCCGGAAACCAGACAGTGGATCTTGCATCCGTTTTCGGGAAAGTAGGTGGTCAGCTCACTGGAAATAAAGGTGTCCGACAGATGGGCGATTTCTAATGCGCCGCGAATGCAGTTGTGATCGGAAATCGTCACATAGTCCATGCCAGCCGCTTTGCAGGCGTTGTACACCTCCAGCGGCTCCATAAAACTTTCCGGCGCACCGATGCGGCGGAGGAACCACTCGCTGGGGCGATCCGAATATTTACTATGCACATGCAGGTCGGCTCTGGATGTTTTCATGCCCCAATCAGACCCTTTTTCTGTTCACGGGTGATTAGAATTCGGTTAGGAAAACGTCAGGGATAAATCCTTCAGCGGAGAATTTATTTAAAAACCGAGTCGATGCCCATGGCCTGTTCCTGTGCAAAATCAGGGAAAATCTTGCGGTTTGCTCGGCGGACGAGGGGGCCGAGGACGGAGTAGAGCGTGACGGCCAGCAAGCGGTCGAGCAGGCGGTAACTGTGGCGATGGCGGCAAACAATCTTGATGATCCGGTGAAGGTGCACTCGGCGCAGAGGAAACGGTTTGGGGTCAATATGGACGGCGTAACGTGGCTCGGGCCATTTGGTTTCGTAGTTCGCTTTCATTTTTTTCAGGAGGATCAGGCTGCGTTCGGGGTGAGGCAGAAAGTAGTAGGCGCGGGCGACGGCGATGATGCGGAAGGTGTCGTATTGAAAATCGAAATCCTCCTGCGGTAGCCCCAGTCCGGCGGCGAGTTGTTTCATGCGTCGAATATTGCGTAGTGCCCGATAGCCGCTACGGACAATTTCGCGCCCGGCGGTGGCCGAGATGTAGCAGCGCAGTGTTTTGCGAACGAGATGGCTGACGAGGATGTGTTTCCAGTAGACGGCAATGATCGGTGGCAGGCGCAGCCGTCGAAAGAAAATGCGGCGGGTGGCAAATTCGTCGATGTAGAGTAGATTCTTGATGGTGTGTTCGGACAGATCCATCAGTTCGCGCAACGGCAGCCAGTTCGGAGTGCCGAGATGCTCCTTGCTGTAAGCCTGTAAGGCCTGATCGGCGGTGAGCTTGTCGCGAAAAACACGAAGGGTCACATAGGTATTGATTTCGTTCCAGATGCCTTCTTTTTCGAGCAGGGTCAGGCAGCGGAACCCGCTCCATCCCCCGCTTTGGCACCAGACGGACATCCCGGCGATGTTACGCGCCGAAACGAGACGCTTGCGGATCTCTTCGTAGTCGTGTCCGACGAACGAGGGATAACGTCCGAAACCCTCATATTCTCGGCGGCACTGCAACTCGACCAGTTTGCGATGGTCGCTTTCGAAGAAGAGGCGATTGAGTGGCAGATAGCGGAAAAAGTCGGACTCGCCGTACTTCATCGAAATGATGAGGTTCGGGCTGTGCAGGTCGTCGAAGAGCTGATGAAAGGTTTCCTTGTTCCAGATCAAATCGCCCAGCTTATTGACGCCGACTGTCCACGTCCGAAAAATCAATAACTTGCTGTATTCCTCGAAAACCGGCAGTAGTGTTTTGAGCATGCGCCGGGCCTGCGCGGGCGTCTTCAATACAATCCGGCTTTGGAAATCGCCCTGCACATCCACTCCGTCGCTCTCGCCGATACGGAAGATCAGGCCGGCCGCTTCCGGGAAATCCTGAAAAAACGTGCGACAGCATGTGGCGGCGAAGGCCTGCGTTTTTTTCTGATTGTTTTGAATCTGCTGCTCAATCACCGGATTGAAAAACAACAGGTCGGTCGTGATGAACACCTTCAGGCCGGCCTCGCCTGCAATTTGAAACAGGGTGCTGTACAGCGTGCGGTATTGTTCGATTTTATGCTGAAGCTCAGCAGGATAGAGCGGGTTTTGGATAAGGTGCGCGAGATCGTCCAGCGTCACCGCGTTGTAACCGATTGCGGCCGCCCATCCGGTGAAGGTTCTGAAATCCTCTTCAATCTGCGTCAGCCGTTCGGGCGGAATGGAGCCTGAAGCATCGAGATCAGAAAAATCAATTTTGGACCAATTGATCTCGGCTCGACGGTTCGTTCGGAAGAACGGACCGATCCCGTCGATGATAAAAAGTGCTTCGTCCAGATGGTTCATGGACGGGAGCTTAGCACCCGTTTGTTAGGATTGTGTCAGTGGTCGGTTAATCCATGAATGGTTCGGAATAGAGATCTTCGATTAGAAGAGCTCCCGCCGTGAGATGAAGAGGAGAACCTACAGCTTCGCCATCCATTGATGTAGCGGAAAGATTTTGAATTAATTAGTAGTAAAACAATCTTTGTTTAGGCATGTGGTCGGCTCGGCGATCCGTCCCTGCCTTTGGCGTGTTATGTTTCTTTTTTGCGGGCGGTGGAGGCGCAGGGCGCTTCTATTTTTTTATTTTCTAACAGACCGCGCATTCTTCTCAAACAAAAGTCCGCGAGACTTTGCGGATGCGATGGAGGATTTTAATTTTAGCGCTGTGGACCTGTACTGCATTTGGCGGCGGCTTGGATAGCCATGTGCCGACGCAGAAACTACTGGCCCGCAAGCCGATTCATTTGACGGGCAGCGGACGCGTGGCGATTCCGTTTGCAGACGCGGTTCATATTCTGGGCCGTAAGGATATGCTGACCGCCATTCAGCGCAGTTATGCCGCTCTGCTTCCTGAGGGGGAAGTTCCGGAGTTTACCATTCAGCAAACGGCACCCGGCATCTATCACTATGTGAATTGCAAGGGGCTGGAGACTGAAATCGAAGAGGTGTTGATCGAGGCTGTGTCTGGTGAGCGTGTGAACGTGGTTCTCTATTCAGAAGGCCGCCGCTTTTTTGGAAACTATCAGTCGCTTTGCCAAATCGAAGTGGTTCCAGCGGGGGAGGGGCAGGTGGATTACACGGTGAGTGTGTATGCCCATCCGGAGTCAACCGCGGTTCGGCTGTTTGCCAGACTGACTCCGGTTGAACTTTTTTTTCGTCATAAACTCAAGGCGATGACCGGGCTGGTCATCGATGTTTGCAATCAAATCAAAACCAGTGAACCTAAAGAGGAAAATCATGTTGTCTCTTCGTTTTAAAAATACATCGTCGCGGGTCGATCGCCTGCGCAATATCGTTGAACAGATCCGCCGGGTTCCTGCTAACGAAGCGCTGAGCCCCATGCTGCTGACCCGCTTGGTTTTTGCCTGGGGAAATTTCGGTTACTCCGCGAGCATCCGGTATCTTCAGCAGATCGATCGTCTGTTTCGGAGTAGCGAGGGTGCGGTGTTGGAATGCGGCTCCGGAGCAAGCACCCTGTTATTGGCGCTACTCGCTGAGAAATATGACCGCCATGCATGGTCGTTCGAAAATCATGAGGAATGGGGCCTCCACGTTCGTGAGGTGATCGCTGAGCTGGAGTTGAGCCGCCTTACGGTTTGCCACACCCCATTGCACAATTATGGCGAGTACGACTGGTATGAGCTGCCGGGCTGTCCGTTGCCGCGCGATTTTGGTCTGGTGGTTTGCGACGGCCCGCCCGGAACCATTCAGGGCGGGCGCTACGGGCTGATGCCGGTGATGGGCGAGTACCTTCGACCCGACTGTCGTATCCTGCTCGACGACACCAACCGCCGCAAAGAAAAAGAGTTGATCGAGCGCTGGGCCGGCGAGATGAAACTGAACTCAATTCCACTTGGATCAACCGGCCGCTGCACTGAAATCGCTTTCGCCTAATCATGGGCTTTGATTATTCAATTCTAACCATATGCTTATAAAACCCTAACGAATCTGAGGTCTACTGCTTATCCAATCATGAGAGTCAGGAAACAGAAATGACAAAGCCAAACATATTAGTTATTGAAGACGAAGAGGACATCCGCGAACTGGTGAAGTATAACCTGCAGCGCGAAAACTTTGTTGTTCTGGAAGCGGACTCCGGCGAGGCCGGTCTGAAAATGGTGGAACGCACCACGCCCGATCTGATTTTGCTCGACCTCATGCTGCCGGGTATGGACGGGCTGGAAGTCTGTCGGATTCTGAAGCGAGATGTGCGGACACAGAATGTTCCCGTGGTGATGATGACCGCGCGTGGGGAAGAGAGTGATATTGTCACGGGGTTGGAGCTGGGCGCGGCAGATTATGTGGTGAAGCCATTCAGTCCGAAAGTGCTGGTTGCCCGGGCCAAAGCGGTTCTTCGTCGCAACTCCTCGGCGCCCGAGCTGGCTCCGGATGACGTTCTTCGGATTCACGATATGGTGATCCATCCCGGTCGCCATGAAGTGCTGGTGAAAGACAAGCCGGTCGATCTGACTGCCACGGAGTTTCGTATGCTTCATTTTTTGGCTCGCCGACCGGGCTGGGTGTTCACGCGCTATCAGATTGTGGATGCGGTGCACGGCGAAGATTATCCGGTTACCGAACGCTCGATCGATGTTCAAATTGTGGGCCTGCGCCGGAAGCTCAAGCGGGCGGGCAACTATATTGAAACCGTCCGCAGCGTCGGCTATCGCTTCCGCGACAAGTAACAGCGTTGCGGTTCACTTTTTCTTTTCCTGAGTAAACGCCGGCATCTTCAGTAAAACCCACCCCGGCCTTTGGCCACCCCTCCGCTTGAGGGGAATCAGTTGAACGAAAGTTCCCCTCCGCCGGAGCTGAACAGTTCCCACATATTTAGCGGGACACAGCTCTTTTTTTCTGCCATCCTCCCGGCATGAAAAAAATAGAGGGTCGTGAATTTACAAACGAAATCATTCGGCGAATCAAGTCGCTGATCGATCAGCAGCCTCTCATGTCCCGCCGGCAGTTGTCGCTGAAGGTCTGTGATTGGATGCAATGGCGCAATGCGGCCGGTGCGTTGCAGGAGATGAGCTGCCGCAAGGCTCTTTTACAGTTGCACCGCGCCGGCATCATTGAGCTTCCTGCGGTAACCAAAACGTTTGCGTTCCAAAAGCAGACCCGGGCGGTTGCGCCGCCGCCGATTTCTCCGGTTGATGGCGGGCTCGACGAGTTGGGGACAATTGAGCTGGTACGGGTTGTTCGAGGAGCGCTTTCGCCGGTTTGGCGAGGGATGCTCGATGAGTATCATTATCTGAAGAGCGGGCCGCTCTGTGGTGCGCAGATCCGATATCTGGTTCGCAGCGAGGCGTTCGGATGGGTCGGGGCATTGAGTTACAGTGCCTGTGCGCTGCGGGTGGAGTGTCGGGACGCATGGATCGGCTGGACGGAGCAGGCCCGGCGGCAGAATTTGAATCGGGTCGTCAACAACAGTCGTTTTCTGATTCCGCCGATGGTGAAGGTGAAGGGTCTTGCTTCGCATGTGCTGGCGCTGGGATCGGCACGGATGGCGGAGGATTGGGAGCAGGCGTATGGATATCGTCCGGTGCTGCTGGAAACCTATGTGGAGCGCGGTCGTTTTCAAGGCAGTTGTTATGCGGGGGCGGGATGGGCGATGGCCGGGTCGACGGCGGGACGCGGTCGGCAGAAGGAAAAGACGACGGTTAAGGATGTTTATCTCAAACCCTTGTGCGAATCGTGGCGCACAGACCTATGCAGCGCATCAGGACAAGCCCCGGTTGTGCTTGCCGCAAAAGAGCAGCTTCCGCCGCGCGACTGGATCGAGGAAGAGCTGGGTCGCGCGCAGCTGGGCGATCGACGGCTGACGGCTCGCCTGCTGCAAATGACCGGCCAGTTTTATGAACAGCCGCTCGCCAACATACCGCAGTCATGCGGCTCCACCAAAGCGGCCAAGGCCGCCTATCGCTTCCTCGACAACGCCGACGTGCAATGGGAATCGATCTTACGTTCCCACTATCAGGCCACGAGCGACCGCCTGCACGAACACGAAACCGTACTCGTCGCCACCGACACCACCACCCTCAACTACACCACCCATCCCGGCACCGAAGGCTTAGGCTTCATCTGCGACAACGAAAGCTCACGCGGAATCATCGTACACGACACCCTCTGCTTCACCCCCGAAGGAACCCCGCTCGGACTGCTCGACGTTCAATGCTGGATCCGCGAAACCATCGGCAGCAAAACCACCCGCCACACCAAACCCATCGAGCAAAAAGAGAGCTTCAAATGGATCAAAAGCTACCGAGCCGTCAGCGCCATCCAAAAACAGTGTAAAACCACCCGGCTCATCCTCATCGGCGACCGTGAAGCCGACATCCACGAGCTCTTCAGTGAACGTAAAACCCATAAGAAAAACGCCGAGCTGCTCATTCGCGCCGAACGTTCCCGCAACCGCATCGTCACCGACGAAGACGGCAACCACGACTATCTCTGGACAATCCTTCAGGCCCAGCCCGTCATCGCCACCCGCAAACTTCTCATCCCGCCCGGCGAAAACCGTACCGCCCGCCAAGCCCAGCTCGACGTCCGGCTCGCCGAAATAACCCTGCGTCCACCCCGCAAAAAACCAGAATTAATGCCCATCGCTGTCTGGGCCATTTATGCCCGCGAACCCAACCCGCCCGAAGGGACCGAGCCCCTCGAATGGATGCTCCTCACCACCCTCGAAACCACCACCCCAGCCGAAGCCCTCGCTCGACTCGAATGGTACGCCAAACGCTGGGGCATCGAAGTCTATCACCGCATCCTCAAAAGCGGATGCCGCATCGAATCCCGCCAACTCGCCACCCTGCACCGTCTGTGCAACTGCCTCGCCATCGACATGGTCATCGCCTGGCGCATCTTTCACCTCACCATGCAAGGCCGCGAAACGCCCGATCTCCCCTGCGGCGTCTACTTCACCCCCGACGAATGGAAAGCCCTAACCACCTTTGTACACAAAATAAAAGCACCCCCGACCGAAGCCCCAACCCTGAACGAAGCCGTCGCTCTGCTCGGACGATTAGGCGGCCACCTCGGACGAACGGGCGATGCACCCCCCGGCAGTGAAGTGCTCTGGCGCGGCATGACACGACTGGCGGATATCAGCGAGGCCTACCGGCTGTATCATTAATCTGAGGACTTCAGAAAAATGATCTTCCTCGCTTCGCTCCACTGTGGGTGTCAACTTATGGGTAATGATCAGCCGCCGGAGGGGTGCGCGAAGCACGGGGTGGGTTCTCCAACAAAAGAATTAGGCAGAATGATTTTAGGCAGAATAATTCGGATTCTCCGGCGTGGGAAAAATTATTCTACTGAAAACCCATCAATTATTAACCGCAGCGTAGTCGTTATTTAACTCGTAGCGGTTTGAATGGGGCGGTCATGAAGGAGGAAAATATGATCCGTCATTTTAAACGATTTAAAAACCGTTGTCTGTATTGCGGAAGCAGAGGGCACTGTCGCCCGGGACGTCCGTGCCGATCGAAGACCTTTGAATGGGACGAGTATGCATGAGAACAAAATGAGCCGTCTTTTCAAACGGTTTAAGAGCCGCTGCCCGTATTGCGGAAGCAGAGATCGCTATCGGACAGGACGTCCTCGCAATTGGAAGTTGTTACCGGTTGGCCGCTGTTATGTATGCCGCAACTGTAACAGTCATTATATACAGCTTTTCGGGCGGCATTCTTCGCTTGTGGAGCGGGGGCATCTTTTGTTTTCCGCCTGCGCGGAAAATTTTTCCAGCATGGCGTTGGCCCACTGTCTCGGAACGCCATTCGCTCTGTCGCTCAGTGTCCGGATTTTCCAATGGTTGGACAAACGAGCCCGAATTTTTCCAATCATTGGAAATCTGCGCGGAACGGTTTCGACGCGGCGGCTCACTTTTAACACAAGCCGAAACGTCCGCTCATCAAATGCAAACACAGCCTCCGTATCGTTTCCTCGAATCCTAAAGAAGGCAGCACGGGAACACGAAACGATTTAATGCAACTTGAAAGAGATGCTCATCAAAACCGCATACACCGCACGTAGAGTTTTCAAAGAACAGTCGGAGATTGCACGGAGTCAGTTCAGGAAGGGATAGGGATTGGCTCCCGCAAAATCCGGCTACAGTTAGGTAACCAAACAGGAGAAGGAGAAGTAGAATGAAGAAGTATATAACAATAGCTGCCATATTGGCGGCGGGTCTGACTCAGGCCGCGGTGACATATGTCACGGAGGATATTACCACCTCTACCAACCTGCCGGCGTTGCCGGATGGGGATTACTATTCACTGACCAACATTGTCTACGTGATGCCGGGTGCCAGCCTGACTCTCGACGCTGGTGTGGTCTTCAAAAACGACGGCGACGGAAGCTTGGGTGTCGCTCGAGGCGGACAGCTGTTTGTTAACGGCACGAAAGAAGCTCCGGTGATTTTCACCAGCCTCAACGACGATTTCGAAACCTGGCAGGCTCAGTGTAACCAGTGGGGTTCCATTGCGATCTGCGGAAACGGTCTGATCTCCGCGTCGCACTACAAGGGATCCGCTGTGACGGGTTCCGATGGTCAGCTCAACTCCAAAGAGCCTGACGGACGCAGTGATAAAGAAATGGAAGGTCTCTCGGCTGCTTTCGGTGGCGATACCCGTCATTACTACGGTGGGAACAACGACAACGACGACAGCGGTTCGATCAAATATCTTTCCATTCGTTACGGTGGACAGCAGTCCTCTGAGCCGAACAAAGAGCTCAATGGTCTCTCTCTCGGTGGTGTGGGTTCTGAAACGGATATCGACTACATCGAAATTATGAACAACGTCGACGACGGAATCGAAATCTGGGGCGGTAAAGTCTGCCTGAAACACGTCAACATCTGGAACATCGGTGATGACAGTTTTGACATCGACGAAGGATGGCGCGGAAAAGCTCAGTTCGGTCTGATCGTTCAGGGGTACTCCGGAGACTACGATCAGGGATCTGGTCTCGGCGACAATATGTTTGAGCACGACGGCGCGGAAGATTCCGATGCACAACCGGTGACTACCGCAGTGATCGCGAACTTCACAGCAATTGGTCAGGGGAATGGTCACGGCGAAGATGGCGACGGTGCCACCACATGGCGTGATGGAGCCCGCATGCAGTACCGTAACTGCATTTTCATGGACTGCTCTGAAGAGGTGATTCGGCCGGACGGCGATGACGGCGACGGTGCCAGCGGATATGGTTACAACGGCACGCTGACTCTGGCTGAAGTGTTCCAGACTCCTTACACCACATTGCCAACCAACTCCATCGGGCTTGCCTCGCAATCGTTGTACAACACGCAGGCTGAAGGTACGCTCGCTGGCTTTAAAAACTGCGTATTCTACAACAATAACGACTACTTCGAATTCGAAGAAAATGGTCAGACCAACGCGGCTCTGAACAACATTATTGAGCCCGCTTCCATGCCGATCGCCGCCATCACCCGTGATGTTCTTGGGTTCACGAGCACGCAGGGTAAAGAAATTAGTCCGGTCACCAGTCTGGATCCTTGTGCTGCGAACGACGCAGTGGACATGGGTGCTTCTGTTACCGCTGACGGTTTCTTCCAAACGGCTAATTTCGCCGGCGGATTTGCTCCGAACAATAACTGGCTACTGGGTTGGTCTGCTGCCGATCAGTACGGATTCATCGATGGATCCAGCCACATGGCTCCGGCTGCGTCCATCACCGCAGGGGGCGTTTCCATTACCTTCCAGAGCCAGGATACTGTGATGTACAAGGTTCAAAGCTCAAATGATGCCGGATTCACCACGCCGGTTGATGTTGCCGAGTTTGCCGGAGACGGCACCATGATGACCTATATCGATGCGGCGCTCGACCCGGTTAAATTCTATCGCGTGGTCTTCAACTAAGAGCTCGTAACAGTAACGACTCAACACTGGTGGCAGGAGTTCCTGCCACCAGTCCTTTTTGAATTTTTTTAAATTAGGGTATGAAGATGAAACGATTAGTGATCGGTTTGGTTTTTGTTTTGTTCGCCCTGCTGTTTACAGCCTGCGAACCGGCTGAAAAAGCAGGCAATTCTGCTGTGAAGGAGGCTGAATTATCGCTGAGTGATCAGCCGATGGCTCAATGGCGGCGCGATGTGCTCAACCTGGCGTTGTCCGGTGTTTCGGCGATGCCCCTGAACCCGCACATAAAAAACCGTTCCCGTGCACAGCAGAATCTTTCGGATGTTTATCTCGAGTTGGATCAACCCGCCCGGGCGTATTCGGTTGCCATGCAGATCGAAAACTGGCAGCGCTGGATGGCGTTGGCCAATCTGGCGTTCTATTTGTCCGAAAATGGCGAAACGGCACAGTCCCGACTGATCGCCGCTAAAGTTCAAACCGCTCTTGACGCAGCGGATGACCTCCATTCCGGACGTGTTGTTGCCAGCACCCCGAACCTGCTGATTGATACACTGGAAGATCGGCGCTATCAGTCTGTCCTCGCACGGATGGCAGAAGTGGATCTACTGAATAGCACTGCTGAGTCTATGGATGTGGACGCTGAAGTGTATGGCGAGGTCAACGCGTTCTTTTTGCGGATGAACATGCTTCCGTCCGGTGCTGATCACTTTGAGCAGAATATGGAGGCTTTGCGGGTGGTAATCGAGGATCCAAACTTTGAAATTGTTCATTTGGGGTTGCTTGAAATGGCTGAGCTGGTCGGCCGTCACTATGAGTCGGCAAAACTGAACGCAATGCTAGAGCTAGACGTTTTTCCAACCCTAGGAAAAAATATCCCTGTTTTTGTACGCATCGATGTGTTGCGGGTTTTTGCTGAGGTTGCCATCCAGCACAATGATGTTTCCAGCGCAGAGCCTTTGCTGGAAAAGATAAATGCGATGGTGGAGGCGCTGAAGTCGTCGCCTCGCTACTATATTCCTGAAGCGACCCGGTTGGCGCAAATACGGTTTGATGCCGGAAAGCCTGAATTAGCGCGGGATCAGCTTGAAGCTATGATTACGGTTTATCAGGAGAAAAGAGAGTTGATTGTCGACATGGAGCGCGCCGATCTTCTTTGCCATTTGGCGGAGACCTCTTTCTATGTAGGGAATCTTCCCGCCGCGCTGACATTTTACTCGCAGGCGGTTGCCGAAGGGCAGGTGAACCCGAATTCCCGTCCGCAGGCGGATGATTTAAACCGGATCTGCTGCTCGATGGCGCTCAACGGAATTGAGCCGACGAAAGAACTCTGGATCGCCTTAAAAGCCATGAAATCGGGCCTTGGAGACCCCTGGTGATTGACTCCGAGAATCATCATTGCCAAGTCCGAATTTCGAATCACTCAAAACAAGAAGATATTTTTAACCGCGAAAACTGCGAATGAGCGCAAATATGAGAGAGATAAACCAAACAGATGGCCGGAGCATCGTTCCTATTCCCTTCGCGTTCATTCGCGTTCATTCGCGGTTCCAATTTATGGTGTTGAAGTTTTTGTGCCTTTTCGGGGCAATCGGATTTTTTTCGACATCTGCCTTTGCGCAAGCGTCCGGTGGTATTCGCGGAGTTGTTTATGACAAAGATTTTGATGCACCGCTGAGCCTGGCTGAAGTGACGGTGGCGGAGACCGGGCAAAAGGTTGTCGCTACCGAAGAGGGAAACTATGTGGTCAGCGGTCTGGAACCGGGAGCTTATACGCTGGTGATTTCCAAGGAGGGCTATACTCGCAAAGTATTTGCCGATGTAGTGGTTCCTGCCGGACAAATGACGGATCAGGATGCGTCCTTGGCCGGTGAATTCACCGATATGGAGGAGTTCGTTGTTCAGGATTTAAATATGGGCGGTGCCTCGGAAGAGGGACTGCTTAATTTACGTATGGAGGCTCCGGCGCTAATGGACTCAGTGGGTTCTGATCTGATGAGTAAAGCGGGGGCGGGGGATGCCGCACAAGCATTGACGCTGGTTCCCGGAACCACCATTCAGGACGGCAAATATGCTGTAGTACGCGGCCTGCCGGACCGCTACGTCAACTCTCAGATGAACGGGGTGCGCCTGCCGTCCGCCGACCCAGACAAACGAGCGGTGCAGCTCGACCAGTTCCCCGCGGAAATGATTGAGAGCATTCAGGTTTCTAAAACATTCACTCCGGATCAGCAGGGGGATGCGTCCGGCGGCGCGGTGAATATTGTTCTGAAAGGAATCCCGGATGAACGGATTTTAAAGTTTAAGGTTGGCACAAAATATAAGACAAATGTCGGTGAAGCGGGGGATGAATTTCTAGTGGATCGCGGGGTTTCGCTCAGCACGTGGGGGCATGATACCGACAGCATGCAACCGCAGAACCTCAACAATCCGTGGACCGGCACAGTCGGTACGTCACGTGGCGGTAGTCCGGCAATGGTTGACTGGTCGGTTACTGCTGGAGATAAGTTTGAAGTCGGTTCTGATCTTAAGGTGGGTTTTATCGGATCGATTACTTATAAGCGGGATGCTTCGCATTATGATGGCGGAGTGGATGACAAATATTGGTTGCTGGACGATAAAATTGATCACACGGGATACTCTTCGAGTTTGATTCCGCGGACCGGAGGTTATCCCTACAAAGAGTATCGGGGAGCAGGAATCTTCCCCTCAGAGGATATGGGAAATACGTCGCTGTTTGACGTCACAAAAGGATCCGAAGAGACCCAGTGGGGTGCGTTGGGTGCCGTCGGTGCGGAAACCGAAAACCATTCGCTGACGCTCTTGTATTCCTACAACTTTTCGGCAGAAAACACGGCCCGCCTTTCGGAGGACACTCGCGGTAAATATTTTTTCTTTCCCGATTACGACCCGGCCGATCCGTCTTCTCCCGGCGGTGCGGCGTCACCTTGGCCCTGGTCATTACGGCCCAGGAACAAAGAGACGGATTTTTCGGATTCGGCACCTTTTCGGCGGGTGGAGGCCCTTGATTATACCGAGCGTATTGCAGACAGCCTTCAGCTGCGCGGCACGCACATCCTGCCGATTGGCAACCGCCATCTCGGGCCGGTGATCACATTCCAGGACCCGGAATTTGATTGGACTGTGGCCCAGAGTGGATCCAGCATCAACACGCCGGACCGACGGTCTTTGGAGACCTACTGGCGGGTGGACGAGGATGAGAATGCGGCGCATCGCGTGGACGTTATGGAGGGAAACATTCAGTCGCTTCTCCGTAAATGGCGCGAAGTCGAGGAAACCAGTTCGCAATATTTTTATAATCTGAAACTGCCGTTTGGTGCGTGGAACGGTGAGGATGGGTTCGTCAAACTCGGGGTTTTCGATGATCGGGTGAAGCGAAGGTATGATGAGAACAGTTTTTATGTAACGGACAGCCTTGGCTCATACCCGGGCGACTGGCCGGATCACTGGAGCGAAAGCCTTTCAACGCAGGCGTTTAACATGGAGGCGTATGCGGGAGATGTGAATTATGATGGAGAGCAGAATATCTCGGCCTGGTATTACATGGCCGAGCTCCCCGTCTTTTCCTTTCTAAAGCTGACGGGTGGAGCTCGTTTTGAGAAGACCGATCTTTCAACCTCGATGCGCGATGTGGATCCAGACACAAAACTCTACATCCCCAAATATAATTATAGTTCAACAACATTTGCAGGGAATGAAGCCGATGCGAATGCCTCAATTCAGCAGGATGATGTGCTCCCGTCGCTAGGCTTTGAGTTCACCCCGCATGAAAAAGTCACCATCCGGGGATCCTACACTGAGACCATTGCCCGCATGACCTTTAAAGAGTTAGCACCGATCCAACAGGTCGAAAATGTCGGCGACGACATTTTTATCGGGAATCCGGATCTTCAAATGAGCTCGGTCAAAAACTACGACCTGCGCTTTGATTATAACCCGTATCCCGGTGGGCTCATTTCGTTTTCTTGGTTCCGCAAAGATCTCAAAGACGTCATCGATTATCGCCAGCAGATCCTGGGCGGTGCCATTCTCGCCACCACAGCCGACAACTATCCGGAAGGAATGATTAACGGATATGAGTTTGAAATACGTCAGTCTTTAGGAAAATGGTGGAGCCCGCTGGAAGGGCTGGAGGTGGGTGGAAACCTTACGCTCATTGATGCCAATGTGACGGCTGCGGATAAAGAGCTTGAAAACTTGCCCGCCGAAATCATTCAGGCGGAATACAACAGCGACTTGACGCGCGATATGATGGGCGCTCCGGAATATCTGTACAATCTCAACGCGACCTACACGGTTCCGAAGTTCGGCACGGAGCTCGGCTTGTTCTATACCGTAAAAGGCGATGCGCTCAAAGCGGCCGGTACGCAGGAAGACGGCCATTATATTCCGCACGTCTATGAAACCGAATACGCCACGCTGAACTTTTCTTTGTCCCAGAAACTGGGCGATCGCTGGACCCTCGGGTTTAAAGCTAAAAACCTGCTCGATCCCGAAATTCAGTCCGTTTACCGCTCGAATTACACGGGGGAAGATGCAGTTAAAACCTCTTATAAGAAGGGAATGGAGTTTTCGGTCAGCTTAGGGTGCGAGTTTTAACGAAACGCTCATCGGGAGCTAACAGGAAGATGATTCATTTGTCCGCGCTCGATGCGGCATGAAAAGTAGATAAGGAAAATATGAGAAAATCAGCAATCAGAGATCATCAATCAGAGATCGGGGAACGGAGGACGGAGGTCAGAGGACGGATGACTGAGGTGCAGGGGCGATGTTTCGTGTTTTCGTTATGCCTTCTTTCTCTGTTGTCAGTTATCGGTCTTCCGTTTTCTGCTTCAGCGTCGGAGACGCAAAACGATGTGGACGGGGTGCGTGCCACGCTCGAAAAATGGGTAGAAAGCCAAAAGGTGATCTCACAGGAGCAGCGTGACTGGGCGCTCGGCAAAGAAATGATCAACGAGCGCATCGATCTGGTGCAGCAGGAAATGGATGCGTTGAAGGAAAAAATTGCGGATGCCGAAAAGAGTATCAGCGAAGCCGACAAAAAACGCGCAGGCCTCGTCGAGGACAACGAAAAGCTTCAAGCGGCTTCCTCCGCGCTCGACGGAACGGTTCTCTCGCTGGAGCAGAATACAAAAACTCTCATCAACCGTTTGCCGGACCCGATTCGCGACCGTATTAAGCCGCTCAGTCAGCGCATCCCGGACGATGTAAAAGAAACCAAACTTTCGCTGGCCGAACGCTTCCAGAATATCGTCGGGATTCTCAACGAAGTGAACAAGTTCAGTCGCGAAATCACGCTGACCAGCGAAGTCCGCTCTCTAGAGGACGGAACCTCCGCCGAGGTGACTGCCCTTTACGTTGGAATCGGTCAGGCCTACTACGCCAGTGCCGACGGAAAGCTTGCCGGAACCGGAACCGCCTCCGCCGACGGCTGGATTTGGACCGCCAACAACGGCGTTGCCGCTGAAGTCATGAACGCCATCGCCATTTTGAAAAACGAGCAGGTTGCCTCTTTTGTGCAGCTGCCGGTTGAAATTAATTAATCGGAAAAGGTAATCACTATGAAAATTTTCACATGTTTTGTATCCGTTCTTTTACTGGCTGGCGTTCTGTTTGCTCAGGAGCAGGTCGCCGCGCCGCTGGTTTCAAATCAACCGATTCAGTACACTGTTGAAGCTGGCGACACATTGATGGGCGTGGCCCGCAAAGCCTACGGCGACTCTGCCGGCTGGCGCGCCATCTACGCCATTAACGAAGAGCTGATTAAAGACAGCGGCGGATTGAAAGCGGGCTTGGTCATCACCTTGCCGGTGGACAGTACCGATCCCGATAAGGTGACGTTCCCTGATCCCGATCCGTTGCCCGCCGAAGGAAGTTTTGACCGCGCCGGGCTGACGCTCAGTAAGCAGCTCGAAGAAAGCCTGGCCGAGCTCACCGCACTGCGGCAGGAAATTGTCATGGAAAAAATTCCATTGAGCCGCAAACTCAGCGATTTAGAAGACAACCTCTCTGAGGTTCGCCGCAACTATCAGCAGACCACTCGACTGCTCGACAGCCGCACGCTTGACCTCACCAACCTGCGCTCCGAAATCAAATCGCGCGAGCAGGAAAAATCCTACCTCGCCAACCTGCTGAGCGAATACATTCGTAACTTTGAATCCCGCCTGCACATCGCGGAACTCCACCGCTATGAATCGGTTATGGAAGACGCCAAGCTGGCTCCGGAAAATAGTAATCTGTCCGACCTGGAAATTGTTCAGGCGCAGACCGCACTGGTTTCTGCATCGCTCGAACGCCTTCAGGCCGCACTTGGCGGCGACCAATTTTCCGGCACCGCTATCGGCCCGGGCGGGCTGGTGAAACAGGGCTCTTTTGTTCTGGTGGGTCCGGCTGCCATCTTCCGCTCCGACGACGGCGACGTGATCGGAACCGCCGAACAGCGCCTTGGCTCGCTCGAACCCGCCGTGTTTGCTTTTGAAGATGCCGGCGACGTTAAAGCCGCCGCGAAACTGGCGGAAAACTCCAGCGGAAGCTTTCCGCTCGATCCGACACTCGGCAACGCCCACAAAATTGAAGCCACCAAGCAGACCCTATGGGAGCACATTAGCAAAGGGGGACTCACCATGGTTCCAATTCTTGGCCTCGCCGCCGCCGCGGCGCTGGTGGCCGCCCTCAAGTGGTTCCAACTTTCCCGCCTGCGTTCGCCCTCTGAAGCGCAGATCAGCGTGATGTTGAAAGCGGTTGCAGACAAAGACGCCGTAACCGCCGCCGAGGTGGCGGCTTCAATCAACGGTCCGGCCGGCGAAATGCTCGCCGCCGGAATCGAACATATCAACGAGCCGCGCGACCTCATCGAAGAGGTGATGTACGAAAAAATGCTATCGGCCAAGCTGAGGTTGCAAAGCCTGCTTCCGTTCGTGGCCATCAGCGCTTCCTCCGCGCCGCTGCTCGGTTTGCTCGGAACCGTGACCGGGATTATCAATACCTTTAAATTGATCACGATCTTTGGCTCTGGCGATGTGAAAACGCTCTCCGGAGGGATTTCCGAGGCGCTCATCACCACCGAGTTCGGTCTGATTGTTGCGATCCCTTCGCTGTTGCTGCACGCCTTCCTGTCGCGCAAAGCCAAGGGCATGCTCGACCAGATGGAAAGGGCGGCGGTTTCGTTTGTCAACCAACTCACCAAAACCCCATTCCGTAAATCAAAGGAAGCGGCGTAAGTTATGATGAATTTATTCCAGCAAACAGCTGAAATCTGGCTTTCCGGTGGCTGGGCCATGGTCGCGCTGACCCTCAATGCGCTGATCCTTTTCGGGCTGGGGTTTCACATCCATCTGGTCCTGAACGAAAAGGGCTTTCGTGCCGTTCCGGAAAAAACCTGGCGCCATTGGATTAACCATCCAGAGGAGCGCAGAGGGCCGATCGGTCATCTGCTCGACTTTGTGACCGGCGGCAGCACGTTGAAGCAGACCTCCATCTTTTTCGAAGAGCTGCGCTCAACCGAAATTGTCCCGTTTGAGCGCGATCTGCGCCTGATGAAAATCTGTGTCAGCTCCGCGCCGCTTCTGGGGCTGCTCGGAACGGTTACCGGCATGCTCGCCACCTTCGGCGCGCTGGCCTCCGGCTCAGGCGGCGACAAAACCATGGGCATGATTGCCGCCGGGATTTCCGAAGCGCTGGTCACCACCGAGACCGGGCTGATCATCGCGCTGCCCGGCCTTTTCTTTCAGTATCAGCTCACTCGCGGACATGAACGCTACAAGGCGTTCTTAGCCCACCTCGAAACCGTTTGCACTCAGAAGCAGTACAAGCGGATCAAAAAAGAGCAAGCCGATCGCGCGGCATAATTTTTCAAGGGAGTACAATTATGGGACGTTTTCGCAGTATAAGTTCAGATGACCATGAAGATGTCGGGGTGGATATGTCCCCCCTGATGGACTGTGTGTTCATCTTGCTCATCTTTTTCATTGTCACCACCACCTTCGTGGATGAGACCGGCGTCGAGGTGGATAAACCGCAGGCCGCGTCCTCTGTGCAGCTCGAAAAAACGAGCATTATGATCGCGCTCACCGAAAAGGGCGAAGTGGTCTACGGAGGCCAGGAGATTGGCGTTGGCGGCGTGCAGTCGCTGGTGAAGCGCATGCTCCAGAAAGAGGATGTGCCGGTCATCATTCAGGCCGACGCCGCCTCGCAGTCCGGCTTGCTCGTGCGGGTCATCGATGAAGCTAAACTGGCCGGCGCCACCAAAGTGAGCCTGGCCTCCCTTAAACCCAAAGGCTGAGTGTTCCCATCGTGAAATTTTCGAAACCAGATACTGCATTTTCCCGGTTCCGCCACCGCCTATGGACTGCCCTCGGTGCCGTCGGGCTGAGTTTGATTTTCTTTCTCGTGCTGCCGCTGATGCAAACCATTACGCAACCGCGCAATATGGATATGGAACTACAGGAGGTCGACACTGCCAACGTACCGCCGCCGCCCCCGCCGCCGGAGCCGGAGCCGGAGCCCGAAGAAGAACAGAAGGAGGAGCCCCCGCCGCCGGCCTTGGCCGAGGAATCGCCGCCGCTCGACCTGTCGCAACTCGAGCTGGCGCTCAACCCCGGCTTCAGCGAGGGTTGGATGGGTGGAGATTTCGCGGTTAAACTCAACGCCGGTGCGGCGAAAGGCGATGATCTCGATTCGGTCTTTTCGATGGCTGACCTCGACCAGAAACCGCGCGTCATCTATCAGCCCGGCCCAACGCTCAACAAAGCGACCCGCCGCAAATCACCCGGCACGGTCTACATCATTTTTGTAGTCGATCAGAACGGCCGGGTCGTGAACCCTGCCGTACAAAAGAGCACCGACCCCGTCTTTGTGAAACCGGCGCTGGCCGCCGTGAAACAATGGAAATTTGAGCCCGGAAAACGCAACGGAAAGGCGGTTCGCTTCCGTATGCGTGTTCCAATCACCTTCCCGAAAGGATAAGTATTATGAGAGTTATTAGTTATTTGTTATTGGTTATTAGTGCCGTTCTAACGGGTTGTACATCCACTCAAACAGCAGAGCGTTTAATACCTAAAGAAGGCTCTGAGCTGACCCAGTCCGAACTGGAGCTGTGGAACAGCGAGGCGTTTAAAAAGCAGTTTGCGGAAAGCTATATTGCCGCGACCGACATTGAGCCGCGCCTGACAATGATCGAGCGCGACCAGATGGAAAAAGTGCTCGATCTGATCGGGTCTGATAAAATGGAAGAGGCCGCCCGCCTGCTCGAAAAGAACCGGGGCGATGCCGCCAGCGCGGTTTTCGATTTCACATTGGCCAATATCTATTTCCAGCAGGAGGATTTCGATAAAGCCATTCCGATCTATGAAGATGCCGTTGCCAAATATCCCAAATTTCGCCGTGCGCACCGCAACCTAGGCTTGATCTACGTTCGACAGGGCGAGTTCGAAAAAGCACTGCCCGCGCTCACCAAAGTGATCGAACTAGGCGGCGGCGATTCGCTCACCTATGGACTGCTCGGGTTTGCCTACTCATCAGTAGAAAACAATCTCTCCGCCGAATCCGCTTATCGCCAGGCGGTTCTGCTCGACCCCGTCACCATGGATTGGAAAATGGGGCTCGCCCGCGCGCTCTTTAAGCAGGAGCGCTATGCCGAAGCCGTCGCGCTCTGCTCGGCGCTGATCGACTCCGACCCGGGCCGCGCCGACCTCTGGATGCTGCAGGCCAATGCCTTTGTCGGCCTCAAGCAGCCGCTCAAAGCGGCCGAAAACTATGAGTTTATTGACCGTCTTGGCAAATCCACCGTCGACACGCTCAATATGCTCGGCGACATTTACGTTAACGAAGAGCTCTACGAAATGGCCGTGAATGCCTATATCCGCGCTATGGAACAGAATCCAGACCGTAACGCCGAACGCCCGCTTCGCGCCTGCAAAGTGCTCGTCACCCGCGGCGCGCTGGTTGAAACAAAAACGCTCATCAAACGGGTTGAGGAACTGCACGGTGCCCAGCTCGGACAGGTGGATCAAAAAGATCTACTCAAACTGCGCGCCCGCATTGCCGTTGCTGAGGGGCAGGGCGATGAAGAAGTGCGCGTGCTCGAAGAGATCGTCTCGCTCGATCCGCTCGACGGCGAAGCGCTGATTCTGCTCGGACAGCACGCCGGTCGCTCCAACCAGCCCGAAAAAGCCATCTTCTATTACGAGCGCGCCGAGAGCCTCGAAAAATATGAGGCCGACGCCAAAGTCCGCCACGCGCAACTGCTCGTCGGTCAGTCGAAATATTCCGAAGCACTAACCCTGTTGCGCCGTGCGCAGGAACTCAAGCCGCGCGAAGACATTCAGAAATATCTCGACCAGGTCGAGCGCGTTGCCAAATCCCGATAAATCGACTGCGGTGTTTTAAGGAACGAGCACATTGAGAGCGCGCGGTTTTACGCGGATGTGAACCTCGGCCGGGGCTGATAGCAGTTCGCCATCGAGCTGCATAGGTCCTTCTTTTTCGCGCCGGACGACGAGGGTCTGAAATGATCGAGTTTCAATTTCACGCAAGCGGTCGCAGGTTCCATCGAAAACTTTTCCAACCATTGAAATCACTTTAGCAAAATTTTTCCGGCGGATGATGACGAGTTGGAGTTTCCCGTCGTCCGATTTTGCGCCGGGGGCAATTTGTGCGCCGCCGCCGTATTGAGTCAGATTGGCTATGGTGCAGAGCATGGGATCTGGAATGTGCAGTTCATCTTGTTCGTCGAGAAGAAAGATGAAGGGCTGTGGGGTGTAATCAAAAAACTGATAAACCCCAGCAAAAATATAGGGCAGAACTCCCCGGACTGGCGATTTCTCAAAGGCATCGACCAGCGCGGCGTCCCATGCGAGAGAGCAGGTGACAAAGAAGGGCTGATCGTTTGCGTAGCCGACATCAATCGGTTGAATGCGGGCCTTCGCCAGTGAAATGGTGGCTTTTTTAATGTCGAGCGGGATATCAAAATGGCGGGCGAAGCCGTTTCCGCTTCCGGTGGGAATCACCCCAAGGGCCACATCCGTTCCGATCAGTACGGTTCCGATTGTATTGATCATTCCGTCGCCGCCCATCACCAGCAGGATTTTGACGCCATCCTCAATCGACTGCCGGGCTTTAGCTTGTCCGTCTTCTTTCGATTTACTGAACTGAATGGACAGGTTGGCTCCGGGTCGATCCCAGTGTTCGAGCAGGGCGTCGCGAACCTGGTCTAGAGTGCTTCCCACTCCGGAGTTGGGATTGATTAGAATGCGAACTTTTTTGTTTTTGGAGGTCATGGGGGCCTTAATAGATCATTCCTGTGGCGACTTGTTTTGCGGCGGTGGCCCCATCGACTAGTTCGATTAGCTTAAGCGCAAACTGAATGGCGGTGCCGGGGCCTTGGCTGGTGACGATGTGGCCGTCGACCACAACCGGCTCAACCGAGCGGTCGGTGCGCCCCATCTCTTTCTCGGTGCCGGGATAGCAGGTGAAGGCCCGCTTGTTGAGGATTCCCGCCGTATGCAGGGCCAGCGGCGCGGCGCAGATTGCGCCGATCCACAGTTCTTCAATATCAAAAATTCGAAGCGCTTCCTGTACGCCGTCATTTTTGCACAGAGCGTTCGTTCCGCCGATGCCGCCGGGTAGGGCGAGGATGTCAAACGACAGTAGATCGAGTGTTTCCCAACGGGCGTCGGGGAGGAGTTTCGTTTCGCGTGCTCCGGTGATGGGGCCGTCGCCCTGAATGCTAGCGAGTACGACGTCCCAGCCCGCTCTGCGGAGGACATCCACGAGAATCACGGCTTCCATTTCTTCAGATCCGTCTGCAACGGGAATGAGTACGCGTGTCATGGGTGCCTCCTTTGTTATCCGCCTTCAGAGCATCGGGCGAGTTCCTTTGCGATGATCGCGAGGACTCCGGCTCCGAGCGGAGTTTCAATGTTGTTTTCGAAGAGTTCGTGGAGATTGGAGTTGGTGCAAATTCGAACGCCGCCGATGTTAGCGAGGCCGTCTTGCAACGGATTGTCGACAAAGCAGAGCACTGGGTGGACGGGAACATCGGGGCAGTGGGCATGGGTAAGGTGATCGGCCAGATGGGCGGTGGCTTCTTTCACTTGTTTGAGGGGCGAGCGGCTTGGCGGCTGTCCGTTGTAGAGGATTTGTCCGTTTTCAAACGTGATGTTTCCGCCCCAGTTTTTGGTTTCGATGACAAAGATTCCGGTGGGCGCGATGACAATGTGGTCGAAGTCCGCCCCTTGTTCCTCCAGTTCCAGATCGTTAAACACGGTGTGGTTTGCAGAGAGGAACGAGAGAATGCGCGCGACTTTTTCTTCGCCCTCCGCGCCTTTGAGGAAGCTGCGCAGGCGCCGCGCGCTCCAGCCGATAAAGAGCGCAAGCACAATGGCGAGCAAGAGAAAAAGGAATCCGGCCTGCGTGGCGGAGAGCGCTGGAACGGGCAGAGCCGCGCGCAGAAGATAGCCTGCGACGAAGCAGATTGGCGCCAACGGCCAAAAAACGCGTAGCGGGCCGAGGGTTCGCGGGTTTTGTCCGGGGGACCCGTAGACGGTGGCAAAGTGGGCGCTGGTTTGTTCAGGTTCATTGTTCATAGTCCCGACTCTACAAGAGTTTGCACCGCCTGTAAACTTGACCTTTTGCAACAAAAAAGGCTTATCTCTTAGGCTTCTGAACCCGTAGAAGAGGAGCCATTTTGAAGAAAACACCATTTTTCCACCGTGCCGACTGGATTGCTTTCGGACTGACTTTTTTAATCGCGCTGACCGTCTACACGCTAACACTGCAGCCCACGGTTGGGTTGGAGGATTCAGGGGAGCTGATTGTCGCCTCCGATTACCTCGGCGTTCCGCACCCGCCGGGTTACCCGATCTGGACCTTGCTGACCTGGGGTTTTCAGTGGGTTTTTCACAAAATGACTTATCACGGTTACCCAAATCCGGCTTGGGCTGTCAACTTTTTCTCGGCATTTGCCGGCGCGGCGGCCTGTGCGGTTCTTGCATTATTGGTCAGCCGATCGGGGACGGATATTCTTCGGAGTTTGAAAAAGGTGTCGGCGACATTGGGAGATCATACCGAGCGCGTGTTCTGTTGCGTAGCCGGGATTTCCTCCGGTTTGCTTTTGGCCTTTAGCCAAGGGATGTGGTCGCAGTCGGTGATTGCCGAGGTGTATAGCCTCAATATCTTTTTTCAGACGCTGATGCTTCTCTTCCTCTACCGCTGGATGGCCGAGCCGGACAACCCGAAGCCGCTTTTCCTGATGGCGTTTACTTACGGTCTTGGTATGACCAACCATCAGACCATCCTCTTCATGGGGTTCGCCGTTGCTCTGTGTATCGGGCTGCGTCATATCCGCCTATTCCGCGACTTCGCCATCGTGGCTGTTTTTTATGCGATCATGCTGTTAGTTAATAAATTGGGGCCGACGGAATGGGCCTGGAATAACGGGTGGTATCATCCCGCATTTTATTTTTGGACGGTTTACGCCATTGCTATTCCACTCCTCGGGCTTTTTCTGCCTAACGGGAAAACGGTTTGCGGAACCTATTTGCTGATGCTTCTTGGGCTGTCGTTTTACCTTTATATGCCGTTCGCCTCCGATCAAAACCCGCCGATCAACTGGGGCTACCCCCGCACATGGGAAGGCTTGATGCACGCCATCACGCGCGGGCAGTACGAAAAAGTGACACTGGCGCATGTGTTCACCCTGAGGTTTATTCATCAGATTGGAGCTTACCTGCACGACTTGCGCAGTCAGTTCTTTTTGCCCACTGCCTTGCTGGCCTTGATCCCGTTTGTTTCGCTTCCATGGATCGGAAAAAAGAATCGCGCATGGTTTTTGACAACCGTGGTGGCGTTCTTAGGCGTCGGTCTTCTTTTCATCATTCTGCAAAATCCAAAGATTGATATGCAGACGCTGTTTATTGCGCGGGTGCAGTACATACAGTCTCACGCGATCTATGCCATTTGGATAGGGTTTGGACTCCTGCTCACCATGGCCTGGCTCGAGACGTTGGTGAAAAACAATTCATTTACAAAGGTGATCGGTACCGCGCTCGTATTCCTTCTTCCGTTTTCACTGGTTGCTAAAAATTATTTTAGCGAAAAGCAGCGGCAGGTGGTCGGCGGCTCCGAACAGAGCGGGCACGACTTCGGTTGGCAGTTCGGCAACTGGCAACTGCGCGGCGCCGAAGGCATCAAAGACGACCTTCGGTATTACTGCGATCAGGATGAAGAAAAATTTGCGGAGGAGTGGGCAACATATCCGAACCCAGAGTATCCGCCGGCGATGGGAACCAACGCCATTTTCTTCGGGGGAACCGACCCGGGCCGCTTCGTTCCGACCTACATGATTTACTGTCCACGCGTGCGCGACGATGTGTATCTCATCACGCAGAATGCGCTGGCCGACAACACCTTTATGGCCGTCACGCGCGATCTCTACGGCGATCAAATCTGGATTCCATCCCAACTTGACAGCAACAAGGCCTTTCAGGAATACGTGCAGGGTATCCAGAGCGGAAAAATCAAAGCCGGCGCGGACGTCAAAACGGAGGGCGGTAAGGTGCAGGTGCAGGGCGTCGCCGGCGTCATGAAAATCAACGGCATTCTTTGTAAGCAGATTTTTGACCACAACCAGTTCATCACCGAAACCAAAACCGATGAAACCCGCCAGGCGGGTTTCGCTGTCGTACCGCGCGACCCGCTCGACTCGGACGGCAAACTACGCCAACGGGATTTTTATGTTGAAGAGAGTTATGTGATTCCGTGGATGTATCCTTATCTCACGCCACACGGGCTGATCATGAAAATCAATAATCAGCCGACCCAAATCACGAAAGAGATGATCAAGAACGACCATGAGTTCTGGGATTGGTACGTGGATCGCCTGGTGAGCGATTCGAAATTCACTCGCGACATCGTGGCTCGAAAAACCTTCTCTAAGCTACGCAGTGCCATCGCCGGGCTTTACGATGCGCGCGGCGAAAGGGCCGAGGCGGAGCACGCCTTTAAGCAGGCTGTCGCTCTTTACCCATTGAGTCCGGAGGCTACCTTCCGCCTCGCCAATTTATACATGAGAACCCGTCGGTTCGACGATGCCCGCGCCGTGATTGCGGCCTTTGTAGAGAAGGATGTGAACAACGAGAGTGCTGGCGGATTTCTTAAGCAGATCGACCAGACGAAAAAAATGGTCGCTCGACGTGTAGAGCTTGAAAAATTGGTGAAAAGCGGCGGTGAAGGCGCGGATGTGAATAAGGCATTTGAATTGATCCAAATCTACAGCGCGCTGGGGGAAAACAGCCAGCTTCGGAAGATGGTCGCTACTATTCTCCGCTCGAAACTTCCGACTCAGATCGAACAGAAACTCACGCAAATGCTCATTCAGATGCGGCGATTTGATATGGCCGAACTCGTGTTGTCGAAAGCGGTCTCCGAGAAACCCGATGACTTGAAAAGCTGGGTCGACCTCGCTGCCGTTCGGACCTCGATGGGCCGGAAAGTCAACGCCATAGAAGCGCTTCAGAAAGCGGTTGAAAAAGGCGGCGAACCGATCCGGAACGTATTGCGCAGAGATCAGCGATTCCAGTCTCTTTGGAACGATCCGACGTTCCAGAAGCTGGTTCCGCCGCCCTCGGCCAAACGCCTTCCGTTTGGTGCCGCGCCGAAACCCGTCAGTGGCTTCGGCGGCCTTTCGTACTGATTTTTTCCAGCCGGCAATGCCGGCTATCTACTTTTTCCAAACCTTGGAAAAATCAGGAGGTGGTTTTTCCAAGCATTGGAAAAAGTTCGTCCCTTGCGACGCGACCTGTCGCGCCGTAGCCTTCGGCGAAGGCGGAAGCCCTGAAATGCAACGCAGTGGCTACTTGTTTTGCGGGATCCACTGACGGTGCAGGTGGCGAATGACTGGGACGAGAAGCGGAGTCACGGCCATCAAAATCGTCAGGATCATGAAACCGGCCAGCAGGGCGTCATAGGAACTCAGGGTGTTTCCCCAAAGAACCCATTCTGGCCGCAGGATGTTCCACTTCAAAATCTGTCCGCTGAAAAGACCCGAAAAGGAGAGTCCCGCCGCAATTAGGGTCAAGTTGAAGCCGGTAGAGAGCGATTTATTTTTCTGTGGAATCAGCGCGAACAGTTCCGAGGTGCTCGCGATGCCGGCGGCTCCCTGCATCGCTCCGAACAGTAGCGAAAGCAGACCCAGCGTCACGGCGGACGGTAGCGGGATGAACCCGCGTAGCAGCACGCCCGCCAGCGTGATGGAAAAAACGGCATGTCCGGTGAGAAAGACCGGACGGGGTCCGAGTCGATCCACCATTTTCCCGCCAATCAGAAATCCGACCACGGCGCCAATCGAAAGCAGGTTTCCCATCACGACCAGCAGGCTATCGCTGAAGCCCAGAAACTCTTTTTCCAGTAGACCGAGAAGGCCGGGAATTGCCCCCGTTAGAAATGAGAGCAGAAAAATATAGGCGCAAAAAGGAAGGTAGCCTGGGAGGTGTAAGATTTCATGCAGTGCTTTCCAGAATCCGCCGCGCGGGGGTTGAATGGGTTCGAGTTCCGGGATTTGAAGGTAGAGGACGAATCGAACCAGAATGAGCACGCCGCAGACGAATAGGATCGACTGGAAAACCGGCAGGGAGGAATAGGTTTGCAGTAGAGCGGCCACGCCCAGCGAGAAGACAATGGCCGTGGTTTGCCATGCCGTGCGCATCTGCCCAAACCAGCGTCCTCGGATATTTTCGGGGACAATCGGGCTGAGGAGTGCGAACCAGCTCGATGCATTGGCGGCATTGCCCGTAGCAAAAATCAAAACGCCGAGCGTCAGCCAGAGAGACGTTTCGCCCGGCGCAATGGGTGCGCCGATCAGCATGAAAAATCCGACCGCCGAAACGGCGATGCCTAGTCCACCCAGTCGCTTTTTCCCCGTGCGGTCAGCTAGATAGGCGAACGGAAGGATCAGCGTCATACTGATCAGCGGTATCAGGGCGAATAGAAGAAGAATTCGGTAGTCGGGAACACCCAGTTTTGAGAAGTAGGCTAGCATAAACCCGTTGCCGAAAAGAAGTGTGGCAACCAGTCCGACGCATTGCCCGATGATGATAATGCGCAGGGCTCTTTTGATGTGTGGTTCAACTGTCATTGGAATGCGCATTATAGCTTTTAAATTAGCGGGGTATCAATTTAACGCAAGTTGAGGTTTGATCACCCCAAGATGTTGT